>JAFZXI010000019.1 GCA_017616855.1 Clostridia bacterium | reverse complement strand
GGCGTTCGCGACCTTCGTCGGAAGCGCGGGCAGCAGGAACGCGCCGCCCGCATCCGCGCAGCAGACGCCTTCCGCGCCGAGCGTAAGGAAAACGCGCTCCGCGCCGAGCGAAAGCATGCGTTTCGCGGCTTCGAGCGCCGCTTCCCCGCCGTTGACTTCGACGCCGGAAAGCACCTCCGCCTCGTATCTGTTCGCCTTAAGCGTGAAAACGCTGCCGCCGTTTTCGAGCGCGGTTTTCAGGCGCTCCGCTTTTACGCGCGAAACGCAGTCGACGAAAAGCGGCGGAACGCAGCGCGCCATAAGGAACTCCATCGCTTCGGCGGAAAGGTTCGTATCGAAAACGACCGCGTCCGCGTCGTTGATATGCCCGAGCTCGCGTTCGAGGTATTCGACCGTTATCGCTTCCGAAAGCGGCATATCGGATATGCCCGCGACCAGTTCGCCCTCGGCGTCATTGACGCACAGGTAGATCGAGCTGCGCATATCCGGACGGTAGAGCGCGTGGGAAAGATCGACGCCGTGCATCGCGCAATCCTTTGCGATGCGCTCGGCGTGTTCGTCGCCGCCGATCGCGGTAAAAAACGAAACGTCCTGCCCCAGAAGACGCAGGTTGTGCGAAACGTTCCTTCCGACGCCTCCGAGCGAAACGGTTACACCGCCCGGATTCGAATCGTGCGGCACGAAACCGGACGCGGCGCGTCCGCAAATATCTATATTCGAGGCACCGATAACGGAGATTTTCATCAGCTTCAACTCCTCAAACGGATTATACCATCACACGCCGCATAAGTCAACAGTTGCATAAAAGGCGTTTCGGTGATATAATCGGGATATCAAACGAAAGGAGCGCGCCGTGGATACGCAGTTCATTTTCAGCGACAACGGAAAACGCTATCACACTTATGACTTTTATCTGCGGAAGCGCTTCGGCCGCAAGGTCGCGAAGCTGTCAGTCGACGGCGGTTTCACCTGCCCCAACCGCGACGGAACGAAGGGATTCGGCGGCTGCGCCTTCTGCTCCGGAAGCGGAAGCGGCGACTTCTGCGCCGAAGGCGGAGTTACTGCACAACTTGAGGCGCAGCGCGCGGTCATGCGCGCGAAATGGCGCGCGGACGCGTTTATTCCCTATTTCCGGGCGGGCACGGGAACGTACGCTCCCCTGCCACGGCTGCTTGCGCTTTGGGAGGAGGCGCTGAGTTTTTCCGGGGCTGTCGGACTTTCGGTCGCCACGCGGCCGGACTGCCTGCCGGACGACGTATGCGACGCGCTCGCCGATATTGCGCGGCGGACGTTTCTGACGGTCGAGTTAGGGTTGCAAACGGTCAACGACGAGGTCGCGGCGAAAATGAACCGAGGGCACGGCTTCGCGGAGTTCGGGCAGGGATTCATGAAACTGCGGGCGCGCGGGATACCCGTCTGCGTGCATATTATCGACGGGCTGCCCGGCGAAACGGAAAGCGATATGCTGCGCACGGCGCAAACGCTCGCCGCTATGAAGCCGGAGTTCGTAAAGATACACCTTCTGCACGTGCTGAAAGGCACTCCGCTCGAAAAACTCTACGCCGATGGCGGATTCGAGACGATGACGAAGGAGGAATACGTCTCGACCGTCGTAAGCCAGATCGAGCTTTTTCCGCCGGAAACGGTATTCGAGCGCGTCACCGGCGACGGCAAGGGCGAGGACCTTATCGCTCCCCGCTGGAGTCGCCGCAAGCGCGAGGTTCTGAACGCCATAGACATGGAGTTCCGCCGCCGCGGCACGATGCAGGGCGAAAAACACCGCGGTAGACTATTTCTGTGAAATATGTATACAATAATTAAGGCGGGCCGTTTGGTCCGCCTTGCGTTTTATTCGGCTTTCATCTCTTCCGCTTCCGGCGGAACGGTTTCTTCCGGCTGCGGAGTTTCCTCCGGTTGCGGCTCGGGTTCGCCGTTTTCATAGAGCGGCGGCGTCTCCAGGATTTCTATTTCCTGCGGCGTCAGGTCGTTGAGCATCAGCATATCCTGCAAAATAACGCCGTAGCGGATCACGGGAGTCATTATAATCAGCGCCAGGCCTGTCGCCATTCCGCCAACAATTCCGAGACTCTCGGCCGCCGGCGCGGAAAACGTCTCGCGAATTATCACCGCCGCCATCTCCGTGGCGAGCGAAACGAAAAAGATGATAAATCCGAGCCGGCGCATGCGGTCGGCGCCCTTTTCCGTAAAAGGCGTTCCTTCCTTCAGCTCGCCCCGCATACAGCTCGCCGACGCAAGAAGCAGAAATCCGAGCGCAAAGAATGATACCGCGTCCATTATGAAAACTCCGAGCGTTCCGCCGTAATCGCCGAAATCGAGCGCTTCCGCTATACGCGCAAGGAATCCGCCATCCGAAAGATACGTATCGCCCTTTATCCCCCACACGACCGCGGCGCACGCGGCAAGCGCGGACAGCACGAAACAGAGCGCCGCGCAAATAATAAACAGCACCCGCAAACGGCGGAATATTTTCTGAATCCTCAAAAGTTCACTCATATTGAATCTCCGTCAGTATCCGATATATCCAAGGGCGCGCATCGACGATATCTTCCCGTCCCCGCCTACGATAATATGATCCTGAAGCATAATCTTTGCCGCCTCGAGCGCTTTATTAATGCTATCGGTAGAGTAGATATCGGGACCCGAAGGCATTGCGTTGTTTCCGGGGTGGTTATGCGCGATAACCAGACCCGCCGCCTTGTTCCGAAGCGCACAGTCCAGTATTTTTCCGGCGGATACCGCCGTCGCGTTAACTGAGCCGGAAGAAATCTTTTCGCTGCATATGAGTCTGTTCTGTCCGTCAAGACACACGGCGAACAGCGCTTCTTCACTTTCTCCTATAAACAACCCCGAAACGTAATTGTACAAAGCGTTAATATTGTTCAAATCCGTTCCGGAAGCGTACTTTGAAAGTTCATATCGCTTGTAGACCGCGGGAAACAGGTGCAGCAGCACCGCGGTGCTGTATGTGATTCCCGGGACCTCGGTAAGCCGCTCGACGCTCGCATCCAAAACCGCGGATATCGAGCCGAAATGCTCGAGCAGTCTGTGCGCGAGCTCGTTCGTATCCCTGCGCGGCACGGAATAGAACAGTATCAGCTCAAGGATATTATGGTCGGCAAATGACTCAAGGCCGTCTGCCGTGAACCTGTCCCTGACTCTGTCTCTGTGACCTGAGTGTATGTTCTTTTTTGCAGGCATAAACGATCACCGTTGTCTATTATACTACAAAAGCGTAAAAAAAGGAAGATTTTGCTTTTATTTTCCGTCAAAATATGCTAATATTTTAGCGAAAGGAGTTGCAAACTCGTGAAGGAACTGACTATCGGCAAAAACGACGCCGGCCAGCGTCTTGACAAGTTCATAAGCAAGGCGTTCCCGGAAATGCCGCAGTCGCTGCTTTACCGCTCCGTCCGCACGAAGCATATAAAGCTCAACGGCAAGCGCTGCGAGCCGTCTTCGCGGCTCTGCGAAGGCGACGTCGTTTCGGTCTTTCTCAACGACGACGTGCTCGCGAAAAAGGAGCGCTCCGTCGCTGACCTGCCGCCCGTCGACGTCGTTTATCAGGACGAAAACGTGATGCTCGTCAACAAACCCGTCGGGCTATCCGTCCACAACGACGAGAACGGCGACGCGGATACGCTGATCGCGCGCGTCACGAAAATGCTCGCGGATTCCGGCGAATACGACCCCGACGCCGAAAACTCCTTCGCCCCCGCGCTCTGCAACCGAATCGACCGCAACACGAGCGGCATAGTTATCGTCGCGAAAAACGCCGAGGCGCTCCGCGTCATGAACGAGATGATCGCCGAAAGGCGCGTACACAAGCGCTATCTCTGCCTCGTCCACGGCGTTCCCGAACCGAAGAGCGCGACGCTGAAGGCGTATATCCGCAAGGACGAAACGAAAAAGCGCTCCTTCGTTACGGACGAACCGGCAAAGGGCGCTTTGACAATGATAACACGATATGAAACGCTGAAAACAAACGGCTCCGTTTCCCTGCTCTCCGTCGACCTGCTGACGGGCAGGACGCACCAGATACGCGCCCACATGGCGCATATCGGGCATCCGCTCGTAGGCGACGGCAAGTACGGCAGCAACGACCTTTACCGCAGGAGCGGGCGGAAGTATCAGGCGCTCTGCGCCGTTTCCGTCACCTTCGATTTCGGCGGCGAAGGCGGAGCGCTCGGCTACCTCGACGGAAAGAGTTTTTCCGTGCCGGAGCCGGATTTCGTCAAACTACTATAAGCTGCTTTTTCGAGCCGGTGAAGTTCCTCAGTCCGCCCTCGGTAACGAGCACCATATCCTCGATGCGAATGCCGAACTTGCCCTCGAAATAAACGCCGGGCTCGACCGTGACAACGTTGCCGGGTCTGAGGATATCCTTTGAAGCGGTGCTCTGATAGGGACTCTCGTGGATCTCAAGTCCGACGCCGTGTCCGAGCGAGTGCCCGAACTCCTTTGTCCAGCCGTAAGAAGCCAATACGTCGCGAGCCGCCTTGTCCATCATGGCGGCTTTTTCGCCGGCTTTTATGCTGTTCAGCGCGATCTCCTGCGCCGCGAGAACGGCGTTGTACGCCTCGACTGCTTCGTCCTTGATGTATCCGAGCGCGACGGTGCGCGTCATGTCGGAGCAGTAGCCGTCGAACATACTGCCGGTGTCCATGAGGATAAGGTCGCCGGTACGAAACTCTCTGTCGCCGGGGACTCCGTGCGGACGGGAGGTGTTTTCGCCTGAAAGCACTATCGACTCGAAGGCGTTTCCGTCGGCGCCGGCTTTTATGAAGTAGGTGTCGATCTCGTTGCGGAGCTGTCTTTCGGTCATGCCGGTGCGGATTATCGAAAGCGCGTATAGGAACGCCTTGTCGGTTATCTCCTGCGCCTTGACCATGCGCTCGATCTCGAACGGCTCCTTGACGGCGCGCTCCTGCGTGAAGAACGAGGAAACGCCGACGTATCTGTATTTTCCGAGCGCGTTTTTGAAGTTCTTAAACTGCGCGACGGTCATGTATTCCTCTTCGTAGCCGATCGTTTCCGCGCCTATGTCCGAGAGCAGTTTGGCGAGGGATTCGAGCGGTTTTTCATACATGAAGACCTCTATTCCCGCTTCCGCGCCCGCCTTTTTAGCCGCCTCGATGTAGCGGAAATCGACGCCGAGGCAGCACCTTTCCGGCGTCACGACGACGTAGCCGGCCGTGGATTTGAAGTTGGTCAGCCAGCGGCGGTTTATCGGCGAAAACGCGACGACGGCGTCCGCCTTTCCCTTTATGCGTTCGGCAAATCTCTTGTAGGTATTCATTGACAGCCCTCCGTTATCTGTTTGTATGTATGCGCATCATTTCGAGCGCGTCCTCGTCCTGCATTCCCGCGGATTCGGAGATTATGACCGGCTCCGCGCCCGCGTCCTCGAGCGCGCGGCAAAGCGGCTCGAAATCCGGCCCGAACTGCCCGTCGCGGAAGTTCAGGTGGCGCTTTTCGCCGCCGGCGGTGAACTCGATATGCGAAAAGTGAATGTGAAGGTTACGCATGCGCTCCGTTCCGAGCGCGTTTTTTATTTCGTCAAGCACGGCGGCGGAGGCCTCATAACCCTCGACGGCGCCGAGCGAGCGCGCGTAAAGATGTCCGAAATCGACGCAGGGTATCAGCCGCTCGTCGAGACGGCAGAAATCACAGACCTCGCCGACGGTGCCGAGCTGGTTCTGCTTGCCCATCGTTTCCGGGCAGATAGCGATATGTCCGAGCCCCGCGTCGTCGAGCGCCGCAATCGCGAGCTTCATCGTCTCCAAGGCGAGCGCGAACGCTTCACCGCGTTCCATGCCGGAAACGCTGCCGGAATGGACGATTATCCTGCCCGCGCCTATAACCTGCGCGGCAGCCGCGGACTGAAGTATGTAGTCGACGCTGTTCAGCCGTTTCTGCGGATCGACGGAGCTGAGCGAGATGAAATACGGCGCGTGGAGCGAAAGGCGTATCCCGTTCACTTCGGCGGCGGTTTTCAAGCCCTCCGCGGTCTCCTGCGAAAGACGGACTCCCCTGCCGCACTGGTATTCAAAGGCGTTCAGCCCTCTGTTTTTGAGCCAGGAAACGTACCAGACCGAGCCGCTTCCGTTATATCCGTCGGGAGTTCCCGCGGTTCCGAAATACCACATAACTACCTCTATTCGCCTTGCTTTTTAAGCTTCGATACTGGGGTCACGAGCAGCGTTTTCATTCCGGCGAGTCTGCCGCCGATGAGGTCGGTCCGCACCTTGTCTCCGACGCTGCATATCTCGCGGCGCTTAAGCCCCATTTCCCTCGCGGCGCGGCGGAGCTTGAAAGTAAGCGGCTTCGCCGACATGTGCTTCCACGGCACGCCGAGCGCCTCCGCGTAAGCGGAAACGCGCTGTTTGTGCGAGTTGTTTGAAACGATATACAGCGCAAAGCCGGCGTCTTTTATTCCGGCAGCCCACGCGATAACGTCGTCGGGCGGGAGCGGATCGTCGTAACCGCCGAGGGTGTTGTCGAGGTCGACGATAACGCCTTTAACGCCGAGCTGTTCAAGCAGCCCGACGTCGATATCGGTTATTCTGTTTTTGCGCGCGTCAGGGGTAAAAAGCTTCAAATCGTTCTCCGTTCAGCCGCGGCAGGTCGGGATAAATGCGCCCGGTCCGCGGCGTTTATCATACAAAAAAAGCGGGGTGGCTCCCCGCTTTTTATTCGCGTGAAATCCGAAAGCGTTCGCCTTACTTGAACTTTCTCTTGCGCGCCGCTTCCGACTTCTTCTTCCTTCTCACGGAAGGTTTTTCATAATGCTCTCTCTTGCGTACCTCGGAGAGGATACCGTCCTTAGCGCAGGAGCGCTTAAATCTACGCAGGGCATTATCCAGCGATTCATTATCCTTGAGTTTGATTTCTGACATTCATTTTCCCTCCCTTGCGTAAATCATATCCTACTACTCGTTATAGAATTATTAGTATTATAAACGGGTCTCGGTCGATTGTCAAGAGTTTTTTGTAAAAAAATGCAATTATTTTGCGACAATGTTCACAAGACGGCCCTTTACGAAGATTTCCTTGATAATCTGCTTGCCTGCGAGCTCGGCGGCGATCCTGTCGTTCGCCTTCGCGGCGGCGATCGCTTCGGAGTCTGACGCGTCCGCGGGAATCTCGACGGTGCCGCGCAGCTTGCCGTTCACCTGCACCGCGATTTCGACGACGTCGTCCGCGAGTTTACTTTCGTCGTATTCCGGCCAGCTCTGCTGATGTATATAGCCGCCGAAGTTATTCTGCTCCCAGAGCTCTTCGGTGATGTGCGGAGCGAGCGGATTGAGCAGGATAAGGAAGGTTTTGAGTCCGTCGGCGGTTATCGCCTTTTCGGCGGCGATTTCGTTGAGAAGTTCCATCAGCGCGGCTATCGCGGTGTTGCTCTTCAGCGACATCATATCCTCGGATACCTTCTTGACAGTGCGGTTGAAGCTCTTTTCAAGCTTGCCGTACCCTTCCCCTTCGGCGAGGAGCTCGGGAAGCGCGTAAACGCGCTCGAGGAAGCGCTTGCAGCCCTTGATGCTCTGCGAGGACCAGGGCGCCGCCTTCTCGAAATCGCCGATGAACATCTCGTAAAGGCGGAGCGTATCGGCTCCGTATTCGTTCACGATGTCGTCGGGGTTGACGACGTTGCCGCGGGATTTCGACATCTTCTCCCCGCCTTCGCCGAGGATCATGCCGTGGCTTGTGCGCTTGGCGTAGGGCTCGGCGGTGGGAACGACGCCGATGTCGTAAAGGAACTTATGCCAGAAGCGCGAATAGAGCAGGTGCAGCGTGGTATGCTCCATGCCGCCGTTGTACCAGTCGACGGGCGACCAGTAATCGAGCGCTTCTTTAGAGGCGAGCGCCTTGTCGTTGTGCGGGTCGCAGTAGCGCAGGAAGTACCACGACGAGCCCGCCCACTGCGGCATCGTGTCGGTCTCGCGCTTCGCGGGAGCGCCGCACTTCGGGCAGGTCGTGTTCACCCAGGAATCTATCTTCGCAAGCGGCGAGGAACCGTCGTCGGAGGGCTCGTAGCTTTCGACCTCCGGCAGACGCAGCGGAAGCTGATCCTCCGGCACGGGAACGTAGCCGCAATGCTCGCAATGGACGATCGGGATCGGCTCGCCCCAGTAGCGCTGACGGGAGAATACCCAGTCGCGCAGCTTGTAGGTGACCTTTTCTTCGCCTATTCCCTGCTCCGTCAGCCATGCGACGATCTTCTTTTTCGCCTCCTCGACGGAAAGCCCGTCAAGGAAGCCGGAATTGACCATTATGCCCGTTTCGCAGTCGGTGAATGCGGCTTCTTCGACGTTTCCGCCCTTGACAACCTCGATGATCGGGACGTTGAACTTCTTCGCAAACTCCCAGTCGCGCGTATCGTGGCCCGGGACCGCCATAATGGCGCCGGTGCCGTAGGAAATAAGCACGTAGTCGGAGATGAATATCGGTATTTCCTTGCCGTTGACGGGGTTGACAGCCGCAACGCCCTCGAGCTTGACGCCGGTCTTGTCCTTGGCGACTTCGGTGCGCTCGAAATCGGACTTATGCGCCGCTTCTTCGCGGTAAACGAGCACCGCGTCGAAGTTCGCGAGCTTGTCGCTCCACTTATCTATGAGCGGATGCTCCGGCGCTATGACCATGTAGGTCGCGCCGAAAAGCGTATCGGGACGCGTCGTGAAAATGCGGAGCGTATCGCCCGCGGTCGTCGTGAAATCGACCTCCGCGCCCTTGGAGCGCCCGATCCAGTTGCGCTGCTGCGTCTTGACGCGCTCTATGTAATCCACGCCGTCAAGGTCGTTCAGCAGGCGCTCGGCGTACTCGGTGATCTTCAGCATCCACTGGCTCTTGGTCTTGCGGACGACCTCGCTGCCGCAGCGTTCGCAGACGCCGCCGACGACTTCTTCGTTGGCGAGCACGCATTTGCAGGAGGTGCAGAAGTTGACCGCCATCTCCTTTTTATACGCGAGCCCGTGCTCGAAGAGCTTGAGGAATATCCACTGCGTCCACTTGAAGTAATCGGGGTCGGTGGTGTTTATCTCCCTGTCCCAGTCGAAGGAAAGGCCGAGCGACTTAAGCTGACTCTTGAAACGCGCGATGTTGTTGCGCGTAACGATCTCGGGGTGGATCTTATTCTTTATCGCGTAGTTTTCGGTCGGCAGGCCGAAGGCGTCCCAACCCATCGGGTAAAGGACGTTATAGCCGCTCAGGCGCTGCTTGCGCGCGATGACGTCGAGCGCGGTGTAGGAACGCGGATGACCGACGTGCAGACCGGCTCCCGAAGGGTACGGGAACTCGACGAGCGCGTAAAACTTCGGCTTATCGCTGCCGGTAACGGCGGCGAAGGGCTTGAGTTCGTCCCATTTATCCTGCCATTTCTTTTCTATTGCTTTGAAATCGTATCCCATTTTAAAGCTCTTTTCTCAAATGATTATTTATCTTCTATTTCCATTCTCGCGCCTTCGCTGTAAAGGCGTTCAAGACTGTAAAACTCTCTCGCTTCGGGGTGGAAAACGTGGACGATGACGTCGCCGTAATCCATAAGTATCCACTGCGCCGTCGGGTAACCCTCGACGCGCTTGGGGTCTATCCCCTGCTCCTGCTTGAGCTGCTCCTCGACCTCGTCGACGAGCGTCTTGACATGGATGTTGCTCGTGCCGCTGGCGAGGACGAACCAATCGGCGATGTTCGTCAGACCGGAAACGTCGATGACTTCGATATCGACGCCCTTCTTCGCGTTCAGCGCTTTGACGGCGGTTTCAAGAATCGGGTTTTTCTCTTTCATATTAACACTCCTTTTCGGTATTGTGATATTCGTTTATTGCGGACGCTCCGTATCATTCGCCCTCGGACGACGAGGATTCCGTTTCGTCGGCCGCGGAGGACGAGCTTTCGTCGACAACGTCGAAGGAGGACGGGTCGTCTTCGGAGGAGTGCGGATCGTCCTCTTCCTCCTCGCTCGAGGAGTCTCCGTCGCCGGAGCCGCTGCCGTCGGAATCGGCGTCGGGATCGTAAGGCGAGCCGTAGTCCGCGGGATCGTCAAAGTTTACCCTGCTTGCGGTAAGCGACTGTTCGTACGGGTTGATATACTGGTTGAGAAGCTTGCGCGTCGCTTCGCTGTAGCCCTGATAGAAGCAGGTCTTGCCGAGGTATTTATACTCGCCGGGCAGCGTGTGGAAATGGATATTTTCAACGCCGATTTCCATTCCGTAATGAGCGAAGGTAACGAGCTCCGAAATGGAAAGGTTCGTATTCATATGCTCGATCATCTGCGAAAGGATATCAAACGCTTTTGCCGGATTGTCGGCGCAGGTGTCGATACAGGTCTGCATGAACGAGGTGAGGAACTGTTCCTGACGCTTCTGCCTGCTTTCGTCGCTTCCGTCGCCGCCGGACCCCTTGCGGTAACGGACGTACTGCTCGGCCTGGTCGCCGTTCAGATGCTGGAATCCTTTCTTAAGATTTATATTCAATCCCTGCGTCGGATCGGAGTATCTCATATCGAAAGGAACGTCGATATCAACGCCGCCGATTATATCGACGATGTTGCGGAACGCCTTGAAGTTCAGAGTGACGTAATAATTCGGGTAGATGCCCATGCGGTTATAGATTATCTGGCGCATTCCGTCGCTCTTCTTGCGGGCGTAGAATGTGTTGATCTTGTAGTTCTTTTCGTTCATGTGAACGAAAGTGTCGCGCAGGATATGGAGAACGTTCGCGGTTTTGGTGTTCATATCGAGCGTAACGAGCATTATCGTATCGGCGTGGATGCTGTCAAGGTCGACGCCGCAGCAAAGGAAGGTGTAAACGTTTTCCTTCTGCGTGCGCCCGTCCTTCATATCGTCCGGCGTCTGGATATCGATATCCGCCCATTCGCCGTTGTCGTCTATGGGGAGCGCGTTGCTGTAACCGCTGCCGTTTTCGATCTTCTCCTTGAAGATGGAGCCGTTGAGCAGCCACGTCAGCAGCAATCCGACGCAGATCGTCAGCACGACTATAGCGGAAACAAGAATGATAAGCAGGCGCTTATCCTTTTTATTCATCTGCTTCTTCTCGCGCGTTTTGACGTGCGCGCCTTTGTGCTCTCTTCTCTTTTCCGCAAGATACTGCTTGCTTTTCGACTTCTGGTGGGTGCTCATTTTTACAACAGGGTCCTTTCGATATTCGCGGCAGAGCGTTATTTCGCCGCATTTCTGAAATAATCTATGGCTTCGGCGGTGTACGGGTGCAGATAAGCGCCCTTGCCGTCTATTTTTTCCTTTGTTTTTTCAAGCGAGATAAGCATCGCTTTGTCGAGGTCCTCGAAAGCCGCGGCGCGTATCTCATCAACGCCGGCGAAGGTCCTTCCCTCTTCTATGCCGTCGGCGAGGAAGATTATCTTCTCGAGACGGCTCATTCCCGCGCGGCCGGTCGTGTGGTAGCGGATCGCGTCAAGGATATCGGGATCGTCGACGTAAAGTCGGTGCTCCGCGTAGCCGGCGGCGGTAAAGGCGTGGGCGACCTTCGGACTCTTGACGAACTCCCCGGCGCCGGGAATGCCGAACTCCTCGGCCATGCGTTGCTGCTCCTCAGCGCTTTTGCGCTTCGTTACGTCGTGGAGCAGCGCGGCGGCGCGCGCCTTGAAGACGTTTTCGCCGTAATGCTCGGCGAGTTCTATGGCGGCTTTTTCGACGCGGAGAATATGCAGGAAGCGCTTCCTCTCGACGCTGCGTTCGGATTCGGCGCGGTAGACTTCGAGCCGGTAGGTTTCGGAATGGTAGGCGCCTACGGCGTCGATAAGCTTGCGCGCGGCGCGGGGCATCATGCGGCCGACGCCGATATCTTCCGCTATTTTGTCGCGAAGCTCGGTCGACGAAACGTCGTCTACGGCGCCCTTGATATACCGCGTTTTCACGCCGAAATCGCGCTCGAGCGCCGCGGCGTAGGCGGCGGTTTCTTCAGCGCTGTCGCCGCGCGCGTAGACGCAGGGCGTTGCGAGCGAAAGCAGCTCCGCGGCTTCCTTCCACTCACGGAGCGTAAGGAACATATCCGTTCCGACGACGAGCATGAACTCGGCTTCGGGATAGCGGCGTTTCAGCTCACGCAGCGTTTCAACCGTGTAGCTGACGCCTTCTTTCTTCAGCTCGAAATCGGAAACCTCCGTTTTCTTATCTTTTGCGAAAACGGCCGAAAGCATACGGAAACGGAGCTCATCGCTCCCGCCGTCGGATTTTTCCTTATGCGGAGGCATCCGGCAAGGCATTATGATAAGCTTATCCGGCTTGAACTGCTTGACAAACGCGCGCGCTACGCGGACGTGGCCGCGATGCACGGGATCGAACGAGCCGCCGTAAAGCCCTATTACCATTTTACCCGAATGCTCAGACAATTATCTTCGGCTCCTTCTTGCGTCTTCTGTAAAGCACGAAGCGCGTTCCGATGACCTGGACGACGTCCGAGCCGGTGCTTTGCGCGGCGAAATCCGCCGCCTCGCGCACGGTCACGGGCGCGGTCTCGAGCAGCTTGACCTTGATAAGCTCGCGCGCTTCGAGCGCTTCGTCCACGGCCTGCGTGAAGTTCGCGCCGAGGCCGTCTTTTCCTATTATGACGACGGGGTCGATACCGTTCGCCATCGCGCGCAGCTTCGCGCGCTGACTGCTTTTAAGCATTGTTATCCTCCAGAATGGGTCTGAGTTTTTCTTTAAGAAGCGCGAGCGAGCGGCCTCTGTGGCTGTATTTCGCCTTCTCCTCCGGCGACACTTCGCCGAAGCATTCGCCCGCCTCGGTGCAGAAGAATACGGGGTCGTAGCCGAAGCCGTTGGTTCCGCGCTTTTCAAGCAGGATCTCGCCGGGGCATTCGCCGCGGGCCTGTATCACGGTCCCGTCGGGAGCGCAGTAGGTCGCGACGCTGACGAAGCGCGCGGCTCTGTCGGTAACGCCTTCAAGCTCGCCGAGAAGCTTATCCATTTTTTCGCCGTCGGTCGCGAGCTCGCCCGCGTAGCGCGCGGAATACACGCCCGGTCTGCCGCCGAGCGCTTTGACTTCGAGCCCGGAATCGTCCGCGATGCACGGCAGACCCGTTTCTTTAGCGAAGGCGGACGCTTTTATCAGCGAGTTTTCCTCGAAGGTCGAGCCGGTCTCCTCCGGCTCGAGCGTCAGCCCGAGCATCGCCGGAGTCACGAGCTCCACGCCGTATTCGCCGAGCAGCGCCTGCAGCTCTTTGAGCTTCTTTTTGTTGTTGCTGCCGATGATTATCTTCATTCTTCTATCAACGCTTTCGCGAACATTTCGGGGTCGAACGGCATCAGGTCGTCAATCTGCTCGCCGACGCCGACGAACTTGACGGGCACGCCCGTTTCGAGCTTGACAGCGCAGACGATGCCGCCCTTCGCGCTGCCGTCCAGCTTCGTCAGCACGATGCCGGTCAGGTGCGTGACCTTGGAGAACTCGCGCGCCTGAATGAGCGCGTTCTGGCCTGTGGTCGCATCGATGACGAGCAGGTTTTCCCTGTCGCAGCCGGGGCATTCGCGCTCGATGATGCGCGACATTTTTTCCAGCTCGTCCATGAGGTTCTTCTTGTTGTGGAGGCGCCCCGCGGTGTCGCAGATGACGATATCGCAGTTATTCGCCTTCGCGTAAGAAAGGGTATCGAAAACGACGGAGGCGGGGTCGGAGCCCTCGGCGCGCTTGACGATAGCGGCGCCCGCGCGTTCCGCCCATATCTCGAGCTGCGAAACGGCGGCGGCGCGGAAGGTATCCGCAGCGCCGACGACGACTTTTTTGCCCTGCGAAGTGAACATCGCGGCAATCTTTCCTATCGAGGTCGTCTTCCCTACGCCGTTGACGCCGATGACGAGAATGACGGAGGGCTTCGTATCGGTCTTCAGAGCGATATGCTCATCCTCCATCATCTCCGTCATTATCTGACGGAGCGCGCCGGTGACGTCGGCGGGATCCTTGAGCCCTTCGGACTTTATTTTCGCGCGGAGCTCGCCCATGATGTGTTCCGTCGCGGGCATGCCGAGGTCGGAGGTGATGAGTATCTCCTCAAGCTCCTCCATAAGCTCCTCGTCGATGCGGGTGAAGGATTTGAGCACCGAGCCGATGCCGGAGAATATTGAATCCTTGGTCTTTTTCAGACCTTTTTTGAGTTTATCGAATAATCCCATTGTGCTGCCTTTCGGTTACTTTTTCTCCTTGAGCTGCTTTTCGAGCTCTCTCATGTCGAGCGAAACGACCTTGGAAACGCCGGGCTCCTCCATCGTTACGCCGTAGAGCACGTCCGCGGACTCCATTGTGCCGCGGCGGTGGGTGATGACGACGAACTGAATGCCATTCATCTGCGTGACGAAATCGGCGAACTTGCCGACGTTGGCTTCGTCAAGCGCGGTGTCGATCTCGTCGAGCACGCAGAAGGGCGACGGATGGGCGCGGAGTATCGCGAAGTAGATGCATATCGCGACAAGCGCCTGCTCGCCGCCGGACAGCGCCGAAAGGTTCTTGACGACCTTGCCGGGCGGCTGCGCCTTTATCTCAATGCCGGAATCGAGCGGCGAATCGGCGTTGCTGAGTTCGAGCGAGGCGTTGCCGCCGCCGAACATCTCGGTGAAGACCTCGCCGAAGTTCTTGTTAATAACGGCGAACTGCTCGTTGAACATATCGCGCATGGATTCGGTGCATTCGCTGATGATGCCGAGGAGCTGTTTCTTCGACTCCTCGCAGTCGCCGACCTGTTCGTCGAGGAACTCGTAGCGCTCGGAAACCTCCGCGTACTCCTCGATGGCGCCGACGTTGACGTCGCCGAGGGCTTTTATGCCGTTCTTTATCTCGTTGAGGCGGCGCTGCGCTTTGCCCAACTCCTCGGGGCGCTTGCCGACGGCTTCCGCTTCGTTGCGCGTCATGCCGTATTCCTCATAGAGCTTGTCGAGTATGTTCTTGTATTCGACGTCTATGTTCGCGCGTTTGCTTTCGAGTGTGGTCAGCTCGCGAATGACGCTGTCGCGTTCGGAGGAAACGCTGTCTTTGCGGTGGCGGAGCACGCCGATGCTCTGTTCCCTGCTCTCGCGCTCGGAAAGCATCGCGTCCGCTCTGCGGCGGTTATCCTCCGCCTTCCGACGCAGCTCGGCGATCTCGCCGCTGACGTCCTGCGCTTTGCCCTCAGACTGCGCGGTCTTTTCAGCGATTTCGCGCAGCTCGCGCTCGTAGTTGTCTTTTTGATTATGAAGTTCGGCGATGCGCGCCTTCGTGTCGTTTATGCGCGTCTGCTGCGCGGCGGCGGTTATCTCCGCCTCGCTGACTTTGAGCTTCAGCTCGTTGACCTTGTCGGTCAGCTCGCGGCGGCGGCCGTCGATGCCGCTTCTGCCCTCGGTGAGTCCGGCGAGGTCAGCGCGGAGCGTTTCGCATTCGCTTTCTGCGGCGGCTATGCTCTTTTTCGCGGCTTCCGACTGCGCCTTGAGCTTCGCGATGTTCGCTTCGCCGTTCTCGCGCTCGGAGGCGACGTTTTCGATAACCTGCTGCGCCGCTTCAAGCGCGGCTTCGTGCAGGCTCAGCTCGCCTTCCGCTTTGAGTATATCCTCGCGGAGCGCGGTCTGCTCGGCGCGTAACGCGTCGTATTCCGCCTGCGAAGAAGCGAGCGCGTTGCGCTGCTCCTCGGCGGCGGCGGAAAGCTCGTCGGCGGCCTTTTTCGCCGTCAGAAGCTCCTTTTCGAGCTTGTCGATTTCGTTGCGGCGGGAAAGGATGCCGCTGCTCTTACTCTGCGAGCCGCCGGTGAAGCTGCCGCCCGCGTTGATGACCTGCCCGTCGAGCGTGACGATACGGAAGCGGTAGGAATACTTCTTCGCGATCTCCGTTCCCTTGTCGAGATCGGAGGCGACGACCGTCGTACCGAGCAGGTGCGAGATAACTCCGGCATACTCTTTATCGTGGGTTACAATATCGGTTCCGTAACCGATGAATCCGTTGCACTTGTCAACTCCGGCTTCGGAGAGTTTTTTACCTTTGACGGAGGTCAGCGGCAGGAAGGTCGCCCTGCCGAGCCCTTCGCGGCGAAGGACGTCAATCGCGCGTTTGGCGCATTCCTCATCCTTGACGACGACGTTCTGGAGTCCGGCGCCGAGGGCTGTTTCCGCGGCGACGGCGTATTTCGGCTCGACTTTGATAAGCTCCGCGACAGTGCCGATGACGCCCTTGACGACTCCGGCCTTCGCTCTGTCGGAAATGCTCTTTACGCTGCCGGCAAAGCCCTCCATGTGCTTTTCCATATCGCGCAGGGTGTCGGCGCGGTGCTTGAGGGTGTCGCATCTGACGAGCGCCTGGTTCTGCTCCTCTTCCAAACGCGAAAGTTTTGTGCGCTTCGCCTCGAGAAGCTTATCGAATCCCATGCAGGAGTTGATATTCGCGCGGAGTTTTTTATCGCACGCTTCCTTGACTTCGGAGGCGGCTTCGCAGCGTTTTTCCGTTTCGGCGAGCTTTTCCTTCGCCTCCGCTTCGCGCTGCGCAAGCTGCTCCTCGCGCGGCTTCGACTCGTCGAGCAGACGCTCGCAGCCGCTGAGCTCGATGCGCAGGTCGGTAAGCTCGATTTCTTTTGCGGAAAGCTTGCTTTCGAGCGCGTTTATCTCCGCGCCCGCCTTCTCGTCGTCGCTGACGACGGAGTCAAGCTCGGCGAGCAGCGCTTCGATCTGCGCGGAGACTTCGTCGCGTCCGGCGTAGATTTCCTTAAGTTTGCCCTCCTGCTCGTCGACGGCGGCGAAAAGCTCGTTCGCCTTTTCCTCTGCGGCGGCGATTTCGTTTTTCAGCTTCTCGGACGCCTCGGCGCTCTTTTCCGCGTCGTACGTAAGCAGCGCCGCCTGCTCGCGCAGCTCGGACGCCTTCTCGTCGAAGCCCGAGGCCTCGCGGCGGAGGGTATCCATCTCGGCGGTGATGCGGTTCATGTCGTCGAACGCTTCGTCGATCTGCTTGTCGAAATCCTCGTCCGATTTTATTATATTGTCGTAGCGCTCTCTGACGACGGCGATCTTGCCGTCGTAGTCGGCGGTGTTTTTCTTCGCTTTGTCCATCCAGACGAGCCAGAGCCCGATCTCGAGCTCTTTTTTCTCGTCGCGGAATGCGTTGTACTGCTTCGCTTTCTCCGCCTGCTCCTTCAGCGGCCCTATGCGGCTCTCGATTTCGCTGATTATGTCGCGGAGGCGGACAAGGTTATCTTCGGTGCGCGCCAGCTTGCGCTCGGCGTCTTCCTTGCGGTAGCGGTATTTGGAGATGCCCGCCGCTTCCTCGAAAATCTCGCGGCGGTCGTCGCTCTTGGCGGCGACGATCTCGGCGATCCTGCCCTGCCCTATCAGCGAGTAGCCGTCTCTGCCGAGTCCGGTATCCATGAACAGCTCGTAAACGTCTTTCAGGCGGACGAGCTTTTTGTTTATCAGGTATTCGCTCTCGCCGGAACGGTAGTAACGGCGGGTAACGTTGACCTCGTCATCGTCGTATGCAAGCACGCGGTCAGAGTTATCGAGCACGAGCGTGACCTCCGCGAAGCCCTGCGGCTTGCGCATAGGAGTGCCGTTGGGGCGTCTGGTGCCGTTGAAGATGACGTCTTCCATCTTCACGCCGCGCAGGGACTTCGACGACTGCTCGCCGAGGACCCAGCGTATCGCGTCGGACACGTTGCTCTTACCGCTGCCGTTAGGTCCGACAATGGCGGTTATTCCCTTGCCGAAGCCCATGTTGAGCCGGTCGGGGAAGGATTTGAAGCCCTGTATTTCGAGTTGTTTCAGCCTCATTGTCTGTCTTCCGCCCTGCCGAGGGGCGCTCCTTTCGTCATAGTTTCCTTATGCTTCCCTCCGGATACGCTCCGGAAAGGTCGGTTTTCATCTTAATGCCGAACTCCGCTTCGAGGCGCAGGAAGTTCCCGCGTTTCTGCCCGACGTAAACGGAGACGTTTTCTTTGCCGCATGAAACGGCGTAAACCCCGCCTTTTTCCGGTTGGCTTTCGCAAAAACGGCGGCGCATATCCTCATACTTAAGCTCGCCGTAGACGAGCTCGCCGAACGCCGGGTGCCACGCGCCCGCGACGACGTCGCTTTCGCAACTTTCGGTGCGCTGCAGGCCGAGGCGTATCACCTTCACGCCGGCGGCGCCGAAGACGCGGACCAGCTTCATGCAAAGCTTAACGGCTTCTTCGACCGTCTGCGGAACGTACTCGCCGCGCTCGTGCATGCGCGCGAGAGCGGTGTTTTTCAGCACGACCGTCGGGTATATCCTGACGCATTCGGGTTCGAGCTTGACAAGCTCGTTCGCCGTGTACAGCGCGCCTTCGTCATCGTCGCCGGGAAGTCCGGTCATCATCTGCAGTCCGAGCCGTATGCCGTGCGCTTTTATCAGCGCGGAGGCGCGGCGCGTATCGTCCGCGGTGTGTCCCCTGCCGCTTTTTTCGAGCACCGCGTCGCGCATGCTTTGCGCCCCGAGTTCGATAACGGTCACGCCCGCGGCTTTCAGCTCATCGAGGACTTCGTCGTCGACGCAGTCGGGACGGGTCGAAAGCCGGATACCCGAGAAACCGCCTTTTTTCAGTTCCTCCGAAGCGGCGGCAAGCAGAGAACGCATGTATCCGCGCTCGATCGCGGTGAAACTCCCGCCGAAGAACGCAATCTCGGCGTTCTGCGCTCCGGCGCTCCTTACGCGCTCCGCGGCAAGGTGAACGTCCTCCGGCGTCGCCGGCGACGTTACGCCCGCGATAGCGCGCTGGTTGCAGAAAACGCAGTCGTTAGGGCATCCGAGGTGCGGCACGAAGACCGCGGCTCTCGCTTCACTTTTCATCGTTATACTTCTTGATGGCCTCCGCGGCGGCATGCTGCTCGGCTTCCTTTTTGCTCGACGCCTCGCCGCGTCCCATCATCACGCCGTTGATATACAGCTCAACCTCGAAGCGCTTGGCGTGGTCCGGGCCGTGCTCGCCCGCGAGAATGTACTCGATGCGGCTGCCCTTCTTGCGCTGAACGATTTCCTGAAGCGCGGATTTCGCGTCTTCGCGGCGACTCTCCTGCTTGCGCAGTCCCTCGCTGATGAAGGGCAGGACGAAGCGTTTCGCTTCTTCCATTCCGCCGTCGAGGTATATAGCCGCAAGCAGCGCCTCGAACGCGTCCGAGGTGACGGACGGACGGCTTCTGCCGCCGGTCGCTTCCTCGCCGCTGTTGAGGAAAAGTTCGTCGCCGAGTTTTATCTGCGCGGCGTATTCCGCAAGCGCCTTCTCGTTGACGAGGGCGGCGCGGATACGCGTAAGCAAACCTTCGCGGCAGCCCGGAAGCGCCGAAAAAAGATACTCCGCGGTAATTATCGAAAGCACGGAATCGCCCAAAAACTCGAGCCGCTCGTTGCACTCAAACTCCTTATGCTCGTTTGAGTATGAGGAATGAACGAGCGCCCTGATGAGCAAGCTCTCGTCTTTGAACTTATACCCTATGCGATTTTGAAGCTCGGTTTTGTCCGTGGTGTTCAAATTACTGCTCCGACCCTTCAGCCGCCATCGTTTCTTCGATTATGCCGATGACGTTGTTTTTGGTGTAAAGCACCGCCTGCCTGACGGCGTTGCATATCGCGAGCGCCTTCGAGCTGCCGTGCGCCTTGATGACCGGCTTTCTCATGCCCATCATCGGAGCGCCGCCGACCGTGGCGTAGTCCATGGCGCTGTTGACCGCCTGGAGTCCTTTGTAAATCATTAGCGCGGCGCCCTTGGTCATAAAGTTCTTGCCGAACATTTCCTTCAGGTAGTGCTTCGCGAGTAAGCCCATGCCCTCGGTGACCTTCAGCACGATGTTACCGGTGAATCCGTCCGCGACGGCGACGTCGCAGCCGCCCATGGGAAGATCTCTGCCTTCGATATTGCCCATAAAGTTATAGGGGGCGGTTTTCATCAGCTGATATGTCTCGCGGAGCAAATCGGTACCCTTGTTTTCCTCTGTGCCGATGTTGACGAGTCCGACCTTCGGGTTCTCGCGTCCCTCGACCTTTTCCATATAAACGCTGCCCATAAGTCCGAACTGCGTGAGCACCTCGGGACTGACTTCCACGGTGGCGCCGCAGTCGAGGAGCATGTAGTTGCCTCCGACGCAGGGAACGAGCGTGGCAAGCGCCGCGCGGCGAATGCCCTTGACGCGCTTGACTATCAGCGAAGCGCCGAGCATCATCGCGCCGGTGTTGCCGGCGGAAACGTAGGCGTCGCCGTCACCCGCGGCAAGCATCGAGAGTCCCTTGATAAGCGAGGTCTCGGCGCCCTCCTTCATGGCGAGCGCGGGATTGCCGTCCATCGGGAAAATCTCGTCGGCGTGCGCGATCTCGATATGCTTGTCGGAAAGATTGTTTTCCGACATTATGCGCTTTATCTCGTCGCTTTTGCCTACGAGCAGGACGTCAACGTCGGACTTTTCGGCGCCCATTACCGCGCCTTTTATTATCTCCAGAGGTGCGTTGTCCCCTCCGAATGCGTCGATGATTACTCTCATAGTATCCTCCTTGTCAGACGTTGTTTTCTGAAATGTATCGCTTCAGCGCCTCGGCGGACCGTTCGGAAAGCCGTCTGCGCTTTTCTTTTTTGTCCCTGATATGCGTTTCGGTATCCGGCAGGATGCCGAAGTTGATATTCATCGGCTGGAAATCCGCGTTTTCGGACGAAACGTACGCCGTCAGCGCGCCTATTCCCGTTTCACGCGGGAACGGCGGGAGCTTCTCTCCTTTCAGCCGTTTGAAGCAGGCGATGCCCGCGACAAGTCCGCTCATCGCGGATTCGATATAACCCTCGACGCCGGTCATCTGCCCGGCGAAGTAAATGCGCGGGTCGCTTTTTAGTGAGAAATCGTGATTCAGCAGGCGCGGCGAATCAAGGTATGTGTTGCGGTGCATGACGCCGTAGCGCACGAACTCCGCGTTCGCGAGCGCCGGAATCATCGAGAAAACGCGCTTCTGCTCGCCGAACTTAAGGTTCGTCTGGAAGCCGACGAGGTTGTAAAGCGTGCCTTCCGCGTTGTCCTGACGGAGCTGGAGCACCGCGTAGGGTCTGCGTCCCGTCGCGGGATCGATCAGCCCGACCGGCTTGAGTATCCCGAAGCGGAGCGTGTCCGGTCCGCGCTTCGCGGCAATCTCCACGGGCATGCAGCTCTCGAAGACCTTGCACTCCTTCTCGAACTCGTGCAGCGGAGCGGTCTCCGCGTTCACGAGCTCGCGCCAGAACGCCTCGTATTCGTCCTTCGTCAGCGGACAGTTGATATAATCGTCGCCGCCCTTGCCGTATCTGGCAAGGCGAAAGCTCTTCTTATCGTCAACGCTCTCCGCGGTTACAATAGGCGACGCGGCGTCAAAGAAGTGGAGTCCCTCTCCCCCGGTAAGCGCTTCGATGCGCTTCGCCATCGCGTCGCTCGTGAGCGGGCCGGTGGCGATGATGACTTCGCCTTCAGAGGGTATCTCAAGCGCTTCTTTGCGTATGACTTTTACGTTTTCGCACGCCGTGATACGCTCGGTGACCGCTGCGGAAAACGCTTCGCGATCGACGGCGAGCGCTCCGCCCGCGGGGACTGAGGTAACGTCGGCGCAGGAAAGCACGACAGAGCCGAGCGCGCGCATCTCCGCTTTCAGCATACCCGACGCCGTGGCGGGATCGTCCGACTTGAGCGAGTTTGAGCAGACCAGCTCCGCAAAACCCTCGCTGACGTGCGCGGGCGAAAAGCGTTCCGGCTTCATCTCCCACAGCTCGACGTCGACGCCGTGGCGCGCAAGGTAATACGCCACCTCGCAGCCCGCGAGGCCCGCGCCTATGACGGTCGCTTTCACTTCTTATCTTCTCCGCTCTTGGCAGATTTGCCGGAGCTCTTGTTCAGGCGCTCGTAGCCGCAGCCCTCTTTCAGACAATGCACGCCGACGCGGTATCTGAAATTGCGTTTGACGAAGAGCGTGCTGCCGCACTGCGGGCAGGATTCCTTGGTGGGATCGTCCCAGGTCATGAACTTGCAGCCGGGATAGTTGGAGCAGCCGTAGAACTTCGCGCCCTTCTTGCTTCTGCGGGCGACGATCTTGCTGCCGCAGACGGGGCACGTGCCTATCGCGTCCTCGGTCAGCGGCTTGGTGTTGCGGCATTCCGGGAAGCCCGGGCAGGCAAGGAACTTGCCGTTTCTGCCCATCTTTATGACCATGTTTCTGCCGCACTTGTCGCAGATGATGTCGGTGACTTCGTCCGGCACCTTGACGCGCGTATCGCCGAGCTTTTCCTCTGCGGTGGTGAGCTCGTGCTTGAAATCGTCGTAGAAATCGCCCACGACTCTGTTCCAGACCTTTTCGCCGGCGGCGATCTCGTCAAGCTTCTCCTCCATGCCGGCGGTGAACTCGGTGCTGACGATATCGGAGAAGTTCGCTTCCATCAGCTCCGTGACGGCTTCGCCGAGCGGAGTTGGCTCGAAGAACTTGCCGTCCTTGCGGATATAGTCGCGCTTGCTGACGGTGGAAATTATCGCTGAATAAGTGCTCGGCCTGCCTATCTCCTTCTCTTCAAGCTCTTTGATGAGCGTGTTTTCGGAGTATCTTGCCGGCGGCTGAGTGAACTTCTGCTCGGGAATGAGCTTGACGAGCTCGGCGATTTCGCCCTCGTTCATATCGGGAAGCTTCCTGTTGTCTTCCTTGTCCTCCTTGGACTCCATCCATACGGACATGAAGCCGGGGAACTTGACGGTGAATCCGCTCGTCTTGAACATGCTGCGGTTCGCGAGAACGTCGACGTTGACATTGTCGAGCAGCGCGTTGGTCATCTGGCAGGCAATGAAGCGCTCCCAAATGAGCTTATAGAGGCGGTACTGGTCGGAAGAAAGACTGCTCTTGACTTCCGCCGGCACGAGATAGGGATCCGTGGGTCTGATGGCTTCGTGCGCGTCCTGAGCGCTCTTCTTGGTCTTGTAATGGCGCGGAGCGGACGGCAAGTACGCGGAACCGAAGCGCTCGCCGATGAAACTTCTCGCGGAAGCGATGACTTCGTTGGAAAGGCGGAGCGAGTCGGTCCTCATATAAGTTATCATACCGACGGTGCCGCGGCCGGAGATGCTGACGCCTTCGTAAAGCTCCTGCGCGATGCGCATCGTGCGCTGCGAGGTGAAGTTGAGGCGCTTGGCGGCCTCCTGCAGCAGCGTGGAGGTCATAAACGGCGGCAGCGGAGCGCGCGATTTATCGACGTGTTTGATGGAAACGACCTTGAACTCGGCTCCGTCGATGTCCGCGAGGACGGCGTCGGCGTCTTCCTTGCACGCGAGTTCCTTTTTCTTCGTCGCGGTGCCGTAATACTTGGCGGTAAACGGCTTTTTGCCCTCGGTCAGCAGGTCGGCGTCGATCGTCCAGTACTCCTCGGGCTCGAAGGCGCGGATCTCGCGCTCGCGGTCAACGATGA
The DNA here is from genome assembly GCA_017616855.1 of Clostridia bacterium. Lineage (GTDB taxonomy): Bacteria > Bacillota > Clostridia > Oscillospirales > RGIG8002 > RGIG8002. Next base: position 47,847 of record JAFZXI010000019.1, on the reverse strand, counting down.
GTTTGACGACGACGGACTGCACGCGCCCGGCGGAAAGCCCCGGCTTGACCTTTTTCCAAAGGAACGGGCTGATCTTGTAGCCGACGATGCGGTCGAGCACGCGGCGCGCCTGCTGCGCGTCGACGAGGTCCATGTTTATGCTGCGGGCGTTGTTCATGCCCTCTTTGATAGCGGTCTTGGTTATCTCGTTGAAGGTGACGCGGACGTCCTTCGCGGGATCGAGGTTGAGCAAAGTGGCGAGATGCCAGCTTATCGCTTCGCCTTCGCGGTCCGGGTCGGGCGCGAGGAAGACCTTATCCGCCGACTTCGCGAGCTTTTTAAGGTCGTTGATAATGTTCGCCTTGCCTCTGATGGGGATATACTCCGGCGCGAAGCCGTTATCCACGTCGATAGCGAAGCGGGACTGCGGCAGGTCGCGGATATGTCCGACGGACGCGGCGATGATGTAGCCCTTTCCGAGATACTTTTTGATTGTCGCCGCCTTTGTCGGCGACTCAACGATTACTAATTTTGTCATATCTTATCCTTCCTCCGGATCGCTCCGGCGCCCCTCTCGGAGCGGGATTATTTACTGAATCAAAGCGAATACTTCTTCATCGGGAGCGATTTGCAGCGCCCCTTTATCTCAAGCATGGAAAGCGTTGAAAGCGCCTCCTGCACGCTGAGTCCGGTCTTGCCGAGGATTTCCTCGAGCGTGGTCGGTTCTTCGGAAAGCAGCGAAACGATCCTCTTTTCCCTCTCATTGAGGTCGGAATCGTCCGCCTGCGCGGGCTTCTCCGCCTTAGGCGGCTTCGCCGCTATCGACGGGAAAAGCTGGATATACTCCCTGACGACGTCGTCGGCGTCGGTAACGGCTTCGGCGCCGTCCCTGATCAGGCGGTTGCTGCCGACGCTCTCGTAGGAGTTGATGTTGCCCGGGACGGCAAAGACGTCTCTGCCGTATTCCAGGGCGTATTTGGCGGTTATCAGCGCTCCGCTGTCCTCCGGCGCCTCGATAACGACGACTCCGACGGAAAGCCCCGCCATTATGCGGTTGCGGAGCGGGAAGTTGCCCTTGCTTATCTTGCTCATCGGAGCGTACTCCGATATGACGGTCCCCTTTTTCAGCATCGCTCTGCGGAGACCGTAGTTTTCGGCGGGATAGTTCAGCCCGTGTCCACACCCGAGCACGCCGACGGTCTTTCCGTCGGCTCTTACGGCGCCGGCGAGTGCGGCTCCGTCGATGCCGATCGCGAGGCCGCTTACGACGGTGAAGCCGCGCAGCGCGAGCTTGCCCGCGAGGGTGTACGCCGCTTTGCGTCCGTATTCGGTGCAGCTGCGAGTTCCGACTATCGAAATCAGCGGAAGCTTATCCGCTTCGAGCGGCACGCCCTGCGCGTAAAGCAGTACGGGCGGAGCGTAAATGTTCGCAAGCCGCTGCGGATACTCCTCCGAGGCGTAAGGAATGACGCGCACTCCCAGCCGCTCGCAAGCGGCGAGAGTCTCCTCCGCGCTTTTCAAATCCTTATCGAGCAGGAGCTTCAGCGCCTTTTCGTTGGTTACGCCGGCGGCGATTAAGTCGCTCTTCCCCGCTTCGTACACCGCGCCGCAGCTGCCGAACGCCTTTAGAAGCGTATCGGCCGTCCGCGTGGCGGGACCTACGCGCTGTGAGAGCCAGACTGCGAGTTTCTTCTCCATTCGGACACCTCCCACATAAGCACGCTTCCCGCGACGGCGGCGTTCAGGGACTCCGTCCCGTCCGCCATCGGTATGCGGACGATCCCGTCGCAAAGCGCGACGGTCTCCGCGTCAAGCCCGTTGCCCTCGTTGCCGATGAGCAGCAGCAGTTTTTCCGCGAACTCCGCCTTTTCGAGCGAAACGGCGTCGTCGCGCAGCGCGGCGGCGTAGGCCTTGAAGCCGGCGGAGCGCATTTCTCGCACGAAGCCGCGCAGGTCGCCCACGACCTTCACCGGCAAGCGAAACGTCGCGCCCATCGCGCCGCGGAGCGCCTTTACGGAATAGACGTCGGCGCAGTCCGCCGAAAGAACGACTCCGTCGAAGCCGAAAGCGGCAGCGCTTCTGATCAGCGCGCCGACGTTGCCCGGCTCCTGCACGCGTTCAAGGCAGAGGTATCTGCGGCCGTCAAACGCCGTATCGCAAGATTTGTACGCAAAAACCGCCGTAATGTCCTGCGGCGTTTTGCTTTCGGTTATTTTGTTCATTATCGGCTGCGTCACCGCGTAGACGGTGCCGCTGACCGACGGAAAAAGCCCTTCGTAAGCGCCGAGCGCGTCCTTCAAAACGAAAAGCTCAAGCAGCTCGAAGCCGCCGCGAAGCGCCTCTTCCACGAGCTTAATGCCCTCTGCCACGAAGACGCGGGCTTCGTCCCTCGCCTTTTTGGATGAGGACAATCTCGCGATGGATTTGACCGCCTCGTTGGCCGGGGCGGTCACGGTCAACAGGTTCTTCAAACCGCATCACCCCGCTGTTGCGAAGACGGGTTTCCTATGCCGAAAAATGCCGAAAAGGCCTCGAAATTATTTCGAAACCTTTTCAATCAGCTCGGAAAAGCCCTCTTTATCGCTTATTGCCATTTCGGAAAGCATCTTCCTGTTAAGCTCGATGCCGGCCTTCTTGAGATTGTTCATGAAGGTGGAATAATTGGTGCCGTTCGCTCTGCAGGCGGCGGAGATACGCGCGATCCAAAGCTGACGGAAATTGCGCTTCTTCTGCTTTCTGCCGATATATGCGTAAACGAGTGACTTTGTGACTGCCTGGTTAGCTGTCTTGAACAGCTTCGATTTCGCGCCTCTGTAACCCTTCGCGAGCTTCAGGATCTTTCTCCTTCTTTTTCTGGTGGTTACTGCGCCCTTAACTCTTGCCATTGTAAACTCTCCTTTATTGTTCGGCGGTTACGCCTTTGTTTCTTATTTGTAAGGCATCATTTTTCTGAGGTTCGCCTCGTTCGCGGGTGTCGCGATGGTGGGCTTTCTCAGATTTCTCTTCCTCTTGGTCGACTTCTTGTTCAGAATGTGCGACTTGTAGGCGTGGAACATCTTGACCTTACCGTTCTTCGTAACCTTAAAGCGTTTCGCCGCTCCTCTGTGCGTCTTGATTTTAGGCATGGTTTTTCTCCTTTATGTTATTTTTGTTCTGACTCCTGTTTCTTCGCCTTTTCGGGCTTGACCGGCTTGGGGGTGAGGAACATCATCATGTTGCGCCCCTCAAGCTTCGGCGCGCGGTCAACCGACGCGATCTCGGAAAGGTTCTCTGCAAAGCGCTCCATGCGCTCCTGACCAAGAGCCGTGTGCGCCATTTCGCGGCCGCGGAAGCGGATCGAGACCTTGAGCTTGTTGCCGGCGGCGATGAACTTCTTCGCCTGGTTGAGCTTGGTTTCGAAATCGTGCACGTCGATGTTGTACGACAGGCGGATCTCTTTGAGCTCGATGGTCTTCTGGTTCTTGCGCTGGTCCTTTTCCTTCTTGGCCTGCTCGAACTTATACTTGCCGTAGTTCATGATGCGGCAGACGGGCGGGGTCGCGTTCGGCGCGATCATTACGAGATCGAGCCCTTTGGCGACGGCGATATCCAGAGCTTCTTTGCTCGACATGATGCCGAGCTGCGTTCCGTCGGAATCGACGACGCGGAGTTCAGCCGCTCTTATCTGCTCGTTCAAAAGCATCTCCTTACCGATATTAAACACCTCCGTTAAAAAAACAAGACCTTGTGCAAAACAGCCGTTTACACAAGGTCAGTCGATCCCTATGGTCCGTATGGCCGCCGCGAATCATGTCACGGCCGGCGAGAACTTCCGGCGGTTCTGCTTTCCGGAACGGTATTTCCGTTCCTTTGCGAAGGTATTATACCACAGTATCCGCTTTTGTCAAGCGTTTTTTGAAAATATTTTCATCATCCGCCCCCAAGGGCTCTCCTGAGAACAGCGAGCACGTCGGCCATCGTAAGCTCGTTGTACTCTTCGCCCTCATCACAAGCGTAAGACGCAACGAGGCGTCCGATGAAGTCTGGATTTTCCGGATTGCGTATCCAGCATACGTTGAGATACGGATCCTCTATAATATCCTCCCCGCTGATGTGTTCGGGCAGATCGTCTTCAAGCACATACATACGCAGCGCAAGCAACGCGTCGGAAACCGTTACTTCCCCGTCGTCGTCCACGTCGCACGGAAGAAACGTTCTTATGCGCTGTACGCCTCTCGACGTCCAGTAACACCGGTGCTCCCATACAGCAGCCTTAATATCCGCAACACCTTTCGACTTTGCTTCGATTTCGGCCGAATACATATAATCCGGCATATACGGCGAGACCTCGGAAGTTACATATACGTCATTTTCCGAAAAATCGTAATCAAGATACGCTTCGTACTTATCATACCAGTCGGAGCAGTCGTCCTCCTCCACCATTGGATCAGTGTCGTAATTCGATGGCCACTTTTGCTTGTGAGCAGACGTAAAATCAACTACGTCAGATTGAGTTGATCTCCAAAGCGTAAAGAAAGCAACGTGCCCCTCAATATTCGCGAAAGACAGTTCCATAGGCTGCCAAGACATAGGCAAAACCATCGGATTATTAATTTTCAATTCAATACTGTCACCTATTGGAAGATAAATGATATCACGTTCAGACTCAAAAGAGATCTTTGGATAATCATTACTAACTGCAGCGACACGTGCTGGAGCCGAAAACATGATAGCTGCAATAATTATCAGAGCCGTAATTGAGCTTATAACTTTCCGCACTTCACTCGACCTCCTTCATTCATTAGGTATTATCAAGAAAAAACGATGGGATTAACATATTACATCTGCTTTTCATAATAGTTATAACACAATAAGCATGCTATTTCAATACTTATTTTGTCTTCAAAATAATTGTAGTAAATATACAGGTATCAACCTCTACCCATATGCCCGCATTTGTTTTTTACATCAAAACACTTGACGAAACATATCCGCAGCGTTATAATAATAAACGTATACGGGCGAAAACGCCCACGAAATCTGCAATAAAAAACTAAGATAAAGGGAGATGTTACAATGGGACTTATTAAAGCAGGCCTCGGCGCCATCGGCGGAGTTCTCGCTGATCAGTGGAAAGAGTTTTTCTACTGCGAGGCATTACCGGAAAACGTCCTCGTCACCAAGGGACAGAAGGTCGTCAACGGCAAGCGCAGCAGTAACACCAAGGGCAGCGACAACATCATTTCCAACGGCTCCAAGATCGCCGTCAACGAAGGTCAGTTCATGATCATCGTCGATCAGGGCAAGGTCGTCGAGTTCTCCGGCGAGCCCGGCGAATTCATTTACGACACCTCGACAGAGCCGAGTCTCTTCGCCGGCAAGTTCGGCACCTCGCTGAAGGAGACCTTCAAGCTCATCGGCAAGCGTTTCGCCATGGGCGGCGACACCGGCCACGATCAGAGAATCTACTTCTTCAACACCAAAGAGATAATGGGCAACAAGTTCGGCACTCCGAACCCCATCATGTTCGACGTCGTCAACAAGGACATCAACATGAGAAGGACCGTTCAGGTCAGATGCAACGGCGTCTACTCCTACACGATCACCAACCCCCTGCTCTTCTACTCCAGAGTCTGCGGCAACGTTGAAGCCGACTACACCAGAGACCGCATCGACCAGCAGCTGAAGACCGAGTTCATCGACGCGCTGACTCCGGCGCTCGCCTCGATGTCCGAGCTCGGACTGCGTCCGTCGCAGCTCCCGGCGAAGTCCACCGAGCTGAAGACCGCGATGAACCAGGCGCTCCAGATGGAGTGGGTCGACACCCGCGGAATCACCGTCGAGAAGATCGCGCTGAACCCGATTACCCTCACCGACGAGGATATGAAGAAGATCAACGAGATGGAAGACGCCGCGACCATGGGCTCCAACGCCTTCATGATGGCGGGCCGTATGACCAACGCCACCGCGACCGCGATGGAGAACGCCGCGAGCAATCCGAACGGCGCGATGAACGGTTTCATCGGCATGGGCATGGCGGGCGGAGCCGCCGGTGGCGGATTCAACGCCGCCCAGAACTTCTACGCCGTCGGAGTTCAGCAGCAGCAGGCGCAGGCCGCCGCTCAGCAGCAGGCGCAGCCCGCCGCCGACGCTTGGACCTGCGGATGCGGCGCGAGCAACACCGCGAAGTTCTGCTCCAACTGCGGCAAGCCGAAGCCGGCTCCCGCGCAGGGCTGGACCTGCGACTGCGGCGCCGTCAATCAGGGCAAGTTCTGCGCCGAGTGCGGCAAACCGAAGCCGGCCGGAGCAAAGCTCTATAAGTGCGACAAGTGCGGCTGGACCCCCGATGATCCGGAGCATCCGCCGAAGTTCTGCCCCGAGTGCGGCGACATCTTCGACGACAGAGACGCGCAGTAAGCAAAACAGAATCGAAGCCCTCCCGATCGGGAGGGCTTCTTTTTTGTGTATTATTTTCAATTTATAATACTTAACAAAACGGCAGCCCCCTCGGTTGAGGGGGCTGCCCAAAGTTTGCGCCGCTATTATTCGTAAAGCTCCTTGAGCTTGAGGAGGTGCTGATACTTCTTGGCGGCGTTCTCCTTCGCCTTGTTGAAGAGCTCTTCCGCTCTCTCAGGCGAGGACTGCATCAGGCGGGTATATCTCGTCTCGTTCTTGATGAACTCGATGTAGTCCGCGGACGGCTCCTTGCTGTCCAGCGTGAAGGGGTTCTTGCCCTCCGCCTTGAGCGCCGGATTGAAGCGGAACATCTGCCAGTAACCGGCTTCGACCGCCTTCTTCATCTCGGACTGGCTGTTCGTCATGCCGCCCTTGACGCCGTGCATCTCGCAGGGCGAGTAGCCGATGATCAGCGACGGGCCGTGATAGGCCTCGGCTTCCTGCAGCGCCTTGAGCGTCTGGTTCATATCGGCGCCCATCGCGATCTGCGCGACGTAGACGTAGCCGTAGGACATCGCGATCTGCGCGAGGTCCTTCTTGCCGATCGCCTTGCCCGCCGCGGCGAACTGCGCGACCTGGCCGATCTGGCTCGCCTTGGACGCCTGTCCGCCGGTGTTGGAGTAAACTTCGGTATCGAAGACCATGACGTTCACGTCTTCGCCGGAGGCGAGCACGTGGTCGAGGCCGCCGAAGCCGATGTCGTAAGCCCAGCCGTCGCCGCCGAAGATCCAGACGGACTTCTTGGAGAGGTAGGACTTCTCGGCGAGGATCTTCTTGCCGAGTTCGCAGTCGCAGCCCTCGAGCATCGCGACGAGGTCCTTCGTGGCGGCGTCGTTCGCCTTGCCGTCGTCGACGGTTTCGAGGTAGCGGTCGATGATCGCTTTCTTCTCGGCGTCTTCAACCTTCTCGGCGAGCTCCTTGACGTAGCCGATGAGCTTCGTTCTGATGGTCTTCTGACCGAGGTAGAGGCCGAGACCGTGCTCGGCATTGTCTTCAAAGAGGCTGTTCGCCCACGCCGGTCCCCTGCCGCTGTCGCGGTTGACGGTGTAAGGCGTCGCCGGAGCCGAGCCGCCCCAGATGGAGGAGCAGCCGGTGGCGTTGGAGATATACATTCTCTCGCCGAAGAGCTGAGTGATGAGGCGGGCGTAAGACGTTTCCGCGCAACCGGCGCAGGAGCCGGAGAACTCAAGCAGCGGCTGGTTGAACTGGCTGCCCTTGAGGGTCGTATCCGCAAACGGAGTCTGCTTCTTCGTGACCTTCGCGACGGCGTAGTCGAACGCGGCCTGCTGTTCTTTCTGGCTCTCCTGCGGGACCATCTGCAGCGCCTTCTCCTTCGCGGGGCAGACGTTGACGCAGAGTCCGCAGCCCATGCAGTCGAGCGGGCTGATGCTCATGGTGAAGACGAGGTCTTCACAGCCCTTGCCCTTCATCTGCGCGGTCTTGGTCGAGGCGGGAGCCGCGGCGGCTTCTTCTTTATTCATCGCGAACGGTCTGATCGTCGCGTGCGGGCAGACGTAAGCGCACTGGTTGCACTGCAGGCAGTTTTCGGGAATCCACTCGGGGACGTCCACCGCGACGCCGCGCTTCTCGTAAGCGGCGGCGCCCTGCGGGAAGGTGCCGTCAACGTGCGGCACGAACTTCGATACCGGCAGACTGTCGCCGTTCATCTTGGAGACCGGGACGACGATGTCCTTGACGAACTTCACGAGCTCGGGGCGCTTGCCCTCGACGTCGACTTCCTGCGGCTTGACCTCGATGGTCTTCCAACTTTCCGGAACGTCGACCTTGACAATCGCGTCGACGCCGGCGTCGATCGCCTTGTAGTTCATTTCGACGACCGCTTCGCCCTTCTTCATATAGGACTTCTTGGCGGCTTCCTTCATGAAGTTGACCGCCTCGTCGATGGGCATAATCTTCGCCAGCGCGAAGAACGCGGACTGGAGGATCGTGTTGGTGCGCTTGCCCATGCCGATCTCTCTCGCCTTGTCGATGGCGTTGACGGTGTAGAAATGTATGCCGTTCTCGGCGATGTAGCGCTTCGCTTCAGCCGGGAGGTGGGTCTCGATCTCTTCGGGCGTCCACTGGCAGTTCAGCAGGAAGATGCCGCCGGGCTTGACGTCGTTGACGATCTTGTAACCCTTTATCATATAGGAGGGGTTATGGCAGGCGACGAAGTTCGCCTTCGTGATGTAGTAGGGCGACTTGATCGGGCTGTCTCCGAAGCGCAGGTGCGAGATCGTTACGCCGCCGGTCTTTTTGGAGTCGTACTGGAAGTACGCCTGGATGTATTTATCGGTGTGGTCGCCGATGATCTTGATGGAGTTCTTGTTCGCGCCGACGGTGCCGTCGCCGCCGAGGCCCCAGAACTTGCAGGAGATCGTGCCGGGCGCGGCGGTGTCGGGCGCGGGCTTCTCCTCGAGGGAGAGTCCGGTCACGTCGTCGACGATGCCGACGGTGAAGCTGTGCTTCGGCTTGTCGGCCTTGAGGTTTTCAAATACCGCGAAGACGCTGGACGGAGGCGTATCCTTCGAGCCGAGGCCGTAGCGTCCGCCGACGACCTTGCCGGAATAGCCGTTCATGTTCAGCGCGGCTACGACGTCGAGGTAGAGGGGCTCGCCGAGGGAGCCGGGCTCCTTCGTACGGTCCATAACGGCGATTGCCTTGACGGTCTTCGGGATCGCGGCGAAGAACTTATCCGCGACGAAGGGTCTGTAAAGGCGGACCTTCACGAGGCCGACCTTCTCGCCCTGCGCGAGCATGTAGTCGATGACTTCTTCGGCAACGTCGCAGAAGGAGCCCATCGCGACGATGACTCTCTCCGCGTCCGGAGCGCCGTAGTAGTTGAAGAGCTTATAGTCGGTGCCAATCTTGGCGTTGACCTTGTCCATGTACTCCTCGACGACGGCGGGGAGCGCCTGGTAATATTTGTTGCAGGCCTCCCTGTGCTGGAAGAAGATGTCGCCGTTTTCGGCGGAGCCGCGGAGCACGGGGTGCTCGGGGTTGATGGAGCGCGCGCGGAACTCAGCGATCGCGTCCTTATCGATCATTTCCTCGAGGTCGGCGTAATCCCAGACTTCGATCTTCTGGATCTCGTGAGAGGTGCGGAAACCGTCGAAGAAGTTGATGAAAGGCACTCTGCCCTTGATGGTGGAAAGATGCGCGACGGCGCCGAGGTCCATGACCTCCTGCGGATTGCTCTCGGCGAGCATCGCGTAACCGGTCTGGCGGCAGGCGTAGACGTCGGAGTGATCGCCGAAGATGTTCAGCGCGTGCGAAGCGACGCAGCGCGCGGAAACGTGGATAACGTTCGGCAGCAGTTCGCCGGCGATTTTGTACATGTTGGGGATCATCAGCAGGAGTCCCTGCGACGCGGTGTAGGTCGTGGTGAGCGCGCCCGCTGCCAAGCTTCCGTGCACGGTGCCCGCGGCGCCCGCTTCGGACTGCATTTCCATAACCTTGACCTTCTCGCCGAAGATGTTCTTCAGCCCGCCCGCGGACCAGGAGTCCGTGAGCTCCGCCATTACGCTGGAAGGCGTGATCGGGTAGATCGCGGCTACTTCCGTGAACGCGTAACTGACGTGCGCGGCGGCGGTGTTGCCGTCCATGGATTTTCTTTGTCTTGCCATTTTTCTTCCTCCGTTTTTTAGTAGTGGAACATACAAGGGTTATTTTACCACTTTTTTTGTAATCTGTAAATGCTTTTTCGAAAAAATCATCATTTTTCCTTTCTCCTTTTTTACAAGAAGAATACGGCATTAAAACGCGCCCTCTTTTTTGTGTTTTTTTCATATAAAGTATTTACATTCACACCTTTTTGTGATAACATTTAGATAACTATCAGAAAGGAGAAGTAAGTAGCGCGGGCGTACTGACGCCGTTCGCCGAAGAGAAGTGCGTACATATAGGAGGCGGGCCGGATACGGCACACGTTCCTGGGTAACACCGCGGCCTTTCGCGACAGGCTTGCATTTGGACCGTAGTTCTCTGCCCCGAGCGTTTTGCAAAGGGGTCTTACTATGCGCGGAAAACCATCCGCGCGTCTCGTTTTGCGTATTAAAATGTTGCGAGAAAGGAAAATGATTATGTTAAAGAAAACAATCGCGTTCATTCTTTCGCTGATGTTCGTTTTCTCGGCGCTCGGAGTCGTCACGCTGTTCAGCGGCGTACTGACCGCCGGAGCCGTGTATTACGATTATTACAACTACATCAGTCTGCCCGGTTGGGGCGATTTCACCGAGCAGGACCTCACCGAGCTCCATAATCCCGGACTTGAGCTTTCGCAGGTCGACGCCCCCGATTTCGCTCCGGAGCGCGTGACGAAAGCGACGAAGATTGTCGTTAACGACAGCAGGCCCGTCGATTATCAGGGCGCTACCGGATACGAGGGCATCGTCACGCTCGCTTCCTTCGTCGCGCTCAACCTCGGAGAGATCAACCCCGACAACAACCCGATCAACATCCAGTGGTGCGCGAAAAAGTCGCCCTCGAGCGACGTTTCCTTCGCGGGCGGCCGCGACTTCTCCGACGACACCGGCTTCTGCTTCTGGATCGGCCACAACGAAGGAAGAGAATACGGCGGCGTCAAGATCAACATCTTCTGCCTGCCTTACGCCGGCCCGACCGGTTACTACACCGGCGACGATCCGAAAATGGAAGACGCGATGAACGGCTTCGTCTTCGAGGCAAAGAAAACTCCCGACGAGGACGGCTACGTCTACTTCGATTTCAAGACCGACTTCGTGCAGGTCGACTGGTTCTGGAAGTTTGACGACGGCAAGAACTACTCCATTCTCAGCCACGAAAACATCAAGCGTCCTCTCCCCTACAACGCGCTTCCTTACATCAACGCTATTACGATAACTCTCGGCTCCGCCTCAGTCGGCGACTCCTACTACATCGGCGACTTCTGCGCGTATCAGGACTCCCGTATCCACACCGACGAGCTCGCCGAAGCCATCGAAATCTTCGACAATCTTGATTCCGAGGCATACACCGAAGAGAGCTATGCGGATGCGACGGAAGTCTATCTGCGCGCTTACGAGATGCTCCTTGACGATAGCATTTCCGAGCACTACACCCAGCGCGAAGTCGACTCCATGGCCAAAGAGCTTATCAACGCCGTAAACGCGCTTATGCCTCTGTTCCCCGCCAGAATGCCCATACAGCTCAACGGCTTCGGCACCTGGAGCGAGGAGGATCTTGAAACGATAAGCGACGGCGGTATATCCCTCGACCCCGCGATATTCGCCGAGGAAGGCGTCGGCCCGGAAGATCCGACAATAGAAATAGTCGCGAACGGCGACAGCACCTTCGCCGAACCCTACTACGGCTGGAGCTGCTTCAAGTCCACGATTGACAACGACGGCGAAGAAGCTGTCGGCAACCCCTTCGGCGCCGATTTGACCGAATCCGCCGGCCTCCGCTTCTGGCTGAAGAACCCCGACGGCATCACCCCGTCCGCGATGCAGATACTCGTCGGCAAAGCCGGCGAAGCCGAGTTCGTCGCCGAGGATTATGACATCAGCCGTCCGATGACAGAAGGCGGCAGCGGCTACGTCCACGTTTCGTGGAACAGTTTCTATGAACTGTCCGATACCGATTCCGATATCTTTGATTATCTCGATCAGCTCGACTATATCGCGATCCAGTTCGAAGACCTGCGCCAGACCTCGTATTACATTTCCGACCTCCACGTTTTCGAGTGGAGTCTGCAGAACGCGGACCTCACCGAGCTCAAGAGAGTCCTTAACGACGCGATCCTCTACGTTGCCGGCTTGAACGAAGCCGATTATACTCCCCGCACCTGGTCCAATCTGCAGCAGGCAATCGCGAGCGCGCAGCTGCTCCTTGACAAATACGGCGTCAATCAGGACGAGGTAGACGAAGCGACCGCCGAGATCACAAAGAGAGTCAACCGTCTCGCGCTCATCGGCGACGGCGCTCCGCTCGACAAGCTCAACTACCTCTACGCGCTTATTAACTGCGGCAGAAACTACTGGCGCGGCAACTACGTCAGCGCCACTTATAACGCGCTCAACGTCGTTCTCGAAGAGGCGGAGGAAGCCATCGACGATACCATCACTTCCGAGTACTGCGACGCGCTCAACGCGAGAATCGAGGCCGCGATAGCCAACCTCGTACCGATTACTCACGGCAGTTCGATCGAAAAGGGCTTCTTCAGCTTCGAGAGCTACACCGGCCGCGATCTTTCCAAGGCGAGCGGCGACCGCACCAAGGACGTCAGATACACCCTCATCAAGAAAAAGGACGCCCCCATTCTCCCCGACGGATACGACCAGGCCCTCCTTATGGAGTCCCTTGTCGATATGTCCTCGGGCGAAGGCGATGAGCACGGCGTTCTCCAGTTCAAGTCCATTTACCGCAACGGCGCGGGAAGCCCCGTCTTTATCGAGCCCTCCACCGGCGACCCGCTCGTCGGCGACCTGACCGGCTCCGACGGTTTCCTTGTCTGGATCGGCGTCAACGACGTAAATCTCGTTTCGGACGGCAAGTTCCGCGTCGGCGTTTCCAACTGCGATATCGGACCGCTCTTCGAGATGCACGCGATCGACATCCCGCTTCCGCCGACCGGCAGCGGCTGGATCTACATCCCGTGGAACTACTTTGACCACTATGACGAATGGACTCACGGCGAACCGATACGCCTCAACGAAATCCGCTTCTACATCTTCAGATTTGACGGACAGGTGCAGCAGGGACTTCAGGTTTACATCACCGGCCTGCAGGCGTACAAGGAAACAAAGACGACCTCCAACGTGCAGCCGTACGTTTCCAACATTGCCGACGGAGCTACGATAGACGTCTCCGAGGGCGCTCTCGTTCCCGACTGGAACGCCGGAGGAGCCATTCTTGACGGCAAGTATTTCACCTACGGCAGCAGCATCGACACCAACGGCGACCACACCCTGAAGCTCATAAACGGCGATAAAACCACCGTACTCAACTTCACTGTCACCGGCGGTGTTTCCGAGGATGAGGTTCCCGTCATTTCCGGCGTTGTAAACGGCGGCGAATACGACGCCCCCGTCGCCCCGACCTGGACGCCTGCCGAAGCGACCGCCGCGCTGAACGGCGAAGAATACACCGCCGGCACGGAGATTACCGAGCCCGGCGAATACACGCTGGTCGTTACCAACGGCGAAAAGACCGCTACCGTCACCTTCACCGTCAAAGCCGACGAGCCGCCTCCGGCCAACAAGAAGGGCGATATGGACGGCGACAACGAAATCACCGTCGCTGACGCGCTGAAAGCGCTGCGTATCGCCGCAAAGCTTGTCCGGCCGACCGAGGACGATATCGCAATCGGCGACGTTGACGGCGACGGCGATATCACCGTCGCGGACGCGCTGAAGATCCTCCGCGTCGCCGCAAAGCTGGCTGACGAAGACAGTCTTGCGTAAAACCGCATCGCGCGAACCGCATATCAAAGAGCCGTCCGTACGGACGGCTCTTTTTTGTCGCGACTTTCTGTTTTTGACTAAATTATTATTTACATTTACCCGCCGGTATGCTATAATTATATTATTCTAATCAAAATATGCAGTAAAGGAGAAATACCAATGTTCAAGAAAGCAACATCGTTTATTCTCTCGCTGGTCTTCGTTCTGACCGCCTTCGGCGTCAGCACGCTTTTCGGCGGCGTAATAGGCGCGGAAGCCGTCTATTACGACTACTACACCTATATTTCCCTGCCCGGCTGGGGCGCGTTTTCCGACGCCGACCTCGCCGAACTGTACCATCCCGGCGCTGAAGGCGCGCAGGTCGCCGCGCCCGCGAACGCTCCGGAGCGCGTAACGAGCGCGACCGCGTTCACGGTAACAAATTCCAAGCCCGGAAGTTACGTAGGATATGTCAACTTATGCTCTTACGTTTTCTACAATCCGGCCGATACCGACAATATTCAGTGGTGCGCAAAAGACACCCCCTCGAGCGGAAAAACGATTACCGACGGGTATGATTTCGGCGAAGATTCCGGTATCTGCTTCTGGGTAGGAAGAAACGACGGAAACTGCACCGATCCGGTCAAAATCAACCTCTTTATCGTCCCGGCAAAGGGCACGGCATATTCCGGCTCCGACCCCGTCATGATCGAAAACCCGATGGGATTCTGCTTCGAAGCGACTGTCAGACCCGACGAGGACGGATACGTTTACTACGATTTCAAAACCGACTTTTCGCAGATAGACTGGTTCTGGAACCATGACGACGGAAAGAATTACTCGATTTATAACGGCTATTCAAAGCGTCCCCTGCCTTACAACATCATGGATAAGATATCCGGTATCCGCGTGGAGCTCCAAAACGCTCAGAAGGACGACGTATACTACCTCGCCGACTTCTGCGCTTACCGCGACAAGCGCATACATACCGACGAACTCGAAGAAGTTATCGAGCTTTTCGATTCTCTCGATCCCGAAGCGTACACCGAACAGAGCTACGAAGAAACGACCGAGATTTATATGAGAGCATACGAAGTGATGCTCGACCCGGACCTTCAGACGAAGTATTCCCAGCGCGAGGTCGATACGCTTGCGCGCGAGCTAATGACTTCAATCAGATCGATGATGCCGATGTTCCCGGCAAGAATCAAGGAACTCAAGCTTAACGGCTTCGACGTCTGGACAGATGAAGACCTCGAAACCATCAGCGAAGGCGGCATTTCCGCCGACCCCGCAACTATAGCCGCGGAAGGCATCGGCCCCGCCACCGCCGAACACACCGTTGAAATCATCGCAAACGGCGACACCACCTATTCCCCGCCTTATTACGGCTGGAGCTGCTTCTCATCCAGGATAGAGAACGAGGACGGAGATATCGTCGCCGTGAAGAACCCGTTCGGCATTGACCTCAGCGAAAGCGCGGGTCTGCGTTTCTGGCTCAAAAACCCCGAAGACGAAGTCCCGGTTTTCATGCAGATTGCTGTCGGAAAAGCCGGCGAATCGCGTTTCGTCGCAGATGACGAGAATATCTCCAGACCTATGGGCGAAGGCGAATCCGGATACGTTTGCGTTTCCTGGAACTCCTTCTACGATGACGAAGACGATCTTGAGCTTTTCGATTATCTCAATCAACTCGATTTCATTGAGATTCTTTTCGATAATCTGCACCAGAAGTCCTACTTTATATCCGATCTTCACGTCTTCAGCTGGAGTATGTATAACGCGGATATGACCGAAATCACGAAGACGCTCTCCGATACGCGCGCTTATATGGCTTCGCTCAATCCGGCCGATTACACTCCGCTTTCCTGGCAAAAGCTTGAAATCGCCGTTAATAACGCGGAAACGCTTATGACCACTTACGGCGTAACACAGGCGGAAATAGACGCGGCGGGCGAAGAACTGAAATCCAGAGCCAACCGCCTCGTCCTGATCGGCGACGGCGCTCCCCTCGAAGCGCTCAACTATCTTTACGCTCTCATTTACGGAGGAAACAACTACTGGCGCGGAAACTACACCGGCATCTCCTATAACGCCCTCCGCGCAGCGCTGGACGACGCCGAATCGGCGATCGACAGCGACATTTCCGCCGACCAGTGCGCGCTTCTTACCGCGGCGCTTGAAGACGCGATTTCCGGTCTTGTACCGATCACCCACGGCAGCGTTATCGAAAAGGGCTTCTTCAGCTTCGAAAAATACACCGGACGTGATCTTAACAAATCGACCGGCGACCGTACCGAAGGAGTCAATTACTCCATCGTTAACCGCAACGCGGTCTCGATGCTGCCGACCGGATTTGATAAGGCGCTCAAGATGGAGGCCACTCACGATATGTCCTCCGGCGAGGAAGATGAGCACGGCGTGCTTCAGTTCAAGTCCATGTACCGCGAGGGCGGCAAAGTCCCGCAGTATATTATCCCCTCCAACGGCGATCCGCTCGTCGGCGACCTGACCGGTTCCGACGGAGTCCTCGTCTGGGTCGGAGTCAACGACGTCAACCTCGTCAGCGGCGGCAGATTCCGCGTCGGCGTTTCCAACTGCTTCACTTATCCGCTTTTCGAGATGCACGCGATAGACATACCGATCCCGCCCACCGGCAGCGGTTGGATTTACATCCCGTGGAACTACTTTGACCATTGGGACGAGTGGACAAACGGCGAACCGATCCGCCTCGACGAGATATATTTCTATATCTTCCGCTTCGACGGCGAGGTCAAGCAGGGCCTCGAGGTCTATATCACAGGCCTGCAGGCATATAAGGACACCTCCGCCTCGACAAACGCCCAGCCCGTTATTTCCAACATTGCCGACGGACAGGAAATCGACGTTTCAGAGGGCGCCTTCAAACCCGATTGGACGGTCGGCAACGCCACACTCGACGGAGTATTCTTCACTTACGGCGACGGCGTCAACGTCAACGGCGAGCACGTATTGAAGGTCGTCAACGGCGATAAGTCCGCCGAGGTCAGCTTCACGGTCACCGGCGGCATTTCCGCCTATGCCGCGCCGATAATATCGGGCGTTGAAAACGGCGGCGAATACGAAGACGCCGTTACCGTCTCCTGGGATATCGGCGAAGGAACGCTGAACGGTGAAGCGGTCGAAAGCGGCGTAGAGGTGAGCGAGCCCGGCGAATACATGCTGGTCGTCACCAACGGCGACAAGAGCGCGACCGTCACCTTCACGATAAAAGAGCAGACCCCGCCGCCTCCGCAGCATAAGAAAGGCGACATGGACGGCGACGAAGAAATCACAGTCGCTGACGCGCTGAAGGCGCTGCGTATCGCCGCGAAGCTCGTTCAGCCGACTGAGGACGATATCGCGATAGGCGACGTTGACAAGGACGGCGATATCACCGTTGCGGACGCGCTGAAGATTCTCCGCGTCGCGGCGAAACTGGCCGACGAAGGTTCGCTCGCATAATCATTGATAACAAAAAACGCATAACGCAAAGCCGCGTTCCCGATCGGGAACGCGGCTTTATTGTCAATCCGATGATTCGTTATTTCAAGTATTATTGTTTACCCTTAACCGTCAGTCTTCCGGATAGCCGTCCGGATTGTTCTTCTGCCAGTTCCACGCGTCGCGGCACATATCGACGAGATCCTTCTCCGCGCGCCAGCCGAGCTCCTTTTCCGCGAGGGCGGGATCTGCGTAGCATTCGGCGATGTCGCCGGGGCGGCGCTCGACTATGTCGTAGGGTATCTCGAGCCCGTTCGCGCTTTCAAACGCCTTGACGGCGTCGAGGACGCTGTATCCCCTGCCGGTGCCGAGATTGTAAGTGTAAACGCCGTTGACACCGAGCTTTTTCAGCGCGGCGATATGCCCTTTCGCGAGGTCTACGACGTGGATATAGTCGCGCACTCCTGTGCCGTCCGGCGTCGGATAGTCGTTGCCGAAAACGCGCAGGCGCTTGAGCTTGCCCGCGGCGACCTGCGAAATGTACGGCATGAGGTTGTTCGGAATGCCGGCGGGATCTTCGCCGATTCTGCCGCTTTCATGCGCGCCGACGGGGTTGAAGTAGCGCAGGATAACGATGCTCCAGGTGTCGTCGGAACGGTAAAGATCGCGGAGAATGTCTTCGATCATCAGCTTCGTTCTGCCGTAAGGATTCGTTACGGACAGCGGGAAGCTCTCGGTTATCGGCACGGAGGCGGGGTCGCCGTAAACCGTCGCGGACGAGGAGAAAACAAGCTTCTTAGCGTCGTATTTGCGCATCATCTCAAGCAGATTTATCGTGCCCGCGATGTTGTTGTGGTAGTACTCGAGCGGCTTCGCGACCGACTCGCCGACCGCCTTCAGTCCGGCGAAGTGAATGACGCCGTCCGGACGCTCCTCCGCGAAGACCTTTTCGAGCGCTTCCGCGTCGAGCAGGTCGACCTTATGGAAGGTAAAGTCCCTGCCGGTTATCTCGCGGACGCGGTCGAGCGCCGCCGCTTTGGAGTTCGCGAGGTTATCGACGACGGTTACTTCGTTGCCGGAGTTGAGCAGCTCCACGCAGGTATGACTTCCGATGTAGCCGGCTCCGCCGGTGATGAGCATTTTCATATTATCCGCACCTTTCGATGATTATTCACTGATCAGGACGCCTTTTTATCGCTGAATTTTTCGAGGTATTTTTCCTGCCTGGCGAGGACGAAAAGATACTGCTGCGCGACGCCGGCGTAGCCGCCGAAGCGCTCCTTCACGCACGGGTCGCCGTCGTAAAGCACCTTGACGACGCGCTTCATCCAGACGTCCATCGGGAAGCAATCCAAACGCCCGAGTCCGTAAAGCATCACGCACGCCGCGACCTTGTCGCCGACGCCGGTAACGCCCTTGAGCGCGCTGACACACTCGTCTTCTTCGCACTCCGCGGCGTAACCGAGGTCCAGCTCGCCGGAAGCGACCTTTCGCGCCGCTTCGATTATGTAACGCGCGCGGTATCCGCAGTGGAGCGGCTCGAGGTCGGTCTCGTCGAGCGCGGCGAGCGTCTTCGCGTCCGGGAACGCGTTCACGCCGTCCGCGAGCGGCTTTCCGAAGCATCCGCAGAGCTTGTCGATTATCTTTTTGATACGCGGGACGTTGTTATTTTGCGAGATGATAAACGAGATAAGCGCCTCAAACGGCGGCTGTTTCAGAATGCGCAGGCCGCTGCAGGTCTGCATCGCTTCTTTCACGTAAGCGTCCGCGGAAATGACGCGCTCGATACGGGCGTAGTCGCGGTCGAGGTCGAAATACCCGGTGACCGCATCGGCGAGCGCTTCCGGCTCGCAGTCCGCGGAGAAAAGCAGTCCGTTTCCGCTTTCCGAAACGGTGACGAGCTTATCTCCGACCGGCGCGCGAAAACCGCCTTCGGTTTCGCGCCAGCGGAACGCCTGACCGCAGTCGAGCGTCAGCGGAAGGTTTATTCTCCCCTTCGGCTCGCAGTATATTCCGTTTTCGGCGGTTTCAAATCTCATCTTTATCTTCCCTTCACGCGATTATTTTAGCACAAACTTCCCTTTCGTTCAATATCTCTTTTCAAAAATCTTTTACCTCGATTTCATTACTTAAAAATATTTTGTTATTATACTTGATATGCTCGGTTCTATTTGTTATAATTAAAATGTATAAGTAGGATTATGTCCGAAGAACCACGGAGATGCGCCATGATCAAAAAAACCGTCATTTTAATACTTACGCTGGCGCTGCTGCTTTCCGCCGCCGGCTGCTCGCTTTACGAAGGCGAGATAAGCGACCTATTCCAACCTCCCCGCCTTGGCGAGGAGCAGCAGGCGGTCCTTGACGCGCTCAAAACCGCCGCCGGCGGCGAATACACGCTGAAGCACCCGCTTACCGGCTCGAACCGTTCCTCCGTCGTTTTCGCCGACATGGACGGCGACGGCGAGGCGGAAGCCGCGGCGTTCTTCGTGCTGGGCGGAATGGCGACGGTGCAGCTCCAGTTCTTCGACAGCGTCGACGGAGTCTGGAATCCGATAACGCTGATAAACGGCGACTGCTCCGAGGTCTACCGCTGCGAATTCGCGGATCTGGACGGCGACGGGGCTTACGAGCTCGCGGTCGGATGGGATATTTCCCTCAACGAGCCAACGCACAACTCCGAGTCTTCATCTAAAGGACTCAGTATATACGGCTTTTCCGAAGACGGATATAAGCAGCTGTTTTCCACTCCGTATTCATACATGCTGAAGGTCAACCTCAACTCCGACGCCTCCGACGAGATCGCCATTATTGCGACAACGACGACCGAGGAGGCCGAGACCGTGACGCAGGAAACGAACTTCTCCGTCATCGAAAGCGTCAACGGCGCCATTACTGCGGAACGCACCGCTCAGCTTTATAACGGCGTCATGTCCTACGTCAGTCTCATCAGCGGCAAGATCGGCGACGGCCAACCCGCCGTGCTCCTCGACGCGCGTCTGAACACGGGCGAATACGTAACGCAGATAATCCAATACAGCGGCGACGGTCTTGCCCTATACTTCTCCGATATCGCCAACAATCCGACGAGGCGCACGAGTTCGATTTGCTGTATGGATATCGACCAGGATACCACGATAGAGTTCCCCGTCTGCTCGCCGCTCCCCGACTATGACGAGAATTCGCCCACCGTGCGTTATCTCACCGACTGGTGCACGTTTGAAAACGGCGTTTTCGCCACCGACCAAAGCACGATCGTCAGCACGTCCTACGGCTTCTACATAACCGTCTATGAAGAAAACCGCAATATCATCACCGCCGAGGTCGATCCGGAGCAGGCGCTCTTCACGATACGCACCGCGAACGGAAAACTGACCGGCGAACCGCTCTTCTGCATCAAGCGTTTCTCCGAAGACAGCGGCGCCGAAGCGGCGGCGGAAGGATATACGATTCTGTTCAAATCCGGCGGATACATGATAACCGCCAAGCTCATCGCCGAGACCTTCAAGGGCCGGACACTGACAATGGATGAAATCAAAGAAATAGTTCACCCGCTCTCTATAAGCTGACAAATAACAAGCTCACAGGAGGAAGCCATGAAAAACATACTCGTTCTCGAAGACGAAGCGACGATACGCGAGTTTATCGTCATCAATCTGCAGCGCGCCGGCTACGAAATAGTCGAGGCGTCCACCGGCGAGGAAGCCCTGAGCATCATCGACAGAACTCCCACCGGTTTCTCGCTCTATCTCCTCGACATCAACCTGCCCGGCATAGACGGATTCGCCGTCTGCCGCCGCATCAGAGAGCGCACCTCCGACTCCGGCATTATCATGCTTTCCGCGCGCTCGCAGGAAATAGACCGCGTCAGCGGATTGATGCTCGGCGCCGACGACTACATAACCAAGCCGTTCTCCCCTTCCGAGCTCGTGGCGCGCGTCGACGCGCTTTACCGCAGAGTCAGCGGCAAGTTCGAGCATCTCGAGCGCGCCGGCGAGGAGTTCAAGTGCGGCCGCTTCCGCCTTATCGGTCTGACGCGCACCCTCGTTAAGGACGATGAGCCGATCGAGCTGACGCAGGTCGAGTATCTTATGCTCAAGCTCTTTTTTGAGAATCCCGACGTCGCAATCAGCCGCGAAAGCATTTCCGACGCGGTCTGGGGCGACGGATACCACAACGACCTCAAGGTCGTTGACGTTAACATCCGCAGACTTCGCATGAAAGTGGAGGAGGATCCCTCCTATCCGAGAACCATTATCAAAGTGTGGGGGTATGGCTACAAGTGGGTTTCAAAATCCTGAAATCCGGCATCACTCGCCGATGGATAATTAATATTTTTACCATCGTGTTCGTGACGATTTGCGTGCTGCTCGTCGCGGGTTCTGTTGCCGTACGCGGATATTACGTTTCATCCGCGAAGCAGGCGCTGACGAGCAAATCCGAGATCGACGCCGCGTATTTCGAGGAGTTTTACTCGACCGAGGAAAACCTGCTCGCAGGCGTCCGCGAATACGTCGAGAGCTTCCCGCAGCGCGAGAAGATCGAGCTGATGGCGGCGAACTCCGTCGGCCGCGTAACGCTGACTTCGAGCGGCTTCGCGCCGGACGACGCCAATCCCGCCGACGTGATCGAAGCGATTTCCTCCGACGTCGGAAGCTTCGTCGGCAGCAACTCCTACGGCGAAAACATCATCGCCGTTTCGCATTCCATAAAACTCGGCGGAAACGTCGCGTGTGTGCTGCGCTACGTTATTTCGATGCGCAATATTCAGGGGCGTGTGCTTTCGGTTGTGCTGCTGCTTTCCGGCTTCGGCATACTTCTCCTGCTCGCCTGCTACTTCTCCGGCAGATACTTCGTCAAGTCGATAATCAAGCCGCTTGCGACTATTACCGACACCACGAAGAAGATAGCGAAAAACGACTTCTCCGTCCGCATAGACGATAAATACCGCGACGAGATAGGCGATCTCGCCCACGAAATCAACAATATGGCGGCGGCGCTCGGCGCTTCCGAGGCGATGAAAAACGACTTTACCTCCTCGATTTCGCACGAGCTGCTGACTCCGCTTACCGCCATCCGCGGCTGGAGCGAAACGCTCTCCGACCCGAACATGCGCAGCGACGACATGATAGAAAAAGGCATGAAGGTCATCTCCGCCGAGAGCAACCGCCTTTCCGCGATGGTCTCGGAGCTGCTCGACTTCTCGCGCCTCCAGAACGGCAAGATGACGCTGAACATGACGAAGCTCGACCTTATCGCCGAGCTTGAGGAAACCGTGCTCATGTTCGAGGAGCGCGCGAAAAAGAGCAATATTTCCCTGCTGCTCACGGCTCCGGAAACCTGTTCCCCCGTCTTCGGCGACGCCGCGCGCATCAAGCAGGTATTCGTAAATATTATCGACAACGCAATCAAGTACTCCTACCCCGAAGGCGGCAAGGTTGAGATCAATCTCTTTGAGAAAAAAGACCGCGTCTGCATCGTCTTCGCGGATAACGGCATCGGCATTTCCGAAGAGGACCTGCCGAAGATAAAGCAAAAGTTCTTCAAGGGCGCAAGTTCACGCCCCGGCAGCGGCATAGGCCTCGCGATAGTCACCGACATCGTGAACCTGCACGGAGGCGAATTTGAAATAGACAGCGTGCTCGAAAAGGGCACGACGGTCATGATTACATTCCCGATAATGCAGACGGCGCTGCCGGAAGACAGATAACTGCATTTCAGAACGGAGAAACGATATGTCAAAGAAAACAAAAGTCTGTTACGCAAACGTAGGCGGCCAGGCGCTCATCGAGGGCGTCATGATGCGCTCGCCTGAAAAAACGGTCCTGGCGGTCCGCAAATCCGACGGCTGCGTCGCCGTCGAGGAGGTTCCGCAGAAAAAGCGCGGCAAGGTCTTCAAATTCTTCTCGAAGGTCCCGATAATCCGCGGCCTGCTCGCTTTCCCCACTTCGCTGGCGCTCGGCTATAAATCGCTGATGCGCTCCGCCGAACTGAGCGGACTCGAGGACATCGAGAAAAGCGAAGAGCCCGGAAAGTTTGAGAAGTGGCTGAATAAAGTCACGGGCGGCAACGTGATGAAGTTCATCAGCGCGATAAGCGTCGTCCTGAGCTTAATCATCTGCGTGGCGGTTTTCATCCTTCTCCCCGGTTTCCTCGCCAAGAAAATAGGACTGCTCATCCTCGGGAGTCAGGACGCGCCGCATTTCGATACTTACGTCACGATAATCCACGCCGTGCTGAAGATACTGATTTTCATCGGATACCTCGCGTTTTGCTCGCTGATGAAGGACGTGCGCCGCACGCTTATGTATCACGGCGCGGAGCACAAAACGATACACTGTCTCGAAGCCGGCGAGGAGCTGACGGTCGAGAACGTCAAAAAGTGCTCGCGCTTCCATCCGCGCTGCTCGACTTCGTTCCTTTTCGTAATGCTGGTGTTCAGCATCGCGTTTTTCGTTTTGCTTCAGCAGATACTGCCCTTCGTCAACTGGGACAATCTCCCGATACGTTACGCGGTGAATATCGCCTGCGTGCCGCTTATCATGGGCGTCGGGTATGAGATAATCAAGCTGCTCGGGCGCTTTAACAACTGGTTCACGAAGATACTCGCTGCGCCCGGACTTTCCATGCAGTTCTTCACCACCAAGAACCCCGATGACGCGCAGATAGAGATTGCCATCGCTTCCCTTTGCGCCGCGCTCGGCAGAGAGGTCCCGAACTTCGACCGCCCGAAAGAGCCGGCAAAGGAAGCCGAAGAAACCGTTCAAACAGCCGAAGAGCCCGCCGCCGAAGCGGACGCGGTAAACGCCGAAGAAGCACAGGAGAACGCTCCTGTCAACGAAGAGGAAGCGGAGAATGCCTGACGTCAGAACGGCATATGAAAAGCTCGTCGCGGCGCTTTCCGGCTCGGGGCTCGTTGAGGCGCCGGAGTTTGAGGCAAAGCTTATACTTTGCCGCTTCGTCGGCGGCGAGCCGCGCGAGCTTCCGCTGAAATACGCCCTGACGCTTTCCGATTCCGACGCGGCAGAAGCGTACGGCATTGCCGAAAAACGCATGGCGGGCGAGCCGCTGCAATACCTTCTCGGGCAGTGGGAGTTTATGTCGCTGCCCTTTTTCGTAGGGCGCGGCGTGTTCATTCCTTCGCCCGATACCGAGCATCTCGCGACTGTCGGGATAGACTTCGTGAAAACGCTTGAAAAAGCGCGGCTGCTCGACCTTTGCGCGGGAAGCGGCTGCGTAGGCATTTCCGTCGCGCAATACTGCGAAAACGTGACCGCGGATCTGGTTGAGCTTTATCCGGAAGCATTCGCTTATCTCGAGAAAAACCTTTACCTTGCCGAAGGAAGATGCAGGGCGATAAACGCCGACGCGCTCACCTTTCGATCGCCCGAAAAATACGACGTTATCCTGTCGAACCCGCCTTACGTTACCGCCGACGAATACGCGCGGCTGCCCGCAGACGTTACGGCGCAGCCGAAGACCGCACTCACGGACGGCGGCGACGGGCTGAAGTTTTACCGCAAACTGACCAAAAACGCTTTTTCCCTGCTCCGCGATGGCGGAATGCTGGCGTTTGAGATTGGGTATAAACAATACGAGCCGGTCAGCGAAATGATGTTTTCCGCCGGTTTCAAACACATCCACCCCGTCCGCGACTACGCGGGACTTCGCCGCGTAGTCATCGGATACCGTTGAAAGGAAGATAAGAATGAGAGACTACGCGAAAGAGCTTGAAAAGCGCGCCGCATACGTCAAAGAGGTTATGGAGTCCGCTCACGCCAAAGGCATAGTCCTCGGCAACAGCGGCGGCAAAGACTGCGCGCTCGTCGGGATCATATGCCGCCACGCAACCGATAACGTAACCGGCGTCATGCTCCCCTGCGGTATCGCGCGCCATTACGGAAAGGACGCCGAAGACGGCAAAGAGCTCGCCGATAAGTTCGGTATCCGCACCGTCTCCATTGATATTTTTGACGCCAGAAACGCCATGATTGAAGGTTTACAATCCGCCGTCGAGCCCACCGAAGGAGCGTTGACGAATATCGCGCCGCGCCTGCGTATGACGATGCTTTACGCTTACGCCGCTTCCACCGGCTGCCTCGTCGCAGGGACCGGAAACCGCAGCGAGCGCACGATGGGATACTTCACCAAATGGGGCGACGGCGCCTATGACCTCAACCCAATCTACGATTTGACCGTAACCGAGGTCTACGAGTTCCTGCGCTTCCTCGGCGCGCCGAAAGCGATAATCGAAAAGGCGCCCTCCGCCGCCCTCTTCGACGGGCAGACCGACGAAGCCGAAATGGGCATCACCTACGCGGAGATCGACGAATACCTGCTGCACGGCACGGGTACTCCAGAAAACGTCGCCCGCATCGAAGCGGCGATACGCGTAAACGCGCATAAAACAAACCCCGTCAGGGTCTATAATCCCGACGGGGTCAGATAGCGCGGCGTCCGCGTTTTATCTGCGCATGCGGAAGCTGTCGCATTCGGTGTCGTAACACTTCATCGCTTTTCTGCCGGCGATGTTCACCGTTACCGCGGTGCAGCCGCCGTTTTCGTTGTGGACGCAGTTAATCGCGTCGCAGCCGACGTCGGTGGCGAGCTCCGCGTCGAATGAATTGACGGAGTTCCGCCCGTGCATGCGCCTTTCGCCGAAAGAAACGCAGCAGGTCTCTCCGCAGTTTCTCGCGGTCTTGCCCGCAACGTCGATTTTCGGCAGACAGCAGCAGTAGTCGCTGTTGTTCACGCAGGTCTTTACGCCGCATCTCAGATTATTCATTTTACCGCCCCTTTTGTTCGTTTTCGATTCTATTTTCTGCATTTCCGCTTAGATTATTCACGGCTGATTGGAGTGATCGTTTTGAAGGATACGCTTTGGCTCGACGACGCGAAAAGCGCGCTCGTCATCATCGATCAGACGCTGCTTCCCAACGAGGAAGTGTTCCGTTCGCTGACTACTACCGACCAGATCGCTTACGCAATAAAGCGGCTCGCCGTCCGCGGCGCGCCCGCCATCGGCGTCGCCGCCGCCTGCGGAGCGTACCTCGCCGCGAAGAACGCGCTCGACAGCCGCGACTTTTACGGACAAGTCAGAGAAGAGCTCGCGATCCTCGCCGCCTCCCGCCCGACCGCGCGCAATCTTTTCTGGGCGCTCGAGCGTATGGATGCCGTGCTCAAAGCGCATCCCGTCCCCGCTGACGCCGTCGCCGCCATGAAGGCGGAGGCGGAAAGCATCATCGCCGAGGATATCGAGTCCTGCACCGCGATAGGCGAATACGGCGCCCCCTTCTTTCGCGACAGCATGCACGTGTTGACGCACTGCAACGCCGGACGGCTCGCCGCCGTCCGCTACGGCACCGCGCTCGCCCCGATCTACCGCGCCGCCGAAAAGGGCGTGAAACTCAAGGTCTACGCAGACGAAACGCGTCCGCTGCTCCAGGGCGCGCGGCTCACCGCTTACGAGCTTTGCTCCGCGGGTATCGACTGCACCCTGCTCTGCGACAACATGGCCGCCGGACTAATGGCGAAGGGCGAGATCGACGCCGTTATCGTCGGCAGCGACAGAGTCGCCGCCAACGGCGATGCCGCGAACAAGACCGGTACCCTCTCCGTCGCCGTTGCGGCGAAGCACTTCGGTATCCCCTTCTACGTCGCGGTGCCGTTTTCTACGATAGACCCATCTTGCGCAACGGGACACGATATCACCATCGAGCAGCGCTCGCCGCGCGAGGTGACTTCCATGTGGTACGCAAAGCCGATGGCTCCCGAAAACGTCAAGGTCTATAATCCCGCTTTCGACGTTACTCCCGCGGAACTGATAACCGCGATGATAACAGACAAGGGAGTTTTCAAACCGCCGTTCCGCTTCTGATAATCAAAACTCGTGATTCTGAAACGCCGTCTGTTTTTGACGGCGTTTTTTCTTTTCAGACGGGGTTTTCCGCTTGTGAAAGAGGTTCCCCGCAATCTGTCCGCGCGCTTTATCGCGCGTCGCTTTTTCGACTGACTTTTTTCGAAAAAACAGCCGAAATAATCACAAATCAATAATTTTGTCAATAACCGACAAGAATATTCGTCAATAAAGGTTTACTATTTATATGGATATATAGGTTAAAATGTCTGTTTATCTGCTTAATTTCAAGGAGGAGATAATATGAAAAAAACCATGAGCGCAATCATCGTTATCTCGATGATCCTCACCGTTTTCGCGGGCGTCGTATTCTTTAACGCGTCTGCGGATACAAAGTCGAATCAGGAGATCGCCTCGATCAGTTCCGCGCCGTTGGACGGAAGCTTTGATTCTTCCGACGTAGTCGCCACTTTCGGAGCGGTCGCCGATACAAAAGTTTCCAAAAACGACGGCGCCGTAAGACTCCTGATGATAGGCAACAGTTTTTCCTGGAACGCCTACACGTTCATCAACCAGATAGCGCAGGCGGCGGGCGTCAACCTCATCGTCGGCAACCTCAACTACGGCGGATGCAGCTTGCAGCAGCATTACACCTTTATGACGCAGGACCAGGCCGTTTACGGCTTCCAGCGCTCCTGGGACACCGACACGAGCAACTACACCGCCTCCCAGGCGCTCAAAGACCAGGACTGGGACTATATCAGCATCCAGCAGGTCAGCGGCAAGGCGGGCAGACCCGAAACTTATCAGCCGTATATGCACAACGTGATCGAGTATATCAAACAGCGCTGCCCGAACGCCGAGATTATCTGGCATCAGACCTGGGCGTATCAGAAGACCTCGGATCACAGCGACTTCCCCTATTTCAATAACGACCAGGATTATATGTGGCAGTGCATCGAGTCCACCTCGAAGGCGAAGGCCGCCGAGGAAGGCATCAGATACATCGTCCCGTCCGGCAAGGCGTTCCAGAACGCCCGCGCTACCGCTATCGGCGACAACCTGAACACCGACGGCTACCACGCCAACGATATGGGCTGCTACCTTGCGGGTTACTGCTTCTTCTCAACCGTCACCGGAAGTCTGCCCAGTTCAAGCTCCTACCGTCCAACCAGCATAAGCGAAGCGAACTGGAGACTGCTCCGTCAGGCCGTTACCGACGCCGTCAACGAATACGGCTACGTCAATTACAGCGACGACGCCAAATTCATCCCCGCCCTTGAACAGCTCAAAAACGCTTCCGGAACCGGCACTCTTGACGGAATTATGGTCGCCGGCAACCTCGCGAACAAAACCAACGATGACGTTACCTCATTCAAAGCGATTTACGCCGACTATATAGGCAACACCAACGTCATGAACACCATCAGCGAAGGCGACCGCGCCATCAGCTCGAACGCGGCCCTGCTCTTTACAACTCTGTTGAAGGAGTATTTCGCAAACGATCTCGAAACGTCCGGCCAGAAGCGAAAAGGAAACCGTCACATCCGTGTAAACGGCATCGATATCTTCGGCGTTGCTTACGATAAGCTCACCGACGGATTCGCCACTTATGCCGACGCGTCGCTCGAATGGCTCGACACCGAACTCGCCGCGCTCGAAACGGATATGCCTATAATCGTCGTTACTTCCTTCCCCGTCACGCACACCGCCGGAAGCCGCGGCGCAAGCCGCATCTGCGACGTCCTGAAAAAGTATAATAACGTAATCGTCTTCTCCGGCGGCACTCACGAAGGCGTCTCAAGCAGTCTTATAATGCACCATGACGGTTTCACCGCGGTCAACGTCGGTTCGCTTTCCGATGAGAACTCCACCGGACTGATGGTCGAGGTCGACAGGTCCGGCAACGTCAGAATCCGCCGCTTTGATTTCACAAATAAAACCGAATATGACCCGCTGTATATTAACGCTGACGGCTCGGGCCTCGGCGCGTATGAAGAGGGATACTATGAAGCGCCCGTCGTCTACGTCGAAGACGGGGCCGAATTCGACGCCGCCGGCGAAGCGCCCGTCATGACCTGGCTGCAGGACGGCGAAAAGGCCACGCTTGACGGAGAACCCTGCGAATACGGCGCGGCAGTCACGGCGCCCGGCGAACACACCCTCGTTGTCGGTGCCGGCAGCAACCCGACCACCGTCACCTTCACTATTATCGACAACACCCCCGAACCGGTCGTCAGCATCGCAGACGGCGCGGAGTTCGACCTCTACGGCGCAACCGAGCCGATTGCCGCTACCTGGACTCCCGAGGAAGCGACCGCCGCACTTAACGGAAACGATTACGCCGCGGGTACTGCGATCACCGAAGTCGGCGTTTACACGCTTGTAGTTACCAACGGCAGCAAAAGCGTGACGGTCAACTTCACCGTCATCGACACGACGCCCGCCGTCAAACCCGGCGATATGGACGGCGACGGAGAGATTACCGTTGCCGACGCGCTTAAAACGCTGCGTATCGCGGCTCACCTCCTCGAGCCCACACAGGAAGACCTCGCGATCGGCGACGTCGACGGCGACGGAGAAATCACCGTTGCCGACGCTCTGAAGATCCTCCGCGTCGCCGCGAAACTCGCGGACGCATCCACCCTCATCCGCAACTATACCGCAGCGTAACGCCGCAGCGCAGAAAAAACGCCATATAACGCAAGCGCGTCCCTTTTCGGGACGCGCTTTTTTGCTGTACTACGCCGGTCCCCTATTTCTTCGCCCGGCAACCATTTGCTATAAAAACCGGCCCAAAAAATCACTCAGCCGTAATTATATCACCATCCGACAAGAATCGTTATTATAGGTTATTGTATTATATTATCAGTAATATACCCATAAGGAGGAGAACGTATGAAAAAACTTTTAAGTTCATTGCTTGCTTTGGCAATGGTGCTGGCGCTGTTCAGCGGAGTCGTTGTTTTTGACGCCGCCGCTGCGGAAGTTCAGATGCACATCGACTTCATCAACCAGTACACGCTTGAGCAGGCGCAGAGAATGGGAACAAGGAACACCTGGGGAGGCGGCGCAAGCAGCAACTCTTCAAACTATTCCTTCTCCAAAGACGACCAGGGACGGACCGTCATCACCCTGACGACTCCCTCGGAGCTCGATACCCAGTGGAACTCCTGCTCAGGTTACCTTTCCACCGGCACGAGCGCCACTCCTTACGTTAAGGACTCGCTCATCGACGGCATCGATATTTTCGGCGACGCCGAACTGTCGAACAAGACCAAGATAGCGATAAAAATCGCCGGCGACGCTAATTTCACGAGCGCTTTTTCGGGCATCAATCTGATGTTCAACAGCAGCACGGAGAGAGCCGTCGTTTCGCTGCAGGGTCCGACGAAGTCCAACGGTTACTTGATTTACGATTTCTCTAAGATCAAACTCAACAACTACGATGAAAGCGGCATTGACACTATTGACAAGGCGTTTGACGGACGCCTCAACACGCTCAACATGGCGATAGTCTTCAAAAAAATCAATACCACCGTCAATTTCTGGTTTGAGGACGTCTACCTTGTAGGCCAGGCGGACACCGTCGCGCTGCACAAGGCGATCCGCGAGTCGAAAGAAGCCGGAGTCCCTCAAGTACTCATAGACGAAGCTGTCAACGTCTACAGGGACACCTCTTCCACACAGGCGCAAATCGATGAACAGACCGAAACGCTCAACGCCTATCTCAACATCGACAAATCGACGTTGATCGATCTGATTACGAACATCGCCAAACTCGACACCCGCAACAACTACACAGACGAACTTAACGCTGCCCGCGAAGTTATCAACTCCGTCCTCGCCACCCAGGCGGACGTCGACGCGCAGGTCGCGATACTTCAGCCCATCTATGACGAGCTGCTCGCAAACGTTCCGCCTTTCGGCAGAGGTTATACCTTTACGCAGCTGCCCGGTTTCCAGGATTGGACCGACGATATGCTCGCGCTTTACAACGAGCAGGCCGAACTGAAGGGCAACGGCTACACCGGAACTCACGCCGAGTTCTCCGATACCCACCTCAGAGGCAAGGCGACCAAGTCGCTGAAGCTCATCATGAGCGCGTCCCCCACTCCGAACGCCTGGACCGTCTGCTTCTCGACCATCGGCGATTACGCCAACAAAGAGAACGCGAGCCAGATAGGTAACGTGTTCGGCGAATACACACTGCTGAAGGATATCGCCAAGTTCGACGGCATAAGGATCGCCGTAGAAAACGAGAACGGCGACGAACCGTCTTTGAAAACATGGGACAACAGCAGCAACCAGACCGTCCAGCTCCGTCTTGTCGGCGGCATCGCCAAGTCCTGGACGAACGGCGCTCTCCCCTATCTGACCGCCAAGGAATACTATCGCTGCGCCGATGATCCCGCTCTTACCGATTCCGCGGTCTATCACGACGGTTACTACTACTTCTATTTCAAAGACCTTATCAGCGGATGGGGCGGCAACGCATACGAGAAGTATTTCGGCAACAACAATTACGCCAAGTGGAACTACTCCAACCTTTACTTCCATCTTGGCACCGGCGGCATCAACTCCCCCAACTACAACGGAGGAGCGATCTACATCTCCGATATCCAATTCTTCACAACGCCGCCGGAACCGACGCCGGACAACCTCAAGGAAATCGTCGCTCAGGCGAACGCGCTTGACGCTTACGGCGTAAACTACGACGTCATCAGCGCCGCGGAAGCGGTCGCTTACAACGCCGCTTCCGAGCCGGACGTAATCGAGAACTACATGTTCGCGCTTTATGATATCATATCCGAGCTCGAGGCGACCGAAGAAGAAGCGAGAGAAGAGCTCGACGCCATAATTACGATCGCCGACAATATGGGCATGTACACCCAGTCCGATCCGAACTTTGAAGCGCTTGTCCTCGCCGACCAGGTGCTTTCCAACTACAGCGCAACCTACGCCGAGGTCGCCGAAGCGGTCAACACCGTCCGCGGCATTCTTGCCGGCGAAATCTTCGGCGACGACCTTTCTCCCGTTATGGCAAGATTCTACAACACCTGGAAGTATAACTATACTCCCGCATCGTACGCCGCTTTCGCCCGCGCGGTAAACGACGTCTGGGCGGATCCGGAAAACGTCGATGAAGAAGCCGCCTACGCAGCGGTCAGCGCAGCCGCGAACGCGCTCGAATTCGTCCGCAGAGTTGATTCCGACGAGAGCTGGTTCGCCGGCTGGACGACCGAGCAGGTCAACGAAGTCGTTACCCTGAACTCCGAAAAGCTTTGCGACTCCATCGGCGACGGCCGCAATTCTCAGGATCAGTGGAACGCCGGCGACTTCACAAACAACACCGTCTTCTCCGCCGGAGACGGCGCCTTCTCAATGACGGCGCAGACCGACTTCGCTAACAAGTCCATGGGTTGGAAAAACATGGACAGAAGCGGCGGCAACCCGGGCGGCAGAGCCAACGACGGCTACCCTGCCCTGAATTTCACTACAATAAAGAGTTACAGCGGTATCCGCTTCAAGCTCGACGTAACCGGCGGCACCGCGGAGCGTATCCTTATCGGCCTTTCCAACTGTATGTCGATGAATAAGGAGATCTACGCGCTCAATATCAAGCCGGAATACGTTGACGCTGACGGCTATATCAACGTCCCCTTCAATTACTTTGAAAAGGCGTGGTGGACCAGCGCCGCGTTCGCCAAGAGCGAGCTTGACAACGTAATCGTTTTCATCGCCGAAGCTTATAACGTCACCAACGGCGCGACCGTAACGATTTCCGACGTCCATGCTTACACTCAGGTGCTCGTAGATGAAAACAAAATCGAACTGTTCCGACTTCTCAACGAAGCCGCCTCGCTCGATGATACCGGCAGATACTACAACGCCGTAAAGGAAGCGAACGCAGTCATCAACGACGAATTCGCTTCCGAAGAAACGATTGCCGCGACCTGCGATCTGCTCGAACGCGTTATCGACTCCGCGAATTACGAAGGTGACGGCGCTCATTACTTCGACGCCGTTTCCCTCCCCTTCTTCCAGGAATGGACCGAATCCGACGTTACCAAGCATAACTCTTACGCCGGACAGAGCAGCGTCGCGCTTTCGCGCAACTGCCTGATCGGAGACGCGTTCCAGTCGGTCAGAGCGCTGCCCCTTGACAGCAACGCCTTTATCGTTTCCAACTGCAAAGCCGGCACGGCGGTGAATACCGCTCCGCATATCGGCGACCCCTTCGAGGGCTTCGGCACCGATTTCGGCTCTTATGACGGCATACGCATAGCCGTGACCGACAACTACGGTCTCACTCCTTCCGTCAACCCCGACACCCGCATCAAGTTCACGCTTTACAGCGACGGCTCCGGTTCCGGCGCCGCCTATACGGCGACTTACAACCCGGGCAACGTCGAAGCGGACGCCGACTACGTGTATTTCCGCTTCAGCGATATGCTCAACTCGAACGGAGGCGCTTTCAGCGACCTTGATGATGACGATTACGAGCAGTACAGACTGTTCACAATCTCTGTAACGGGAACGGGTATAGCGAACCTCAACAAAGAACTCTATTTCTCCGACGTTCAGTTCTATTCCAAGCACGACATCCTGCCGCGCGACGAACTCATCGAACTGATTGAGAACATCAAGCGTCTCGACGTCGAAAGACTCTTTGCGGACGATATCGCCGACGCCGAAGAACTCCGCGACGATATCAGAGCGTCGCAGGAAGACATCGACGATATGGTAGCGTGGCTCACCGAGATTTACGACGCCCTCGCCGATAACGGCAACTTCGATCCGGAGAACATCGTCGCCACCTTCGGCGCCGTTGCGGATCCGCAGGTCGCCAAGAGCGAAGGCACTATCAAGCTTCTGATGATAGGCAACAGCTTCTCGGTCAATGCATACACCTATATCAACCAGATCGCTCAGGCCGCCGGCGTCGATCTCATCTGCGCCAACCTCCAGCACGGCGGCTGCAGTCTCCAGATGCACTACGACTATATGATGAACAACAAGACCGAGTATAGTTATCAGCGTTCCTGGGGCAGCAATATAAGCGATTACACCGCCGCGCAGGCGCTCGCTGATCAGGATTGGGACTACATCAGCATCCAGCAGGTCAGCGGTTACTCCGGCGATTACAACTCCTATCAGCCCTACATGCACGGCGTTATCGAGTATATCAAGTCTCACTGCCCGGACGCCGAGATCATCTGGCATCAGACCTGGGCGTATCAGAAGACCTCGACCCACAGCGACTTCCCGAAGTACAACAACAACCAGGATTACATGTGGGAGTGCATCGAATCCGCTTCCAAGTACGCATGCAACGTTGAAGGCATCAGATACATAGTTCCGTCCGGCAAGGCGTTCCAGAACGCCCGCGCCACCGCGATCGGCGACAATCTGAACTCCGACGGCTACCACGCCAACAGCATGGGACAGTATCTCGCCGGCTACTGCTTCTTCTCCACAATAACCGGCAGTCTGCCCAACGCCAACTCCTATCGCCCGAGCGACATCAGCGAAGCGAACTGGAAGCTCCTGCGCCAGGCAGTGACCGACGCCGTCAACGAATACGGCTACGTCACCTACCGCAAGGACGGCAGATACGTTCCGGCGCTTGAGAAGATAAAGAGAGCTTCTTCGAGCAAATCCATCGACGGCATAATGATTGCCGGCAACCTCATCGCCGAATCGCTTGACGATCTCGACGCTTTCAAGGCGATCACCTCCGACTACATGGCGAACAAAAACGTCATGTTCACCGTCGGCGAAGGCGACCTCGCGATAAGCGCGACCGCCCCGGCGACTTACGCTTCACGTCTCAGCGAGTACTGCGCCGGCGACCTTGAAGACGCCGCGCAGAAGAACAAGGGCAACAGGCATATCAAAGTCAACGGCATCGACATAATCGGCGTCACGAACGACGGATTCGTCGACAGTTTCGCCACCTACTCCGACGAAACGCTCGAGTGGCTCGATTCCGAGCTCGCGGCCATCGAAAGCGATATGCCGATTCTCGTCGTTACCTCGCACCCCGTCTCCCACACGATAGGCAGCCGCGGCGCGAGCCGTATCTGCGACGTGCTGAAGAAGTACAACGTCATCGTCTTCTCCGGCGGTTCTGACGCGGGCGACGGCGTCGCGAACGATCTTATCATCCATCACGACGGCGTGACCTTCGTCAACGTCGGCTCCCTCTCCGACGAGATCGCCAACGGCCTTATGGTCGAAGTCGACGGCGACGGCAACGTCCGCGTACGCCGCTACGATTTCATCACACCCACGGAATACAACTGGTTCATCATCAACGCCGACGGCACCGACATCGAGGAATACGAAGCCGGCTACTATGAAGCCCCCGTCGTCAACATCGCGGACGGCGCGGAATTCGACCTTGCAAACGTTGACGCGCCTGTTATGACCTGGCTGCAGGACGGTGAAAAAGCGACGCTCGACGGCGAGCCCTGCGAGTACGGTACGGAAGTTACCGAGCCCGGCGAGCATACGCTGGTCGTAACCGCGGGCGATAAGTCCACTTCCGTCACCTTCACCGTAATCGCCAAAGAGGACGAAGAACCCGTCGTCAGCATTGAGGACGGAGCGGAGTTCAAGCTCTCCGACTTCGGCGAGGGACCGCTGGTCATCACCTGGACACCCGAAGAGGCGACTGCCACGCTGAACGGCGAAGAGTACACGCATACGCATATCGAAGAGCCCGGCGAATACGTCCTCGTCGTCACCAACGGCACCAAGAGTGTAACGATCAACTTCACAATCGTTGACGATACTCCGGTTCCGACCCTCAGCATCGAGGACGGCGCGCAGTTCGACCTCTACACTGCCGCAGACCCGATAGCGGTGACCTGGACTCCCGAAGGCGCGACCGGTACGCTGAACGGCGAAGAGTACCTCGCCGGCACGGCGATCACCGAAGTCGGCGAATACACGCTGACCGTCGTCAACGGCTCGAAGGAAGTGACCGTACACTTCACTGTCGTCGACACAACGCCTCAGGTCAAGCGCGGCGACATGGACGGCGACGGAGAGATTACTGTTGCCGACGCGCTGAAGGCGCTTCGCATCGCCGCGAAGCTCGCGGAAGAAACTCCCGAAGCGCTTGCGGTCGGCGACGTCGACGGCGACGGTGAAATAACCGTAGCCGACGCGCTGAAGATCCTCCGCGTCGCGGCGAAGCTCGTGAGCGAAGACGAGCTTTGATATCTTCGAAAGCTCCGAACCCAAAATCAAATAAAAGAAAGCCCTGCGACTGCAGGGCTTTCTTTTATTTAACCTATTGAAGTATTCGCCGCAAAATGATAGAATATATCATATCTTACTACCGGAGGCGTCATATGAAGATAATTGCGCTCGGAGGCGGCACCGCCGGCGAAAACTCCGCGGTCGACCGCCGCATAATCGAACTGACCGGAAAAGACCGCCCGCGTTTTCTCTTCCTTCCTACCGCGAGCGGCGACGGAGGCCACTATATCAACGCGCTGAAACGCGTTTATAAACGCCTCGGCTGCGTTTCCGACGCGCTCTGCCTCGTCCGTGCGGAATACGCGCCGGAGGAACTCGAAGCGCGCGTCGGCGCAGCTGACATAATTTACGTCGGCGGAGGCGATCCGCAGCGCATGATTGACGTCTGGAAGCGCACGGGAATGCTCCCGCTGCTGCGGAAAGCGGCGGAGCGCGGCGCGGTCATGTGCGGCATCAGCGCCGGAGCCATGTGCTGGTTTGAGCAGGGCTACACCGACCGCGACTTTTACGACCCCGCGATTGCAAATCCGACTTATCGTCTTATCGCCGGTCTCGGTTTCGTTCCCGCGGTCTGCTGCCCGCATTACGACGAGCCCGGGCGCGATTCCTTCGACTCCGCCTGCGCCGCGTACGACCTCCCCGGCGTCGCGCTCGAAAACGACGTCGCGCTCGTTTTCGACGGCAAAGAATACAGCGTCGTGAAGAACGATTCAGCCAAAAAAGCATGGTTTTTCACCCTCGAAAACGGCAACGTCGCAAAACACGAACTCAACGGCGTCTTTCCGCTTTGAAACGGCGCAAAAAATACCCGCCTTTTTTGGCGAAAACTATTGACAAAACGCGCAAAATCTACTATTTTATTATAGTAAACTATCCGGTCGAGGATGCCCTGTTTTCAAGGGGTACGTTCCGCGGAACTGGGGGTTGAGAAATGGCCAATTCCGAAATTGTCCGTTTGGAAAATATTCATAAAGAATTTGACGGCGAAACAGTACTCGATAACATCAACCTGTCAATAAAAGACAAGGAGTTCGTCACGCTGCTCGGGCCTTCGGGCTGCGGCAAGACGACCACTCTGCGAATTATTGCGGGATTTGAAACTCCGACATCGGGTAATGTTTTTTTCTTTGGCGAAAAAATTAACGACGTTCCGCCTTATAAGCGCGAGGTCAACACGGTCTTCCAGCGTTACGCCCTGTTCCCTCACCTGAACGTCTTTGAAAATATCGCCTTCGGTCTGCGGCTGAAAAAGGTGCCGGAGAAAGAGATACGCGACAAGGTCTTTGAGATGCTCAAGCTGATAAATCTCAACGGCTTCGCGAAGCGCAACGTAAACTCCCTTTCCGGCGGCCAGCAGCAGCGCGTCGCGATAGCGCGCGCTCTCGTCAACTCCCCGCGCATGCTGCTGCTCGACGAACCGCTCGGCGCGCTCGACCTCAAGCTCCGCAAGGATATGCAGGTCGAACTCAAAAACATCCAGCAGCAGATGGGCGTTACCTTCGTCTACGTCACTCACGACCAGGAGGAAGCCCTTTCGATGAGCGACACCGTCGTCGTTATGGACAACGGCGTCATCCAGCAGATAGGCACGCCGCAGGATATATATAACGAACCGCAGAACGCTTTCGTCGCCGACTTCATCGGCGAGAGCAATATCATTGACGGCATCATGCTCGACGATTACCTCGTCTCCATCTTCGGCTACAAGTTCAAGTGCCTCGATTCCGGTTTCGAGAAGAAGGAGCCGGTCGACGTCGTAATACGTCCCGAGGATATCGATATCGTCCGCGCGGATTCCGGCCACCTTTCCGGCGTCGTCACCAACGTGACGTTCAAGGGGGTGCACTACGAAATAATCGTTGACGTCAAGGGCTTCAAGTGGATGATACAGACGACCGACTTCCACGCGCCCGGCGACGAGATAGGCATAAAGCTGAATCCGGACGACATCCATATTATGAAGAAATCCGAATACTCCGGCAAGTTCGGCGACTATTCCTCTTATTCAGAGGAGTACGACAAGCTCGACGACGCGACGATCCTTAACGACGACTCCGACGCGGAGGTGATCGACTGATGCGCGCAAAGCTCACCGCCGCGCCATATCTGGTATGGATGGGGATATTCATCGTCGCGCCGCTGGTTTTCGTTTTCTACTACGCGTTCACCGACTCGGCGGGACATTTCACGTTCGCGAACATCGCGGGGTTGAAAGCGTATCTGCCGACCTTCCTTGATTCGATAATGCTCGGAGCGATAGCGGCGATAATATGCCTGCTCATCGCCTACCCTTTCGCATACTTCATCTCGAGGACGAAGCCGCGCACGCAGCGCATAATCGTGCTGCTCGTGATGCTTCCGATGTGCATGAGCTTCCTGCTCCGCACGCTCGCGTGGGTATCGCTGTTTGAAGACACCGGCATAATCAACAACTTCCTGACGAGCATCGGCATCGGGCCGTTCAAGCTCATACGCACGCGTCCGGCGATCGTTTTCGGCATGGTCTATAACTACCTGCCGTATATGATCCTGCCGCTTTACACCGTGCTGATGAAGATAGACGGACGGCTGCTCGAGGCCTCCGCCGACCTCGGCGCGAACAAGTTCAGCACCTTCCGCAAGGTGATACTTCCGCTGAGTCTGCCGGGAATAATCTCCGGCATAACGATGGTGTTCGTGCCGGCGGTCAGCACCTTCTACATTTCCGTGAAAATGGGCCCCGCGGACACCGCGATGATAGGCGACATCATCGAAAAGCAGTTCAAGAACGCCTACAACCCGAATCTCGGGGCGGCGATGAGCTTGGTGCTGATGATTATGATCTTCATCTGCATGGCGATAATGAACCGCTTCGCGGATAACGACGGAGAGGAGATCGTGCTATGAAAACATTCGGCAAGATCTACACCGCGGCCGTATTCGTATTGCTCTACACTCCGATACTGCTGCTTATGCTCTTCTCCTTCAACTCGTCGAAGAACACCGTGCATTTCGAGGGATTCACGTTCAAATGGTACGAAGAGCTTTTTCATAACGACACGCTTCTCCACCTGCTGCTGAACACGATAATAATCGCAGTCATCGCTTCCGTAGTCGCGACGGTGCTCGGCACTATGGCGGCGGTCGGCATCCACAAAATGAAAAAGCGCATGCAGAACGTCATCCTCACGATAACCAACGTGCCTATGACGAACCCCGATATCGTAACGGGCGTTTCGCTGGCGCTGCTCTTCGTCTTCATCGGCGGCGTGATGAAGAATAACAACGTCCTCGGATTCTGGACGCTGCTCATCGCGCATATAACCTTCGGCTTGCCGTACGTCATACTGTCGGTGCTGCCGAAGATACGTCAGATGGACCGCAACCTCATGGACGCGGCGCTCGACCTCGGCTGCACGCCGATGAAGGCGTTTTTCAAGGTGATGCTGCCGGAAATAATGCCCGGCGTTTTCACCGGTATGACGATGGTCTTCACGCTTTCGCTCGACGACTTCGTCATCAGCTATTTCGTCTACGGTTCCGGCTTCTCGACGCTCCCGATAGAAATCTACAACTACACCAAGAAGCCGATACCGCCGAGCATCTACGCGCTGTTCACGGTGCTCTTCATGGTGATACTCGCGCTCATGGTGCTGATGAATGTCTTCCAGGCGCGCGACGAGCGCAAAAAATCGAAAAAACTCGCGGTCTGACCGCAGAAATAAACCACGGAGGTATACCCGAATGAAAAGAATACTTGCCGCTATCCTTACGCTGACGCTGGCGTTCACGCTTTTTGCGGCCATCCCCTCCCTTCCCGCAAAGGCGGAAGGCGAGACAGTCACAATCAACGTCTATAACTGGGGACAGTATATAGGCATCGGCGAAGAGGACACCATCGACGTCAACGCCGAGTTCACCAAGCGCACCGGAATCCAGGTCAACTACACGACCTACGATTCCAACGAAACGCTGCTGACAAAGCTGGAAACCGGCGGCTCGAGTTACGACATTATTATCCCCTCCGATTACATGATCGAGCGCCTCATCAAAAAGGATATGCTCGAAAAGCTGAACTTCGATAACATACCGAATTACCAATATATCGACGAGCAGTATAAAAACACTCCGTACGACCCGAACAACGAGTACTCCGTCCCCTACACCTACGGCACCGTCGGCATCATCTACAACACGAAATACGTAACCAAGACGGTCGACAGCTGGAACATCCTCTGGGACGAGGATTACAAGGATAAGATCCTGACCTTCGATAACCCGCGCGACCTTTTCGCGATAGCGGAGTTCCTGCTCGGCATCGACGTCAACACCACAAGTGAAGCTGATTATCAGAAATGCTACGATAAACTCCTCGAGCAGAAACCGCTCGTTCAGCAGTACGTCATGGACCAGATATTCGACGCGATGATTAACGAATCGGCGTGGATCGCGCCCTACTACGCGGGCGACTTCGTCACGATGCACGAGGACAATCCCGACCTCGCCTTCTGTTATCCGAAGGAGGGCTTCAACTTCTTCATCGACGCGATATGCATTCCGAAGGGGTGCGAGCACAAGGCGGAAGCCGAGGCGTATATCAACTTCCTCTGCGATCCGGAGATATCCGGCCAGAACATGGACGCGATCGGCTACGCGACTCCGATACCCGAGGCAAAAGAATACCTTAGCGAAGAGTTCGCAAACAGCGAAGTCGTCTATTTCGATGAAGCGACGGCCGCGAAATCGAAAATGTTCTCCGACTTGCCCGACGAAACCTTCCAGTTGATGAACGACTACTGGTCGAAGTTGAAGGTCGAGGGCTCCGGTTACACGCTCTATATCATAATCGGCGCCGTTATCGCCGCGGTGATCGTGGCGGTCGTGATTATGCGCGTCAGGAAAAAGAAACTATACGAATAAACATTCAAAAAGCAACTCCCGACGGGCGTTGCTTTTTGCGTTTTCAAAAGCATAATAGGAGGTAAGGAACCATGAAGAAAATCAAGCGCGTATTATCAGTCATGCTCTGCGCGATGCTGATCGCGGCGATGCTGCCGACCGGCATCATAGCGCAGGCGGACACCGTCTACACCGTCCGACTCGAGCCAGGCGACGGCAGCGGCACGCCCGTTGAATACAGATCCGACGAGGGCGAGATCGCCGCGGACTGGCACTCCGCCCAATACGGACAGTTCTATTACGAAGACGGGGGCGTAGACGTAGGGTTTTACTTCAATTATGACTCGTGCCCTTCCGGCTGGACCGCGCCCGACGACGATCACGTGTTTGACTGCTTTGATACGCATGGAGTTTTTTACAACACACTCACGTCCGAAACCACCGTCTTTACGGCGCAATGGAAAGAAAAAACGAACTGGAACACTGTCCCCGACGCTTCCTTCACCGTCTCCTCCCCGAACGCGAACCTCTCCGGCTTCGACGCCGACGGCTATATGCCGTTCACCTACGTCACGGATACGCTGACGCCGGGCAAGGTGAAGGATTTCAACGGCGAATACGTATACACGGACGGAGTGTATATAACGTTATTCAAGGGAACGCTCGATAACGGAAACGGCGGCTCCCTCGCTTTCGGGATGTATGACGACGACCACCGGGGCGACGGAGAGTGGGTTAAAAAACCATTCGAAAGCGCCGGCGAAAGCCACGGCGTCTCGCTGCGCATCGACCCGACGGCGCTTGCCGCCGCGGCTCCCGGCGTTTACACGGGAGAGCTTCGATACGAAGGTATGTGGTACGGCTCTCAAGATAAAACGACCGGCGCCATCGCGCTGACGCTCACGGTCGCCGGGTCCGCCCCCGCCTTCACCTATGAAGAGATCACCGGCGGCATCCGCATCACCGGCGCGACCGGCTGCGACGCCGCGACCGAGATCGAAATACCCTCCGCGATCGACGGCAAGACCGTACTCGAGATCGGCGAAAAAGCCTTCTATAACTACGACGCGCTCGAAACGCTCACGCTGCCCGACACGCTCGTGACCGTCGGCAAAGGCGCGTTTGACAACTGCAACTCGCTCGCCTCGGTGACCTTCGGCAGCGGGCTGAAGACGATCGGCAAAGACGCCTTCTACAACGCAAAAATCACCTCGCTGACCTTCCCCGACTCACTCGAGAGCATCGGCGAAAACGCATTCTTCTCCTGCTATGATCTCACCTCGATAACCTTCGGCAGCGGGCTGAAGACGATCGGCAAAGGCGCCTTCGCCTACCTCCGCCGCCTGACCGAGCTCACCTTCCCCGACTCGCTCGAAACGATCGGCGCAGGCGCGTTCCAAAACTGCGACGCGCTCGCTTCCGTTACCTTCGGCAGCAGTCTGACCGCGTCGAAGCTGACAACGATAGGCGACTCCGCGTTCTACTACTGCAACTCGCTGACCTCCGTCGCGCTCCCCGACTCGCTCGAAACGATCGGCACCGACGCGTTTGAAGAATGCACCTCGCTCGCCACGGTGACCTTCGGCAGCAGCCCGACGGCGGCGAAGCTGAAAACGATCGGCTCCGACGCGTTCTATAAGACCTCCCTGACCTCGCTGGTCTTCCCCGACTCGCTCGAAACCATCGGCTACAACGCGTTAAAGAACTGCACCTCGCTCGCCTCGGTGACCTTCGGCAGCAGTCAAGCGGCGTCGAATCTGAAAACGATCGGCTCGAATGCTTTCAATAATACCTCACTCACCGCGCTCGTCCTGCCCGACTCGCTCGAGGAGATCGGCGCCGGCGCGTTCCAAAACTGCTACAGTCTCGCCTCGGTAACCTTCGGCAGCAGCCCGACGGCGGCGAAACTGAAAACGATCTCCCAAGACGCGTTCAGGATCTGCCCCAATCTGACCTCCGTCGTGCTCCCCGACTCGCTCGAGACCATCGGCCAATACGCGTTCTACGGCGACCCGATCGCCACGCTGACCTTCGGCACAGGCGCGGCGTCGTCCTCTCTGAAATCGATAGGAAAATTCAGCTTCCAGGGAGCCGACGTCACGTCGGTCGTCCTGCCCGACGCGCTCGAGACGATAGATAAATACGCGTTTGACGGCTGCGACGCGCTCGCCTCGGTGACCTTCGGCAGCAGCCCGACGGCGGCGAAGCTGAAGACGATAGGCGAAAGCGCGTTCGCAAGCGCGCCCGTGACCGCGCTCGTCCTGCCCGACTCGCTCGAAACGATCGGCACAGGCGCGTTCAACAGCTGCGACTCGCTCGCTTCGGTGACCTTCGGCAGCGGTCTGAAAACGATAGACGACTACGCGTTCTGCGATACGCCCGTGACCGCGCTCGTCTTCCCCGACTCGCTCGAAACGATCGGCGAAAGCGCGTTCAACAACTGCAACGACCTCGCTTCCGTGACCTTCGGCAGCGGTCTGAAGACCATCTGCTACGCCGCGTTCGGCTACACCGCCCCGGAATCGCTCGTATTCCCCGACTCGCTCGAAACCATCGACGAATACGCGTTCATATCCTGCGTCAAGCTCGAATCCGTCGACTTCGGCAGCGGGCTGAAGTCGCTAGGTAACGGCGCCTTCTACGGCTGCCCCAAGCTCGGATCCGTCGCCCTGAACCACGGGCTCGAAACCGTCGGCAAGAACGCGTTCTACGACACAGGCGTGGCTCAGGCGACCATCCCCGACTCCGTGACTTCTATCGGCGCCGACGCCTTCGCCGGCACGCCGCTCGCGGTCGTCTATTACCTCGGCACCGAGACGCAATGGGACGCGATTACCGGCGCAAATACGGTTGATAACTACGACCTCTGCAACGCGAGGCGCGTTTACGGCGCCCCGCCCGAATTCCTGTATGAAG
Source organism: Clostridia bacterium (assembly GCA_017616855.1). Classification (GTDB taxonomy): domain Bacteria; phylum Bacillota; class Clostridia; order Oscillospirales; family RGIG8002; genus RGIG8002. The sequence continues at coordinate 3,648 of JAFZXI010000019.1, read as the reverse complement.
ATATCGGGGGCGGCGTCCGCATCACCGGCGTCGAGCTCAACGGAACGACCGATATCACCGTTCCATCCCGCCTCGGCGGCAAGAAGGTGCTGGAGATCGGCGTGCAGGCGTTCTCCAACAAAAATCTCACCTCGGTAGTCCTCCCCGACTCGCTCACGACGATCGGCGCTCTCGCGTTCTATTGGTGCAAATCGCTCACTTCCGTGACCTTCGGCAGCGGGCTGAAGACGATAGGGACTCAGGCGTTCTGCCAGTGCGACGCGCTGACTGCGGCCGCCTTGCCCGACTCGCTCGAGAGCATCGGCAACAGCGCCTTCTACGGCTGCGACAAGCTCGCGTCGGTAACCTTCGGCAGCGGGCTGAAGACGATAGACATAGAAGCATTCCGCCAGTGCGAGAAGCTCGCCTCCGTCGCCTTCCCCGACACCCTCGAAACCATAGGCCAATACGCGTTCGGCCAATGCCCCCTGCTCGCGTCGGTAACCTTCGGCAGCGGGCTGAAAACGCTTGACACCGGCGCGTTCTACAATACGGCCGTGACCTCGCTCGCCTTGCCCGACTCGCTCGAGAGCATCGGCGAACAAGCGTTCTCAAACTGCTCCGCGCTCGCCTCAGTCACCTTCGGCAGCGGGCTGAAAACCATCGGCGATTCCGCGTTCCACGGCGCCGCCGTCACCTCGCTCGAATTCCCCGACTCGCTCGAGGAGATCGCCTCGGACGCGTTCAGCGGCTGCACCTCGCTCGCCTCCGTGACCTTCGGCAGCAGCCCGACGGCGGCGAAGCTGGTTTATATTTACTCCGGCGCGTTCACAGGCTGCCCGATAACCTCCCTCGTCTTCCCCGACTCGCTCGAAGGCGTCAGCATGAGCGCGTTTGAGTATTGCGACGCGCTCGAATCCGTAACCTTCGGCAGCGGGCTGAAGTCGATAGGCGACGAAGCCTTCAAAAACTGCACCTCGCTTGTCTCGCTCGCCTTCCCCGACTCGCTCGAAAGCATCGGCAAATACGTGTTCCTCAACTGCGCCAGACTCACTTCCGTGACCTTCGGCAGCGGGCTGAAGACAATAGGCGCGGGCGCGTTCGCCTCCTGCTCGTCAGTACTCTCTCTCACGTTCCCCGACTCGCTCGAAAGCATCGGCGAAAGCGCGTTCAACACCTGCGCCGTGCTCGGATCCGTCACCTTCGGCAGTGGACTGAAATCGATAGGCGACTACGCGTTCTACAAATGCGGCACGCTCACCTCGCTCGTATTCCCCGATTCGCTCGAGAGTATCGGCAACAGCGCGTTTGAAGAATGCATCGTGCTCACCTCGGTGACCTTCGGCAGCGGGCTGAAGTCGATAGGCGACGGAGCCTTCGTCACCACCGGCGGGCTGACCGCGCTCGTATTCCCCGACTCACTCGAGAGCATCGGCGCCCTGGCGTTCAGAGACTGCGACACGCTCGCGTCCGTGACCTTCGGCAGCGGACTGAAGTCGATAGGCGAAGGCGCGTTCCTCAGGACCGCCGTGACTTCGCTGACGCTTCCCGATTCGCTCGAGAGCATCGGCGAAAGCGCGTTCGGCGGCGTCTCGCTGACTTCCGTCAGCGTTCCTTTTACTAAGATGCGTTGGAACAACGCCGGCGGCTGGGGTTATTACGGCGTGACCGCCGCGAACAACTCCGAGCTTTATAACGCGGCGCTGACCTTCGTCATCCCGGTTCCCGAATTCACCTATATGGATTACGGCGAAGGCGTGATGGTCACCGGCTGCACGAACGCCGACGATATCGAAGACCTCGTCATCCCCGCGGAACTCGGCGGCAAGCCCGTCGTCGCTATCTCCACGGGCGACACGTTCAATAACTCCGGCTTAAAGAGCGTCGTTTTCCCCGACTCGCTCGAATTGATCGGTAAATTTATATTCATGGACTGCGCCTCGCTGAGTTCCGTCACCTTCGGCAGCGGACTGAAAAAGATAGACGCGCAAGCGTTTTATTACTGCGAAGCCCTCACCTCGGTCGTCCTGCCAGACTCGCTCGAAACGCTCTTCGACGGCGCGTTCAGCAACTGCACCTCGCTCGCCTCGGTGACCTTCGGCAGCGGGCTGAAGACCATCGGCGCAAGCGCGTTCGATTTTACCGCGATAACCTCGCTCGAATTCCCCGACTCGCTCGAGAGCATAGGCATGAACGCATTCCGCGGCTGCCAATCGCTGACCTCCGTCACCTTCGGCAGCGGGCTGAAGACGATGAGCAGCTCCGCTTTCGAGAATACCGCGCTCACGAGCGTGACATTCCCCGACTCGCTCGAAAGCATCGGCGAACAAGCGTTCTACAATTGCATCTACCTCGCCTCGGTGACCTTCGGCAGCAGCCCGACCGCGGCGAAGCTGACGACCATAGGCAACGAAGCGTTCAGATACACCGCCGTCACCTCGCTCGTGTTCCCCGACTCGCTCGAGAGCATCGGCGAACAAGCGTTCATGAACTGCGCCTCGCTCGCCTCGGTGACCTTCGGCAGCAGCCTGACGGCGGCGAAGCTGAATACGATCGGCACCGCCGCGTTCAGCTACTGCAAAGCGCTGACCTCCGTCGCGCTCCCCGACTCGCTCGAGGTCGCAGACGCCAACGCGTTCAGCAAATGCACGAGTCTCGAATCCGTGACCTTCGGCAGCAGCCAATCCGCGGCGAAGCTGAGCGGAATAAGCAACGATACGTTCTCCGGCACCGCCCTGACGTCGGTCGTCCTGCCCGACGCGGTCATAAACATAGGCTCCTACGCCTTCGACGGTTGCGCCTCGCTCGCTTCCGTGACCTTCGGCAGCGGGCTGGACTTCATAGACTCGTACGCGTTCAGGGGATGCGCCGCGCTCACCTCGGTCGTCTTCCCCGACTCGCTCAAGACCATCAACGCCAGAGCGTTCGAGGGCTGCACCAGCCTCCAATCCGTGACCTTCGGCAGCAGCCCCGCCGCGGCGGCTCTGAGAACTATCAACTCCTACGCGTTCAACGAATGCGTCAACCTTACCTCCGTCGTCTTCCCCGACTCGCTCAAATACATCGCTTCGGGAGTGTTCGCCAACACCGGGCTCACGACCGTCAGCGTCCCCTTCACGAAGAAGCAGTGGACAACGGGCACCGGCTGGGGCTATTACGGCGTGACCGACGCGAACAACGCCGCGCTTTATAACGCGACGCTGATCTTCGTCATCCCGGATCCCGTCTTCACCTGTGAGGATATCGAGGGCGGCGTCAGGATCACCGCCTGCACGAATATCGACGAGATCGAGAACCTCGTCATCCCCGCCGAGATCGGCGGCAAGACCGTCCTCGAGATCGGCGAAAGCGCCTTCGAACATGAGATCTTCAACAGCGTGATCCTGCCCGACACGCTCGTGAGCATAGGCGAATCCGCGTTCAAAGACTGCAACTCGCTCGTCTCGGTCACGTTCCCCGACTCGGTCGAGAGCATAGGCGAACAAGCGTTCTTCGACTGCGACGGTCTCGCGTCCGTTACCTTCGGCAGCGGGCTGAAGACGATAGGCGCAAGCGCGTTCGGAGAGGCGCCGATCGCCGCCGTCGCCTTCCCCGACTCGCTCGAGAGCATAGGCGAAGGCGCGTTTGGTTCCTGCGACGCGCTCGCTTCCGTTACCTTCGGCAGCGGGC
>JAFZXI010000018.1 GCA_017616855.1 Clostridia bacterium | reverse complement strand
GCCCGAGCACCATTTTGAAGGCATTTTCGGAGATGACGCGTATCGCCTCCGCGTTACCGCCGTCGGCGGCGACGGAGAACGCCTTTGTCAGCAGTCCGTCGCCCGCGAGGAGCGCGACCGCTTCGCCGAAGGCGATATGGCAGGAGGGCTTTCCCCTGCGAACGTCGTCATCGTCCATGCAGGGCAGGTCGTCGTGGATAAGCGAATAGGTGTGGATCAGCTCGACGGCGCAGGCGTAAGGCAGAGCGCGCTCCGGCTCGCCGCAGAGCATATCGCATACCGCGAGCGAAAGCACCGGACGTATGCGCTTGCCGCCCGATGAAAGCGAATACTCCATCGCCTCCCCGACCGGACCGGCCAGCTTCACACGCTCCGCGAGATAACTCTCCGCGAGCGCGGAATACGCGGAAAACCTTTCGTTGAAAAGCGCGTCATTCATTGGCGGTGAAGTCTTCTTTCTTCATTTCCTCGCCGTCTTTTACAAGCAGCTTTATCTGCTTTTCGGCGGCGTTGAGCTTGGCGCTGCAAAGCTCGGTGAGCTTGACGCCCTTCTCGAAGAGCGCGAGCGCCTCGTCGAGCGGTATATCGCCGTTTTCGAGGGATTTCACTATTTCTTCAAGCTGTTTTATCGCGGTTTCAAAGCTGATTTCACTCATTTTCGGTTCCTCCGATCGCTTTATCATTCAGTTTTTCAACGCGGCAGTCGGCGCTGCCGTCCTTCAGTATCACGGTGACGCCGTCGCCGACGGAAAGCGCTTTCACCGTCGTGACGGGCCTGCCGCCGCGCTCCGGTATCGCGTAGCCGCGGGCGAGCACGGAAAGCGGGCTCATCGCGTTGAGCGACGCCGCGGCGGCGGAAAGCTGCTTATGCGCTTTCTCGGTGCGGAGCTTCATAGCGGCGGCGAACGCCTTGACGGTGTAATCGAGGTCCATGCGGCGCCGGTCGACCTGGAACATCGGGCTTTCCATGCACCTGCGTGACTTAAGATCCTCCAGCCGGCTGCGGCATATCTCGACGCGCTTGGAAGCCGCGGCGAGCATGCGCTTATCGCAGGTCTCGAACCAAGCGAGCATATCCGCGGAGTTCGGCACCGCGAGCTCGGCAGCCGCGGAAGGCGTCGGAGCGCGCAGGTCCGCGACGAAATCCGCTATCGTGAAGTCGGTCTCATGCCCGACCGCCGATATAATCGGCTTTTTGCTCGCGGCGATGGCGTAGGCGAGCTCCTTTGAGTTGAACGCCCAGAGGTCCTCGATCGAGCCGCCTCCCCTGCCGATGATTATCACGTCGACGTCCTCGCCGGAATTGAAGTATTCAATGCCGCGTATTATCGTCGGAGGCGCGTCCTCGCCCTGCACGAGCGCGGGATAGAGGATTATTTCCGCGAGCGGATACCGCCTGCCGAGGATGTTTATCATATCGCGTATCGCCGCGCCCGTCGGCGACGTTACGATGCCTATCTTCGACGGGAAGCGCGGGAGCCGCTTCTTTCTGCTCTCATCGAAAAGCCCCGCCTGCTTCAGCTCCTCCTTGAGCTGTTCGTAGGCGATGTTCAGCGCGCCGTAGCCGTCCGGGATCATATCGTCGATGTAAAGCTGATACATTCCGTCGCGCTCGAAAACGCTGACGCGCCCGTGGACGACGACCTTCATGCCGCTCTGCGGCTCGAACTTCAGCTTATCGGCGCTGCCCTTGAACATGACTGTCTTGATAAGGGAGGTCTCGTCCTTCAGCGTCATGTACATGTGTCCGCTGCGGTGGTGGATGAAGTTTGAGAGCTCGCCGCGCACCCAGACGGAATTAAGGATGTCTTCCGCGTCGATTATCTGCTTGACGTACTTATTCAGGACCGAAACGGTGATGATATTGCGTTCAGCCAATCACGACCCCTCCTTCGCCTCCGCAGAGCGCCGCAGCAAGCAGCGCGATACCCGCGGCGTTATCGGACGAAAACTCCGGAGGCGCGAAGACGGCGTCTTCGACGCGCTCGGAGATGTAGTTTTTGATATATTCGCTCGAAAGCACGCCCCCCGCGTAGACGAAGGGTACGTCGCCGAGCTTTTCCTTCAGCCGCGCGGTAATGCGGACGAGCGTTTCCGCTACGTAGCCGAAGCAGTATGCGGCGACGCTTTCGGGCGACGCGCCCTCGTCGAGCAGGCGAACGCAGACGTTCTCGACGCCGGAAAGGCAGCAGTCCTCGCCCTTCAGCACCGGTTTCGCGGAGGCGTCGGCGCCGTAAGCGAGCGCGAGCTTATCCATTTCAGCACCCGCAGGAAAGCCGAAGCCGAGCCGCACGCCTATCCTGTCGATAAGCTGTCCGGCGCTGATGTCGAGCGTCTTTGAGACTATTTCTACGGACATTCCGCCGCCATTTGACCTGACGGCAAGCCCCTCGGTCGTGCCGCCGGAGACGTGGAAGAAAGCAAAGTCGCCGGCGAGCAGGTCGATACGCTTCGCGCCGTAAAGCGCGGCGGCGATATGTCCCGCCTGGTGAGAAAGCTCGACGAAGCGCACTCCGTGGCTCGCGGCGACGCCGTGCGCCAGCATCCTGCCGACGAGAAAGCACGGCATATACGAGCCCTCCGCGTCGCGCGGACGCGCGGAAGCGCCGACTCCCGCGAGCTCCGCGTCCTTCGGCAGGCGCGCGTAAAGCCGCGAAACGACCTCCGGAAGCTGCTTTGTGTGCAGAAAGACGGCGTCGCTCTGGCGGAGCCCCTTTTCGCCGGACGCGACCGGCAGGAGCTTCTTTTCGCTTATCATGCTTCCGTCCTCAAGGTACGCGGCGGCGGAGGAAGTGTAATTGCTTGTGTCGATTCCGAGATAATACTTCATTATTCAGTCTTTTCTTCGGCGGGAACCGCGTCCGCCGCTTTCGGCGGCAGGTCTCTGACTATAGAGCCGAGTATGCCGTTGACGAAGGCGGAGCACTCCTCCCCTTCGTAAGTCTTCGCGAGCTCGACCGCCTCGTTGACGGTGACGCCGGTCGGGATCTTTTCGTCATAAAGCAGCTCGCAAACGGCGAGGCGGAGCGCCGCCAAAGTGACGCACGACATGCGCTGAACGGTCCAGCCGACGCTGTATTTCTCGATGAGCGCATCGACCTTTTCCCTGTTGTTTTCGCAGGCGATGAGCATCGCGACGGAATAGTCGTCGAGCTCCTCTTCCCCGGCGCGTCTGACCGCGAGGATGTCCTCCGCGGTGTGACTGCCGCAGCCGTATTCGAATATCATTTCAAACGCCATGCGGCGCGCCTTTGTTCTGTTCATACATACTCTCCCTTGTATACTATCCCTTATAGAACATCAGTTTATATTATACACTATATAAACGGAAAAAGGAATACTTTTTCTCAAAAAATGTATAATTTTTATCAACGCCGAAAACAAATCAAATCGGGCTGTTCACGCGGACGAGGGTGAGGTCTCCTCACCCGTCAAAGTTTTCTCTCTTATTCTCTCTCTTTTCTTCTCTTATCT
>JAFZXI010000017.1 GCA_017616855.1 Clostridia bacterium | reverse complement strand
GTGGTACCGCGAGCCGTCAATCATTGACACGTTTATGGAAAGCGCGGATTTTACCGGTAAGACCGTCGTTCCGTTCTGCACGTCAGGCGGCTCGGGGCTCGGAGACAGCGCCAAGAATATGCAGGCGCTCGCACCCGGCGCAAAGGTGCTTGACGGCAAGCGTTTTTCACCTTCCGCTTCCGCCGAAGAGCTGAAAAAGTGGGCGGAGCAGTTTTGAATCGAGGCGTTTATGAAGGAGAAACCTGAAATGAGGATGCGCGTCGGCCTGCTGTTATTATTCATTCTGACGGTGATTATCGCGGGATGCGCGTCAAGCAACGGTACGCCTGCTCCGGATAATACGACTTCGGAAACGGTAACGGATACGACCGAACCGTCTGCGTCAACGGCTGAACCGTCGACCGGTACCGGAAAGGATACGGGCTCCCATATCCTTGTGGTTTACTTCTCCGCGACGGGACATACGGCTCCTATTGCGGAGTATGCGGCAGACATCCTCGGCGCCGATCTCTACGAAATAAAGGCGAAGGTGCCGTACACCGAAGCGGACCTCGCCTATTATACCGACGGACGCTGCGACAAGGAGCAGGCCGACCCGAGCGTCCGCCCGGAGATCGACGGCAAAGTCGAAAACATGGAGCAATACGACGTTATCCTGATCGGACATCCGATCTGGCACGGCCAGGCGCCGCGCATAATAAGCACGTTCCTCGAAAGCTATGATTTTGCGAACAAAACGCTTGTTACCTTCTGCACGTCCGCTTCCAGCGGACTCGGATCGAGCGCGAGCAATCTTTACGGCCTTGTCCCGTCGAGCGCAAAATGGCTTGAAAGCAGGCGCTTTGCGATCGGCTCTTCAAAAGAAGAAGTCGCCGAATGGCTTTCGGAAATCGGGCTTGAAAAAACCGCGGAGGCGGAGGAAATGAAAATACAGATAACGGTCGGCAGTCGGACGATGTCCGCGACGCTGACGGACAACGCTTCCGCAAAAGCGTTTTACGAGCTGCTGAAAAAAGGCCCCGTTACCATAGAAATGCACGACTACGGCAACTTCGAGAAAGTCGGTCCGCTCGGGACCGATATCATCCGCAGCGACGAGAGTATCACAACGACGCCCGGCGACATAATCCTCTATCAGGGCAATCAGGTAACGGTCTACTATGACGTCAATACCTGGGATTTCACTTTGCTCGGCCATATCGACGGCGCAACGGGCGAAAACATGAGGGAGTTTCTGGGCGACGGAGACGCAACCGTTACAATATCGATAAAATAGCGGAATGCGTTTTCCGCAAAACGCTGTTGAAATCCCGCGTTCTTATGATATAATAGCGTCAGATAAAATAATCCTTACGTAACGAAAGGAAGACACGTATGAAAAGAATAATTGCGATTATCGCCGTGCTGTGCCTCGCGTTCGCGCTGACGGCGTGCGATAAGCCCGCGGAAAACGGCGCCGGCGGCGACGACATCTTCGGCTGGGGCGCCGGCGAATCGTCGGGCAGCGCTCCCGAATCATCGTCGGAAAGAAGTTCCGGCGGCCTGTTCAATCAGTCCGGGTCTTCCGCCGAGCTCCCCGCGTCAGACGAATCATCGTCCGCGGAGCAGTCATCCGCCGCGTCCGCGGAGCAATCCTCCGCCGCGTCCGCGCAGCCGCCCGTAAGCTCGGGAGACACCTCCGCCAATAACTATTTCCTCAACGAAAACAACCACACCGGCGATCCCGATAAAGTCTCGATCCGCCCGCGCTACCTCGTCTGGAACAACGGCAAACTCGTCGCCGAATGCTTCATCATAAACAACAAGTCCGTCGTGATATCCGATATCAAGATCGACGAGCTGAAGTTTTCCAACAGCGAGGGCGATATCGCCGCCGGCTCCTTCGGCGAGCTCAGCGGCCTGACGATTCAGCCGAACAGCTACGTCGTCTGGAGCTTCACCTTCTCCGGCAGTATGATCAAGTCGCTCGGCGCGAAGCTATCGTCGCTGAACACAACCTCGACGATAACCTACAGTTATGATTCGTGATTTGTTACGCAAAAACGGGGCGCAGGTCTTGCACTGCGCCCCGTTTTTTGTTATAATAAAGGAACAACTTGCAGGGAACGGAGGTCGTTGACATGAGCGTGATAGACGTCAGTCATCTGACAAAGGACTACGGCTTCGGCCGCGGTGTTTTTGACGTGTCGTTCAAAGTGGAAAAAGGCGAGGCCTTCGGCTTCCTCGGCCCGAACGGAGCGGGGAAATCGACGACTATCCGTCACCTTATGGGCTTCTCGAAGCCGGACAGCGGCGAGACCCGTATATTCGGGTTGGAATCCTTCCGCAAATACGACGCGATACTGCAATCCGTCGGATACATACCCGGCGAGATCGCGCTTCCCGCGGGGCTGACCGGCTGGGAGTTCCTGCGCATGATGCAGAGCATGCAGAAGCACAGGGACGAGGAGCGCCTTCAAAAGCTGCTCGAGCTGTTCGAGCTCGATCCCTCCGGAGACACCAAGCGCATGAGTCTCGGCGTCAAGCGCAAGCTCGCCGTCGTGACGGCGTTCATGAACGATCCGAGCGTGCTGATCCTCGACGAGCCGACCAGCGGCCTCGACCCAGTCATGCAGGAAGTGTTTATCGACTACGTGAAAAACGAGAAAAAGCGCGGCAAGACCATCCTGCTTTCGAGCCACATCTTCTCCGAAGTCGACGCGACCTGCGACAGGATCGCGATTATCAAGGACGGCAGGATCGTTTCCGACTTCGTCGCGGACGAGCTCAGGCACGCGACTAAGAAAAACTACCGCATCGAATTTAACTCCGACGCCGAGCTCGCGCGTTTCCTCAAGGAAAACGCCGAAAAGGACGAGTTTAAGATAATCGGGCACGAAGACGGCGAACGCAGCGCCGTCATCTCCACGGACGACAACCGCATCAACGGCGTGATAGATATCCTTTCCTCCTATTCGATAAGTGCGTTCAGCCACCTGAAGCTGACGCTGGAGGAATACTTCATGCGCTATTACCGTGAGGAAAAAGATTTCGGAGGTGCGCTGCAATGAGTTCTGTCATCGAGATCAAAAAGCTCACGAAGGACTACGGAGAAGGCCGCGGTGTCTTCGATATCGACCTTTCGATAGCCGGGGGCGAAATGCTTGGCTTCGCCGGGACCAACGGCAGCGGCAAGACGACGACCATCAGGCATATAATGGGCTTCGTCAAGCCGACGAGCGGCGCCGCTTACGTCAAAGGTCTTGAGGCGTGGGAGCATTCAAGCGAATACATACGCGGCATCGGATACGTTCCGGGCGAGATCGCGTTCCCCGACCTCGCGACGGGTACGGCGTTCCTGAAAAGCCAGGCGGATTTCCTCGGGCTTAAGGATATGTCCTACGCCGAGGAGCTGATAAAACGCCTGCAGCTCGACCCGCGCGCGTCGCTCAAGCGCATGAGCAAGGGAATGAAGCAGAAGACCGCCGTCGTCGCGGCGCTGATGGCGGAGCCGGAGATACTTATCCTCGACGAGCCGACGACCGGACTCGATCCGCTGATGCGCGAAGCGTTCCTCGACATCATCAAAGAGGAGCACCGCAAGGGCAAGACGATTCTGATGAGCAGCCATATGTTCGAGGAGTTGGAGGCGACCTGCGACCGCGTGGCGCTTATCGCGAACGGACGTATCAGCCACATCGTCGATATGGAGGATATCCGCAATCCGAAGGTGCGCGAGTTCAAGGTGGAGTTTTTGAAAAGAGAAGACTACGAGCGTTTCAAAACGCTTGATTTCAAGACGGTGCGCGATCAGCCGGAATACTGTCAGGTCACCGTCGCGCTGTCCGGCAATATGACGGGCGACCTGTTCCGCGCTCTGAAAGGGACGCAGGTGCGTTTCATTTCGGAGGTCAAGTATAATCTTGACAAGTATTTCCGCGAAAAGGTCGTCAGAAAGAAGGAGGGGTTCCCGCATGTTCAGTAAATCGTTATTCAAGCAGTCCTGCAAAGCGAACGGCACGATGTGGATAATAATCACCGTCGCCGTCTGCTTCATGCTGTCCTGCGTCATGCTCATTTCCGGCAACGGCGCGATCAGCAAGACCAAGGAAGCGATACAGAGCACGATAATCGAAGGGGAACTGCGCTCCTCGCTTCAGAAAAAAGCGCTGAACTACTACGAGATAGGGAACGACGCCATGGCGCGCTTCGATGAAACGTTCATCAGCGAATACCAATCCGCGTATATGAACGCGCTCGCCGCCGGAATGCCCGCCGAGCAGGCGGCGCCCGCCGCGAGCATGGGGGCGTACGCCGCCGCGGCTTCGTATCTGCAGAACACTTACGTGCCCGGGCTGATCGCGGCTTACGGCTACGACGCCGAATCGCAGGAGGCGCAGGAGCTTCAGGGCGTCGTGTTTTACGTGCTCAATCCGCTTCAGGAGGACGGGACGTATATGTTCGACGGGTTCTTCGCGGCTCACGGGGAAAACCTCGAGCACTACACCGACCTGTTGGCGAATATCGGCGACGCCATACACCCCGAGGAGCGCGAAAAATACGTTATGAACCACTGCGCGCCGTTCATGGCGGGCAACATGGTGGCGGAGGAGAACGTGCAGAGCGTCCTCGACGTCCTCGCGGACTACGGTATCTCCAAGGAGCAGTATGACGAATTCGGCTTCTCGGACTATTCCAACGTCAAGGATATCGCCATGGCGGCGATCGTCGATTACCGCGCCAACCTCGAATACCGCCTCGACAACATGAAGGACGGGCAGACCGTGGAATCCATAAAGGAAGAGCTGCAGAAGCAGACGACGAACAGTCTGCTCGCGAGTCTTCCGGAGGAGGTCTCCGCCTCGCTCGACGAGCTCGGGCAGATGGATCTGTTCGGAGTGCTCGTCGGCTCGATATTCTTCAAGATGGCGGGCCTTCTGCTGCCGATAATCTATATGATAATGGTCTCCAACGCGCTTATCGCCGGCCAGGTGGACAGCGGCTCGATGGCGTATATCCTCTCCACCTCGACGAAGCGGCGCTCGGTCACCTTCACTCAGGCGGCGTTCCTCATCAGCTCGCTTTTCGCCATGTTCGTTTTAACGGCGATAACCAGCGTCATATGCCTTTCGATCGTTGACGTAAACACGGGCCTGACGTGGCAGAAGCTGCTGCTTCTCAACCTCGGCGCCTTCCTCGTGATGTTCGCGATGAGCGGGATATGCTTCCTCGCTTCCTGCTGGTTCGACCGCAGCAAGCACGCGATGGGCATCGGCGGCGGACTCTCGATGTTCTTCCTCGTCGCGACGATGCTCGGGCTCTTCGGCTCGACGATTATGCCCTCCATCATTCGCATGGAAGCGCTCAACTACTTTAACTACGCGACGATAATCACGCTGTTCGACCCGATATCCATTCTGGACGGGACGTGGGACTTCCTCTGGAAGTTCGGCATCCTTATCGCCGTCGGCTGCGCCTGCTACTTTGCGGGCGGCGTCCGCTTCCGCAAGAAGGACCTGCCGCTGTAAAATGCGCGCTTGCGAACTGCCGGGAACGGAGGCGACGACATGAACGAAATAAAGTTTTCCGTTTTCGCGGACCTGCATTACCGCCCGGGCGTCTTCTTCACCGAGGGCGAAAAGCGGCTCGACGCCATCATCGCGCGCGCGGAAAGCAGCGGCGCGGACTTCATCGTCCACCTCGGCGACCTCTGCCACGCGCCGCACGAGAACGCCGCGCTGATCGCGCGGTACGAAAGCGCGCCGATGCCCGCTTACCACTGCCTCGGCAACCACGAGTTCGAGGAGAGCACATTTGAGCAGGTGCTGGACGCCTACGGGCTCGAGCGCGGGTATTACTTCTTCGACCGCGGCGGCTTCCGCTTCGTCGCGCTCGACCTGAACTGCGCCCGCGTGGACGGAGAGGCGGTGCATTACAGCTTGGGCAACAGCGTGAGGTTGCCCGAGGGCGCGCATAAGGTAACGCTCGAGGAGCGCCAGCGCGAATGGCTTATCGAAACGGTCATGACCTCGCCTTACCCCTGCGTACTGCTGAGCCACTTCAGCTTGGAGCGCGCGAACAGCCGCATCTGCGCCGAGGAGCGCGCGTCGATACGCGCGATGCTCGCGGATTTCAACCGCGATAAGCGCCGCGTCTTCATGGCGATAAACGGCCATCACCACATGGATAACCTGCTCATCGATAACAATATCGCCTTCCTCGATCTCAACTCCGCGTCGTTCCACTGGATAAACGCGTCGCACTCGCTCTTTCCGGACGAGCTTTACCGCGAATACTCGCTCGTCGGGCATACGCTCATCTACGAGGACCCGTTGAGCGCGATAATCACCCTCCGCGACGACGGCTATATAAAGATCGAAGGCGCGAAAAGCCGCTTCCTTTACGGCGTAGACAGGGAAAAGGCGGGCGTTCCGCCCTGCGACTCCGTCGGACGCAGAGCGACCGCGCAGATACTCTCCGCGGAAACGCGGATAGAAACAAAGCGTTGAAACATTGCGGATTTTCCGCTATAATAAACCTGACGACCGCGAAAGGAGGCGGGAAAAATGCGATACGACTGCGTGATATGGGACTGGAACGGCACGCTCATCGACGATATGCCTGCGTCGCTCGCGTCGGTCAACGTCATCCTCGCCGACCGCGGCATGCCGCCGATAGGCGAGAAGGAATATTACGAGTATATCGATACGCCGATAACGCGCTTTTACGAGCACCTTTTCGACCCGGAGCGGACCGATTTCGGGCAGCTCCTGCGGGAGTTCAACACGAACTACGACGCGCTGCTTGACGGCAGCGAGGTGCGCGAAGAAACGCGCCGCGCGCTTGAAGCCGTCGCCGCCGCGGGAGCGCGGCAGATCGTGCTCTCCGCCTTCGAGCAGCAGAAGCTCTGCCGCCTGCTGCGCGAATACGGCGTTTTCGATTTCTTCTCCGCCGTGCTCGGCGCGGACGACATCCACTGCGGCGACAAGACCGACCGCGCGCGCGAATACTTCGCCGCCGAGGGGCTTTCGCCGGAGCGCGCCGTGATAATCGGCGATACGCTC
>JAFZXI010000016.1 GCA_017616855.1 Clostridia bacterium | reverse complement strand
TATCCATGCCGAGCGCGATGACCGGACGCTTGCCGTCCGCTTCGGTCAGCACGCGCGCCGCGGCGTTGCCCACCTTCATCGCGAGGTCGGCGGTCAGTTCCTTGTTGACGACGCCTCTGACGCCGTCCGTTCCGAAAAGTCTGCCCATGATTATCTCCTTTCGGCTACGTCGCCTTTGCCCTTGTATATGCTGTTTTCCGCGAGCACTCCGCGGAAGCAGGAGGTCGGATAAACGATGCAGTTTTTGCCGAGCACGGAGCCGGGATTCAGCACGCTGTTGCAGCCGACCTCGGTGCCGTCGCCGACCATCGCGCCGAACTTCTTGAGTCCGGTCTCGATATCGCCCTCGTCCGAGCCGTGAAGCACGACGAGCGTCTTGTCGCTCTTGACGTTGGAGGTCACGGCGCCGGCGCCCATATGCGCCTTCCAGCCCATGACGCTGTCGCCGACGTAGTTGAAGTGCGGCACCGTCGCCTTCTCGAAGAGTATCGCGTTCTTGACCTCAACGGAGTTGCCGACGACGGCGTCCTTGCCTATCAGCGCGGAGCCGCGGATGAACGCGCAATGGCGTATCTCCGCGCCCTCGTCGATGACGCAGGGCGCGCCGATGAACGCGGTGGGGGCGACCTTAGCGGTCTTATGTATCCACACGCCCTCGGCGGGGTTGTCAAACTCATCGACGGGCAGCGTCGGGCCGAGCGCGAGCAGAAACTCCTTTATGCCGGCGAGCGCTTCCCACGGGTGCTCGAACTGCGCGAGCCACTCGCCCGCGCGCGATTTCGTCAGGTCAAAAAGCTCTTTTGTCTTAACGGTTTTCGTAAATATCACTCCCGTAAATCCATTTTACCCTTTATTCTATTCGCGGATTACGAAATAGTTACCTTGACTTCGTGCTTGCCGTCCTCGAACAGCGGCAGGCGGTTATCGTAGATAGCTTCGCCGTCGACGACGATGGAGACCGCGCCCTTCTCGAGCCCCTTCGGGTTCTCGATGGAGATGTTATACTCAGCGCCGCGGAAAACGCGCTTGACGGTGCAGGACTTGAACTCGCTCGGCAGGCAGGGATCGATGACGATGCCGCCGAAGTCGGGCTTGACGCCGAGCATTTCGTTCAGCAGGACGGTGGTGAACCACGCGACCGAGCCGGTTATCCAGCTGAACTCGGTGATGTAGGCGCTGTTCTTGTGGTCGGGCCCGAAGTAGCAGTTGGCGTACATGAAGGGCGGGTTGTTATCCTTGTTGTCGTCCTCGGAGACGAGGTAGCCGGGGGATACCTTCTTGAAAAGCTCATAGGCGAGGTTGCCCTTGCCGATGCGGAGCAGGCCGAGGATCATCCATATATTCAGGTGCGAATAGATGGTGCCGTTCTCGGCGATGCCGGGCTCCATGCTGCTTATCCTGCCGATGCCGGGATCGAACTCGCGGAAGCAGGGCGCGAGCAGCAGGTAGCCGTATTTGCTGCCGAGCAGACGGTCGCAGGTCCTGATGACCTGCTCGGCGCGTTCGCCGGTCGCGACGCCGGAAATCAAGCTCCAGCACTGCGGCTCCATGAAGATCTCAGCCGCTTTCGCGCCCGCGGCGCCGACCTTCTTGCCGTAGTCGTCGATACAGCGGATGTATCTGTCGCCGTCCCACGCTTTATCGTTGATGACGGCCTTGATGTCTTCCATGCGAGCGAGGTAATCCGCTTCCGCGTCCGCTTCGCCGAGGTAGTGCGCGAGCGCCGCCATTTCGGTCAGCGCCTCGACGTAGGCGATGCTGAGCCAGACGCTCTCGCCTCTGCCCTCTTTGCCGGTGCCGGTCAGGGAGTCGTTCCAGTCGCCGAACTTGATAAGGAGCAGGCGGTCGGCGCCCTTGTTGTTCTCGAGGAAGGTCAGCGCGCGGTCGATATGCTCGCGGACGGTGGCGCTGCCGCCGTCGTAGAACGGGACCTCCTGCTTCAGCAGGTCGAAGTCGCCGGTCTCGCGCAGGTACGCTATCAGCGTGAAGACGAGCCACATCGCGCTGTCGGAATACGCCTTTTCGTCTATCGGGTTCCAGCCGCGGACGGCGAGGCCGCTCGAATACTGGCGCTTCAGCGCTTCGACGAGGATCTCGCGGGTGCGGGCGGGGATCTGCGCGGCGCAGCCGAGCCCCTGCTGGACGATGTCGCGGTAGCCGTTATAGCCCCAGCGTCCCCAGGCGGCGCCGTAAAGGTTCGCCTGCTTCGCCCAGACGTTGATCAGGCGGTCGAACTGCTCGTCCGGCGTCGTCGCCTTGTTCTTGCCGATGAGGGCGGCGAAATGCGCCTTTACTTCGGCGAGCATGGCGTCGGTCCTGCCGATGAACTTCGCCTTGAACGCGCCGACCTCGGAGGCGTCGTCCACGACGCCGACAACGACTTCGATGCGCTTCTTATCGCCCGCGGCGAACTTGAAGTTATACTGCGCGGCACCTATGGTCGCTTCCGCGGAGCCCTCGGTGTTCGTGCATCCGCCGGCGATGACGGCGTCAGGCGCGGCGAGGGAGCCGTATCTGCCGACGAAGGCGGCGCGGCTTCCGTCGAACGCGGCGATGGGCTCGTCGGAGGCGAAGAACGCGGTCAGGTGGTTATGCGGCTTTATGAAGGGGTGCTTCGTCGCGACGATGGCGTTGTTCTCCTTATCGAAGGAAACGCTGCGGTAGATCATGTCGCCGTAGCTGTCGAAGCCCCATTTGAATGAGAACTGATACTGGTTATAGCAGAAAACCGAAATGTCGCGCGGACGTCCGGAAACGTTCTCGAAGGAAAGCTGCCAAAGTTCCGCGGCGACGGGGCCGGCGGGCAGGAAAACGGTCATTTCGGCGGCGATGCCGTTGGTCTGATTGCGGATTATCGAATAGCCGAGGCCCTGGACGCACTCGAACTTCTCGTACTTCGCCTTGACCGGTTCCCAGTTGACCGTCCAGAACTCGCCCGTTTCGTTATCGCGGACGTAGATGAGGCGGCTCATAAGGTGGTCTCTGCCGAAAACGTCGAAGTCGCAGATGCGGCCGATGCCGGTATAGAGCTGGATCGCTTCCTTTTCGTCGACCTGGTAGTCGAACCAGCCCACGCCGGTCTGCTCGACGTTCGCCTGCGAGCATTCGTTAAAGAGAAAGTTATCGAACGCGCGCGGGCAGTCGGGGCGCGTGATGATGAACTCCGTGCCGTCGTTGTTAAAATGTCCGTACTTGTAATCCATGGTTTTCTGTCCTTTCGATATATATTTGTTTTTTTACTTCGCGGTGATCTTGAGGTTGTCGCCGTCGGCGGCGATGGAAACGCCGGAGGTTATCTTCCCCGTCACCATCAACTCGGCGACCTCATCCTCGACGTTGCGGCGTATCAGCCGGCGCAGCTCGCGCGCGGACTGCTGACTGCCTTCGGCGCGCTCCGCGAGCCAGGCGCGGACGTCGTCGCCGTATTCGAGGGAAAGCCCCTTCTCCTTCATGCCGGCGGCGAGCTCGTCGAGCATCAGACCGGCGATGGCTTTGTAATTATCGAGCGTCAGCTTGTTGAAATAGATGACGTCGTCGATACGGCTGAGCAGCTCGGGGCGCATTATCTCTTTCAGCGCCTTCTCCGCCTTCGTCTTATCGAAGCTGCCGCCCCCGCCGCCGGTGAAGCCGAGCGTCGAAACGCCGGTGCCGCTGCCCGCGTTGGAGGTCATTACGACGATGGTATTCTCGAAGTTGACGCGCCTGCCGTGTGCGTCGGTCAGGCGGCCCTCGTCGAGTATCTGAAGCAGTATGTTCAGCACGTCGGCGTGCGCCTTCTCGATCTCGTCGAAGAGGATTATCGAGTTCGGCTTGCGGCGGACGCGCTCTGTAAGCTGCCCCTGCTCGTCGTAGCCGATGTAGCCGGGAGGCGAGCCGACGAGCTTGGAGACGGAATGCTTCTCCATATACTCAGACATATCGAGGCGGATGAAGTTCTCTTTTGTATCGAACAGCTCCTCCGCCATGACGCGCACGAGCTCGGTCTTGCCGACGCCGGTCGGACCCATGAAGACGAAGGACGCGGGCCTGCGCCTCGTCGTAAGTCCCGCGCGGGCGCGCTTGACCGCGCGGACGACGGCCTCGACCGCCTCGTCCTGCCCGATGACGCGCTGCTTTATGCGCTGCTCAAGCAGCGAGAGCTTATCGAACTCCTGCTCCTTGATGCGGTCGGCGGAGATGCCTGTCCACATCTCGATGACGGAGGCAAGCTCCGCTATCGTGACGGGCATTATCAGGTTCTTTTTGCGGAGCTTCTCGGCGTCCTCTTCGAGACGGCAGCGCTCGACGCGCAGGTCGGCGATCTCCTTGAAGACCTCGTCCTTATTGTCCTCAACGCCCTCGGAGGCCTCGTTATTCGTCAGCTCCTCCTCGCGCGCGGAGAGGTCGGCGATCTTCTCCTCAAGTTCCGCCAACTTCGCCGCTTCCTTGTTCTTTATGCTCGCGGTGGAGCACGCCTCGTCGATAAGGTCTATCGCCTTATCCGGCATGAAGCGGTCGGTGATGTATTTCGCGGCGAGGACGGCGGCTTTGTAGCAAAGTCCCTCGTCCAGCTTGACGCCGTGGTGTTCTTCGTAATAGCCCTTTATCCCCTCGAGGATGGCGGCGGTCTCGGCGACGGAGGGTTCGTCGACGTTTATCGACTGGAAGCGGCGCTCGAGCGCGGCGTCCTTCTCGATATACTTGCGGTATTCGCCGAAGGTGGTCGCGCCGATGACCTGTATCTCACCGCGGGAAAGGGCGGGCTTGAGGATATTCGCGGCGTTCATGCCGCCCTCGCTCTCGCCCGTGCCGATGAGGTTATGCACCTCGTCGATGAAAAGAATGATATTCCCCTCGCGCTTGACCTCGTCGACGAGCCCCTTGACGCGGCTCTCGAACTGCCCGCGGAACTGCGTGCCCGCGACAAGCGCGGTCAGATCGAGCAGGTGGATCTCCTTTTTGCGCAGGCGCGGAGGGATATAGTCCGCGTTCTGCAGCGCGTATGCGAGCCCCTCGGCGATGGCGGTCTTGCCGACGCCGGCTTCGCCGATGAGGCAGGGGTTGTTCTTTATGCGGCGGTTGAGGATCTGGACGGCGCGGTAGATCTCCTTGTCGCGTCCGATGATGCGGTCGACTTTGCCCTGGCGGACGCGCTCGGAAAGGTTGATGCAGAAGTTATCGAGGAACTTGCGCTTCTGCTCCTTCTCGGGCTGTTCGGCGCCCTTTTTGCCCTTGGCTTTGCCCTTTTTGCCATCGTCCTTGCCGTCCTTGTCGCCGGAAAGCTGAAAGAAAGGCATCGGCGCGGTGCCGCCCGGCTCGAACATATCGCCGTCGCCGATTATCTGCGCCATGCTCTCGTTGACCGCTTCCATATCCTCCTCGGTCATGCCGAGCTTGTCGATAAGGCCGCGGATATTCGGGAGGTTAAGCTCCCTTGCGCACGGAATGCAGTAGCCCTCGTTGGTCTGGTTGCCGTTTTCCATCTTGGTGACGAAAACGACGGCTACGCGTTTTTTACATCTGCTGCAAAGCATTTCAGTTCTCCTATTCTTCGGGGTTTGATCCCTTTTCGGAAACTATTTTCGCGGCTTCCTCCGCTTTGGACGCGGCCTTCTCCGCTTTGGAGTTCGCCTTTTCGACCGCCTGCTCGGCGTTCTTGACGGCGACGTCCGCGCGTTCCTTCGCCTTCTCGGCGTGTTTCTCGGCGCGCTCGGCGAGCTTCTCCGCCTTTTCGGCGTGGCGCTCCGCCTGCACCGCGGCGCGCTTGTACGCGCCCTTGAAGCCCTCGATGTAGTACCTGATGAACGAATACACGAGCAGCACGCCGACGACGCCGAAGACTATGTAGCATATCCATTCCGGAATGCCCCAGCCGAGCGAAACGCCCGCGTCGTCGAGGTGTCCCTCGACGCCGTAGCCGCGCCAGATGAGCAAGCTCAGGAAGACGAAGATTATCGCCGTGTTAAGCTTGCCGTACCACTTGGAAGGCATTATCTCCTTTTTATCCTTTATCAGCTTGAAGCCGCCGATGATCTGCAGGACCTCCTTGGCGCAGAGCACCGCGAGGAGCCAGAGCAGCGGCTTGAACTCTATCGCGAGCAGCACGACGGCGCACATCTGCATCAGCTTGTCCGCGAGGGGATCGATGATCTTGCCGAGGTCGGTCGTCATATTAAACTTCCTCGCGATCATGCCGTCGAGCACGTCGGTCACGCCCGCGACAAAGAAGATTATCGCCGCGGCGAGAAAATGATCGGACGTGTACGCCCAGAAAAAGAAGGGTATCAGAATGAAGCGGAAGGTCGTCAGAATATTCGGGATATTCATGTCATCACTCCTATAATGAAGTATGGTTTTAACGATTCTATGAGTTATAAATTATATTTTCGTGAAATCACTCGCCGTCGACGAGGTGGTAGGCGTGCTTGAAGAATATCGTGCTTTCGATATCGTCGCGGGTGAGCGTTCCGCCTATAGCGGGGAGCGCGAGCCGCACGACGAAAGCGACCAGCAGCACGATTATGATTCCGCGCGCGGCGCCGAGCACTCCTCCGAGCACAGAGTCGAAAGCGCCGAGATGCAGCGCTTTAAGCAGCGGCCTGATGAGCATCTTCACCAGCGCGACAAGCAGGAAGCCGCCGATGATAAGCAATATCACCGCGAGCACCTTCGAGGTCGCGGCGGACGCCTTGTCGACGAGGGAGAATATCCCTTTGACAAAGCTGCCGGACGCTTCCGCCGCCGCCTGCTTTATCTTTTCCCTGCCAAAGCCGAGGATGGTAAGGACGCCGTCCTCGTTGGTTTCGTTATACTGCTCTATCTCGGTCTCGAAGCCCTCGAGCTGTTCCTCTTTATCGCCCGTCTGAAGCTCCACGCCGACGTTTTTCGCTATGCGGTTCGCGGCGGTGTTGCGGAAGGCGGAGTTGATGAACCCTTTATCGAGCGCGTTGCCGAGCGGCGCCGAAAGGTAATACGCGAGCAGGAATACGGCAACCATTCCGGCAAGGCCTATGACCGTCCGGAGAAAGCCCTTCTTCACCCCGAGGAATACGAACAGCGCGATTATGACCGCGACGCCTATGTCAAGTGCAAGCTTCATTTTACGCTCCTTTCGCGTCAGACGGCAATCTTGGTTATACTGCCGACGCCGAAGACGAAGACGTTATCGCCCGAAATGCAGGCGAAGCTGCCGTCGGCGGAGGTTTCGGACTCGCTCTCCTGCTCGAGCTTCTTCGAGAAAACGAAGACCTCGTGCGAGCCGAGCAGAGTCACGCCGCTCTTGCCCGCCGACACCGAGCGGAAGTCGACCGAAACGTCCGCGCTCGCGTAAAGCTCGCCGTCGGAATCGAGCGAGACGACGGTGTGGTCCCTGCCGACGCCGTATTTGCTGAACACCAGCACCGTGCGGTCGTCCGTAGCGGAGTAGCCCTTAAGCGCCATGCCCTCGTAGTCGTAGGTGTTTTCGGTTTCACCTTCGTCGTTAAGCGTCACGGCGCTTTCCGCGCCGATAAGCGTGACGTTACTACCTTTATATGAAACGTAATAGAAAATATTACCGCCGAGCTGCGCCCTGAACGGCTCGTTCTTGCTGCGCGGGTCGAACATGAACGCGATGACCGCGCTTTCGCCGCCGTCGGAGCTCATGCCGAGCGCGGTGAACGCCTTGCCGTTATAGCGCATGCCGACCTTGTAGATATAGTTATCGGCGGAGTACCAGACGTAAGTCTCCGCGCCGTCGGAATCGTAGTAATGCACCTCGTTGTGATAGCTCTTCGAGGAGGTAACGAGCGCCATCGCGCCGTTTGAGGCGACGGCGGCGTCGATTATGTCGTATTCGGCGGCGCCCTCGCGCATCAGGCCGTCCTTCGAGTAAAGCTCCCAGCGCGCTCCGCCGCGGTCAAAGACGAGGAACCTGTCTCCGCACGACACGACGGCGGGCGAAGCGCAGCCGTGCTGCGCCGTCAGCAGTTCCCTGCCGCTGCCGCTCATAAGCATAACGCCGATGTCGCTGAGCACGAGCACGTCCGAGCCCATCAGCCGCACGTCGATGACGGAGGTGCCGTTCAGCGTCGCGACCTGGTCGTCCTTCGTCGTCGTGAAGGTCTCGATAAAGAAGTTCTTTATGCCGCGGAAGGAGATAACGTCGTTGCCGAAAAGGAAAAACCACGCGGCAACGCCGAGGACCGCAATCCAGAACACGGCCTTCAGTATCCGCTTGCGGCGGCGCTTTTTCGCTTTTTCCTCGCGGGTGGGCTCCCGTCTTTGCGGGGTTTCCGGCTCTTCCGGTTCTTCCGCGGGGGCGTTCAGGTACTTCTCTTCCATAATATCTCCGTCAGTCGTAATATACTTCGCTCAGATACAAGCCCTGCGGCTTGGCGGTGGCGCCGGCGGCGTCCCTGTCGCCGGAAGCGATGATCGCGGGAATCGCGTCGGGCGCGATCTTGCCCTGCGCGACGGCGAGCAGCGTGCCGACCATTATGCGCACCATGTTGTAAAGGAAACCGTTGCCGGCGACCGAAAAGACGACGACGTCGCCTTCGCGCCGGACGGACGCTTCGGTTATCGTTCTGACCTTATCCTTCACCGAGCCGCCCGCGGCGCAGAACGCCGAGAAATCGTGCTCGCCGAGGTACGCCTTCGCGGCGCGGTCGAGCTGCTTTTCGTCGAGCGGATGGGGATAGTGGAGGGCGCGGCCTTCCCGGAAGGGATCGCGCGTTTTCGAGTTGAGTATGTAATATTCGTATTTCTTCCCCGTCACGCTGAAGCGCGCGTGAAAGTCCGGCGCCGCTTCGGAAGCGGACTTGACCGCGATGTCCCGCGGGAGCAGGGCGTTCAGCCCGCGCACGAAGGTCTCCGGCGACGCCTTCGACGGCGTCTTGAAGGAGCAGCAGTAGTTTTTCGCGTGGACGCCGGCGTCGGTCCTGCCGCAGCCGTGAAGCTTCGGGTACGCGCCGGTCAGCTTCTCGATGGCGGCGGCGAGCGTTTCCTGCACAGTCCTGCCGTTGCGCTGCGACTGCCAGCCGCAGTAGGCGCTGCCGATATAGGTTATGTCAAGTTTAATATTACGCTCCATGGGGGTATGTCAAATCCTTTCACCCTTGCGAATATCACCGCGCCGAGCAGGAGCAGGACTATCGCCGCCGCGAGCGCGTCGCGGTATCCCGCCTTCATCACGCGGAGCTTCGTTCTCCCCTCGCCGCCCTTGTAGCAGCGGCACTCCATCGCCGTGGCGAGCTCCGGCGCGCGCCGGAACGCCGACACGAGCAGCGGCACGAGCACGGGAATCAGCGCCTTCGCCCTGCGGAGCAGGCCTCCGCTCTCGAAATCCGCGCCCCTCGCCTTCTGCGCCGCCATTATCTTATCCGCTTCCTCGAGCAGCGTCGGAATGAAGCGGAGCGCGAGCGTCATCATCAGCGCCGCCTCGTGGACCGGGAAGCGCACGAGCTTCAGCGGCTTGAAGATGCTTTCGAGCGCGTCGGTCAGCGCGACGGGCGTCGTCGTGTACATCAGCGCGGAACTGATTATTATCAAACTGACGATGCGGACGATCATTTTCAGCGAAAACAGCACGCCCTCGAACGTCGGGTGGAATATCCACCACCGGAAAAGGTATATCTCGCCGGAGGTGTAAAACATATTCAGCAGCGAGGTGAATATCACGAGTATCAGCAGCGGGCGAAGACTCTTTAGATAAAGCTTCAGCGGCACGCGCGTCATTATCATCACCGCGACGCTGAAAAGGAACACCGCCGCGAAGGAAACCGTCCCGCGCGCCGTGAATATCGCGCCCATGAGGACAATCATAAGCAGTATCTTCACGCGGGCGTCCATGCGGTGGATAACGGAATCGGCGCGGTAGTAGCTGCCGAGGGTTATATCTCTCATTCCGCGCACCCCCTCAGCATATCCGAGAGCGCCTTCGCGCCCTCCTCAACGGTAAGGACGGTGCCTTCGCAGCCGCATTCGGTGCAGATGCGCGTCACCTGCGGTACGGAAAGCCCGTGTTCCGCGAGCTCCCCGACGCGGGAGAAGATCTCGCGCGTTTCGCCCTGCATGACGAACTTTCCGTCGCGCATGACGGCGACCTTGTTCGTATAAGCGGCGATGTCTTCCATCGAATGGCTGACGAGCAGGATCGCGGCGTTCGTCTCCTTCGCGAAGGCGAGGATATCGAGCATTATGCGGCGGCGCGAAACGGGGTCGAGTCCCGCCGCGGGTTCGTCGAGAATCAGCGCCTCCGGCTCCATCGCGAGCACGCCCGCGAGCGCCGCGCGGCGCTTCTGTCCGCCCGAAAGCTCGAAGGGCGACGCCTTCAGCTCCGCTTCGGTCAGACCCGCGAACTCCGCTGCCTTCACGACGCGGCGTTTTATCTCCTCGTCGTCGCAGTCCATGTTGCGCGGCCCGAACGCTATATCCTTCTCGACCGTCTCGTCGAAAAGCTGATATTCCGGATACTGAAACACGAGCCCGACGCGGCTGCGGAGCTTACCCCGCTTGTAGCCCTTGGCGAAGATGTCTTCGCCGTCCACCTTAACTGTGCCGGAGGTGGGTTTCAGCAGGCCGTTGAGGTGGCGGATAAGTGTGGATTTGCCGCTGCCGGTATGCCCGATTACGCCCATGACTTCGCCGCTGGTCAGCGTGAACGACACGCCGTCGACGGCGGTCTTTTCAAACGGACTGCCGGGCGAATAGGTGTGTATCAGGTTTTCCGTGGAAATGGTTATCAATTCGGGTTATCCTTTCAAAAGGGCTTTTACGGCGTCGATGCACTCCTCGGCGGTGAGAACTCCGGCGGGAATGTCGAAGCCCTCGTCGCGCAGGGCGTTCGCGAGCTGCGACGGCTGCGGCGGTATAAGCCCGCTTTCTTCTATCCTTTCGCGCTGAGCGAAGACCTCCTTCGGCGTTCCGTCGAGCAGGATCTCGCCCGATTTCAGCACGATGACGCGGTCGGCGGAGACCGCCTCGCTCATGTGGTGGGTTATGCATATGACGGTCATGCCGCGCTCCTCGTTGAGCCGGTGGGCGATAGCCGTAACCTCGCGCCTGCCGACCGGGTCGAGCATCGAGGTCGCCTCGTCCATTATCAGACACTCCGGCTCCATCGCGAGCACACCGGCGATGGCGACGCGCTGCTTCTGTCCGCCGGAAAGGTTCGCGGGCGTATGGTCGCGGTAGTCGTACATGCCGACGGCTTTCAGCGATTCGTCGACGCGGCGGCGTATCTCCTCGCGCGGAAGCCCGAGGTTTTCCGGCGCGAAGGCGACGTCGTCCTCAACGACGGTGGCGACGAGCTGGTTATCGGGGTTCTGGAATATCATTCCCGCGCGGCGGCGTATCTCGTAGACGTTCGCCTCGTCGGAGGTGTCCATGCCGGCGGTGTAGACCTTGCCTTCCGTCGGCGTAAGCACGCAGTTCATCAGCTTGCCGAGCGTCGATTTGCCGCTGCCGTTATGTCCGAGGACGGCGACGAACTCTCCCCTGCCGATGGTCATATTTATATTTTTCAGCGCGGGCGTTTCACTCTTTCCGTAGAAGAAGCTGACGCCGTCAAAGCGAATAATCTCGTCCATTTATCGTATGAACTCCGTTATGGTGGTATTTCCGCAGGGCAGCACCCCGCCGCTGACGATGGGAAGCCCTATCTCGTCGCTCGAAGTGCGGCTTTTCGCGGCGGCTCCGGCGGTAAGCGAAAGGATCTGTCCGCCGACGGAGGGCGCGAGCGCGGTGGTGTACATATTGAGAATGAAGAACAGCGGCTCGTCGGAAAGCAGCTTCGCGCACTCGGCGCAGAAGGTGAAAAGGTCGTCCTCGAGCTTCCAGACCTGCGCGCCGCTGCCCCTGCCGTAAGACGGCGGGTCGCAGATTATCGCGTCGTAGCGCTTGCCGCGCCGCTGTTCGCGGCGGACGAAGGCGAGGCAGTCGTCCGCGATCCAGCGGACGGGCGCTTCGGCGACGCCGGAAAGCGCGGCGTTCTCCTTCGCCATCGCAATCATGCCCTTCGAGGCGTCAACGTGCGTGACCTGCGCGCCCGCGGCGAGACACGCCACGGTGGCGCCGCCGGTGTAGGCGAAAAGATTCAGCACGCGCGCGCCGGGGCGGTTTTTCAGCTTCGCCGCGGCGTAGTCCCAATTGACCGCCTGCTCGGGGAAGATGCCCATGTGCTTGAAGCCCATCGGCTTGATGACGAATCTGTATCCGCCGTAAGATATCTGCGACTGCGCGGGCATTCCGCGGTCCTCCCACCTGCCGCCTCCGGTCTCGGAGCGGTGGTAGCGGCCCGCGAACTCGCGCCAGCGGCGGTCCCTTTTATCCGTCGTCCATATCACCTGCGGATCGGGGCGCACGACGCAGAAGTCGCCCCAGCGCTCCAGGCGTTCGCCGTCCGAAGCGTCGAGCAGCTCGTAATCGCGCCAGCCGTTTGCAATCCTCATAATCTATCCTCACATATCGAAGCTCATCTGTCCGTCGGTCTTGACGGGCATGCCGAGGTAGTCGTAAGCCGCCTTCGTCAGGCACCTGCCGCGGGGCGTGCGGTTTATGAATCCGAGCTGCATAAGATACGGCTCGTAGACGTCCTCTATGCTCGCCGCCTCCTCGCCGGTCGCCGCCGCGAGCGTTTCCACGCCGACGGGGCCGCCGGAGAAGGTCACGGCTATCGTTTCAAGCAGACGGCGGTCGACGGTGTCGAGTCCGAGCGAGTCGATCTCCATCAGCTTCAGCGCCTCCGAAGTCGCCGCGGCGGTGATGACGCCGTCGGCCTTGACCTCGGCGTAGTCGCGGACGCGCTTGAGCAGGCGGTTGGCGACGCGCGGAGTGCCTCGGCTGCAGCGCGCGATCTGCATCGCGCCGTCCGGAGCGCAGTTGATGCCGAGGATGCCGGCGCTGCGCGAAACTATCGCCGCGAGCTCCTCGAGCGAGTACATTTCAAGCCGGAACAGCACGCCGAAGCGGTCGCGGAGCGGGTTGGAAATCGAGCCCGGCTTCGTCGTCGCACCTATCAGGGTGAACTTCCGCAGGTCGAGACGTATCGAGCGCGCGGACGGGCCCTTGCCGATGATGATGTCGATGGCGTAATCCTCCATCGCGGGATAGAGCACTTCCTCGACGGCGGTGGAAAGGCGGTGTATCTCGTCGATAAAGAGCACGTCGCCGTCCGCGAGGTTGGTCAGCAGCGCCGCGAGGTCCGCCGGCTTCTCGATGGCGGGGCCGCTCGTGATGCGGATATTGCTGTTCATCTCGTTGGCGATGACGCCGGCGAGGGTCGTTTTGCCGAGGCCGGGAGGCCCGTAAAGCAGGCAGTGGTCAATCGGTTCGCCGCGCTTTTTCGCCGCCTCGATGAAGATGCGGAGGTTCTCTTTGACCTTGTCCTGCCCGACGTACTCGTCGAGCGTGCGCGGGCGCAGGGTGTTTTCGATATCCCTGTCGTAAATATTCTCTTCGGGCGCTACGAAGCGTCCTTCGTCAAAATCGTCGTAGTTCATCACGTTACCTCCCCCGTTCAGCGCTTGCCGAGCGCCGCGGCGATAAGCTGTTCGACGGACATGTCGCCGTCGAGCGAAGCGACCGCGGCGGCGGCTTCACGCGGCTTCATGCCGAGCGCTTCGAGCGCCGCGGCGGCTTCCGCCTTATTGCCGCGCACCTGCGGAACGTCGGCGCCGGTCAGCTCGGAAATATCGCCGAGCTTCCCCTTCAGCTCGAGCACGATGCGCTGCGCGAGCTTCGGCCCGACGCCGCTGGCGAGCGTCAGCAGCTTGTAGTCCCCCGCCGACACCGCCGCAGCGAAGCGGTCGGGAGTCAGCTCCGAAAGGATCGCCAGAGCCGCCTTCGGCCCGACGCCGCTGACGGTGAGCATGCTGCGGAAGCAATCGAGCTCCTCCTGCGTCAGAAAGCCGTAAAGCTCGGCGGCATCCTCGCGAACGACGTAGTGCGTCAGCAGCTTGACGTATTCGCCTATGCCGGGCAGGTCCTTGAAGGTGTTGCGCGACACGCCGGCCTTGTAGCCGACGCCGCCGCAGTCCACGACCGCGAAGCCGGGGCCGGTGCAGGCAAGCGTTCCTCTGATATGGTAATACATGGCGTTATCTCCTTTGTCGTCTTTCGGAGTCCGGTAAGCTATCTTATATTTCTGCGGGCGGCGCCGCGGTTCATTTCAAACACGTTCAGCGAACCGGAGCAGTGCGCGTGGCAGACGGCGACGGCGAGCGCGTCGGCGGCGTCGTCGGGACGCGGCATTTCGTTGAGCCGCAGCAGCATGCGGGTCATCTCCATGACCTGCTTTTTCTCCGCCTTGCCGTAGCCGACGATCGCCTGCTTGACTTCGGCGGGGTTGTATTCGTAGACGCCGACGCCGGTCTTCTGCGCCGCGAGCAGCAGCACTCCGCGCGCCTCCGCGACCGGTATGCCGGTGGTTATGTTCTTGCTGAAATAAAGCTCCTCCATCGAGATGGCGTCGGGGCGGTACTTCGCGAAAAGCGCGGTCGCGTCGGAGAAAATCTTTTCGAGCCGCTCCGGCACGGGCGTATGCGCCGGCGTCGTCAGCACGCCGTAGTCGAGCGTCCTGAACCTGCCACCCGTATAGTCGATGACGCCGAAGCCGATGGTCGCGAGCCCCGGGTCGATGCCGATGATAATCAATATCTTCTCCCCCGTACTATCGCCGCGGAGATGACCGCGAGCAGTATCACGATCCCCGCGAGCATCCATATCCAGACCTTCAGCCCCAGAAACTCGTTCATAAGGAAGGACGGGGCGGAAAACTCCGGATTCCTGCTCTGTTCGATATATTCGCCGACCGCGGTCGCCTCCGTCCAGTCGGACGCAAGCTCCCTGCCCTTCGCGGCGTAGCGGAAGCGGACGCGGAAGTTGCTGGTTTTGACCGCGGAGGCGGTCTCCGGCCCGAGCGACTGCGGCACGTTGAAGACCGCGGCGCCGACGGCGCTTTCGGAAGCGGGCATATCCACCCACTCGCCCTCGTTTACGCTCGCCTGCGCCTGAAGCTCAACGGCGCCGCCGTTTTCGCGCAGGAAATTATCGACCAGCGTGACCTGCATCGGCGGCTTCACGCTCACCGCGAGCTCGGCGCCGGACGCGCCGTCGCGCGGCTCCGCGGAAGCGATGACCGGCAGGCGAAGGACGGACGGAAGCGTCTCCTCCGTCACGACGGTGGACGCCGTCGCCGCCTTCGACCACGGCGAAGTCACGCTTTTCGTCTTCAGATCCGCCTTGTCGATATATTCAAGCTCCACGCGGACGCGGAAACGGAACTCGTGGGCGTCGGTTTTCAGGTAGCTGTTCTGCGGATATTCGGGATCGTAGAAGTAGACGTCCTCGGGAAGCTGCGCGCGGTCCTGCTCGCGCACGAGGTTCAGCACGGAGACGGAGTTTTTGCGCGTCAGCGTGAGCTTTTTGTAGACGCGCTGCACCTCGTTGCCCTCGTCGTCGGCGCCGGTGAAGTAGAAGCTGACCCAGCTTCCGCCGTCTATCGAAAACTGCAGGTAGAGCTTGCCTTCGAGCGTCAGCGCTTTATAGCGCGACGGCTCGGTGGACATGACCTCGATTATGTCGTCCGCGAGGGTGAAGTATATCAGCGTGCGGTACTGGTATTCCTCGGCGAGGAAGTTTTCGGCGGCGACGCCGGTGGGAACGTTCAGCGTTTCCGGCATCGAAAGCGCGTACGCGGGCGCGGCAAGCGCCGTCAGCAGCAGCGCCGCAAGCAGTATCGCGACCGTTTTTTTCACGCGCCTCACGCCCCTTTCCTGCAATTTGCCCATATTATCCTAATATACATAGTTTATTATAATAGAAAAGTCCGTTAATTTCAAGTGAAATTAACAATTTGCGGCGCGGGGTTGTATTATTTTTTCTTTTGTGATATTATAAAAAGCGAAGGGAGTGATCGCCCGTGAGAAATACCGGCACGCTGTTTATCGTTGTGCCCTGCTATAACGAGGAGGAGGCGCTGCCCGAAACCTCGCGCGTACTGCTCGGACGCGTCGCGGAGCTCGTCGAAAGCGGACGCGTTTCGCCCGAAAGCCGCGTCCTTTTCGTCGACGACGGCTCGACGGACGGGACCTGGGAGTTTATATCCGGACTGCGCGAGGTCAGCGGTTACGCCGCGGGGCTGAAGCTTTCGCGCAACCGCGGGCACCAAAACGCGCTGCTCGCCGGCCTGCTCGCCGCGAAGGACGACGCCGACATGGCTATCTCCATCGACGCCGACCTGCAGGACGACGTCGCCGTCATAGACGGCTTCCTCGATAAATACTACGACGGCGCGGACGTCGTCTACGGCGTAAGGAACGACCGCAGAAGCGACTCCGCCTTCAAGCGCCGCACGGCGCGCAGATACTACAAAACGCTGCTGAAGATGGGCGTCGAGATCGTGCCCGACCACGCCGACTGCCGCCTTATGAGCAGGCGCGCGCTGAACGCCCTCGCGGAGTTCAAAGAGGTCAATCTCTTCCTGCGCGGGCTGGTGCCGCTCGTCGGCTTCCCCTCCGCGACGGTGGAGTACGCGCGTCAGGAGCGCAAGGCGGGCGAATCGAAGTATCCGCTGAAGAAGATGCTCGCGCTCGCCTGGCAGGGGATTACCTCGATGTCGGTCCGCCCGATACGGCTGATACTTTCGCTCGGGCTTATCCTGCTGACGCTCGGGATTGCCGCGATTATCGCCTTCGCGATAATCTGCGCCTGCGGACACCCCGAATGGCAATGGACGATAATCCTCGCCGCGATCGCCGCCGCCTGCGGACTGAACCTCACCGCGATAGGCATAGTCGGCGAATACGTCGGCAAGGTCTATCTCGAGACGAAGGCGAGACCGAGATATATAGTTGAAGATTACTTCAAGTAATTGCAAATTGAAAATTGCAAATTGCAAATTAAGGAACAAATCGGCGGAGCCGATTTGAATAAATCAAAACCGCACCCGACGGGTGCGGTTTTGTTCATTCATTATTAATTATTAAATCTTCAGTCTTCAGTATTCATTTAGCCGCGCATCGTGCGGCGCATCATTCGGTCGCGAAGTTGGTGAAGTAGCCCTGGATAAGCACGACGGGGGTGCCGCGGTCGCCGCTGCCGCTGGTCAGGTCGCAAAGACTGCCGAGCAGGTCGGTCAGGCGGCGCGGAGTCGTGCCCTGCGACTGCATGTTGCCGACCAAACTCTTATCCTTCTCGCGAATGCGGGAGCGCATCGCCTCGGCGAGCGCCTCGCCGGAAAGCGACGCAAACTCGTTATCGGCGAAATACTTCATCTTCAGCTCGTTGGGCGTGCCCTCGAGGCCGGCGGTGTAGGCCGGGGAAACGACCGGGTCCGCGAGCTCCCAGATGCCGCCGACGGGATCCTTGAAGCCGCCGTCGCCGTAAACCATGACTTCGATATGCTTGCCGGTCGCCTCATAGAGCGCCGCGGCGAGCGACGCGACGAACTTGTCGGCGTCGCGCGGGAAGAGCTTTACCTTCTCCTCGGTCGCCTTGTTGCTGCCGAGCAGGCCGTACTTCGGGTTGAAGCCGCTGCCGTCGACGGGGGCGGTCATCAGTTCGTCCATCGCGTAGACGTTCGCGCCCGCTTCCTTGAGTATACGCTCGGTGCGGCGGCGGGTATGGATATCGCTGTTGATGACGTTCTTAGTGTAATTCAGGATATAGCGCGGGTCGTTGGAGAAGATTATCTCGACGTTATCGCCGAGCGAGCGGTAATACTCGATATAGTCGACGCCGGTGAACTTATGCACCGTGTCGTTGCCGAACTTCGCGCGGAACTGCTCGAGCGTGAAGCTGTCTTTGAAGGGGTCGACGCCGGCGGCGTCCACCTGATCCCAGGAAAGCAGCGGGTTGCCGACCTCGTCGGAGGGGTAGGAAAGCTGAACGACCAGCTTGCCCGCCGCGCGCGCGAAGGCGCGGAGCATGATAGCGAATCTGTTTCTGCTGAGGATCGGGAAAACCAGTCCGATGACGCCGTCGCCGAGCTTGGCGCGGACGTCGGTAACGATCTGGTCGCAGGTCGCGTAGTTGCCCTGCGTTCTCGCGACGACAGCTTCGGTGACGCCGACGACGTCGCCGTCGTGCAGCTCGAAGCCCTCTTCGGCGGACGCCTTGACGATGCTGGAGGTCACGCCTGCGATAAGGTCGTCGCCCTGCTGGAAAATGGGGGTGATTATACCTCTTGAAGTAACTCCTGTGTATCTCATAGCTTTATTCCCTTCCGGCTTGCGCCGTTTATTCACTCTTCTTCGCTTTCCTCTTCGGGAGGAAGCTTCGTTATGCGCACGCTCTGAATGCGGTGGTCCTCGACCTTCAGCACCTCGAAGCGCAGGCCGTCGAACTCCACGACGGGCGTTTCGCCGTCCTCGGGGACGCGGTCGAGCCGGTCGATTATCATGCCGCCGACGGTGGAGTACTCGCCTTCGGGCAGGTTGACGCCGATGCTCTCGGAGACCTCCTCGAGATCGGACGCGCCGTCGATGACGAAGACGCTTTCGTCCACCTTGACGATCTCCTCGTCCTCGTGGTCGTATTCGTCCTGAATGTTGCCGACGATCGCTTCGAGCAGGTCTTCCATCGTGACGATGCCGGCGGTGCCGCCGTATTCGTCGAGCACGACGGCGATGTGCTGTCTGCGCGCCTGCAGCTCGCGGAGCACTTCGTCCGCGGTGTTGGTATCCGGCACGAAGTAGACCGGACGCAGAATCGTCTTGATATTGAAGTTCTTGGGCGCGTTCTTCGTCACGAACTTGAGCAAATCCTTGACGTTCAGCACGCCGATTATATCGTCTATCGTATCCTCATAGACGGGGATGCGGGAATATCCCTCTTTTATCGCTATCTCGACGGCTTCATCGATGCCGTCCTCGACGGAGATCGCCTCGATCTCCGTGCGGTGAGTCATAATCTCGCTGACGCGGATGTCGTTGAGCTCGAAGACGTTATCAATCATCTCTTTTTCCGACTGATCGACGACTCCGGCCTCCTCGCCCTCCTCGACCATGATGCGTATCTCCTCCTCGGTGACTTCCTCGGAGTTGCGCGTCGGGTCGATTCCGCAGAGGCGCAGCACGCCGTTAGTCGTCTTCGTCAGCAGCCAGACGAAGGGCGCGAAAATCTTTGAAATGCCCGTCACCACGCCGGTAACGGCAAGCGCCATCTTCTCCGCCTTCTGCATCGCGATGCGCTTCGGCACCAGCTCGCCGAAGACGAGCATCATGAACGAAAGGATAAGCGTCAGCGCGATCAGCACGATGACCTCGACCGCTCCGCGCGAAGCGCTCGACGGCTCGCAGAAAAGATTGCTGACCGGCGTCACGAAGCTTTTCGCCGCGCTCGCCGAAGCCATCAATCCCGCCAGCGTTACGCCGACCTGGATAGTCGCAAGGAACTTCGCGGGGTTATCGAGGAACTTCACGAGGCGCTTCGCCTTTTTGCTGCCCTCTTCCGCCTGCTTGCGCACCTTGCCTTCGCTGACGGATATGACCGCGATCTCGCTCGCCGCGAAGAAGGCGTTTATCGCTATCAGCACTATCAGCAAAAGGATCCTGAGCAATATGCCCGTGGTTGTCGTGCCTCCGTCGGAGGCAATCGTCTCTTTTCCCAATTCGCCGGCCAAAACCGGCATTATACTTCCACCGTCCATATGGGTTACTTATGTTTTCTCCTTTCAGAATAAGAAAAATGTCGCTTCAGGCACAAAATACGCCCTTTAACAAACTATCATAATACTATATATATGCTGTTTTGTCAAGTGAAAAATACGGCCGCGTAAAAAGCGCGGCCGTATTTACCGTTTTTTACAGATTATACAGACACAGCTGTCCGCTTTCGGAGCAGACGATAGCCGTCTTGCCGTCCGAGGAAAGCGCGCAGCCGGCGGCGAAGCCGGAAAGCCCTTTCAGCTCGTATTTCACGTTCAGCCCGGAGTCGCAGTAGAACGCCTTGCCGTCGTAGCCGACGCTCAGCACGCCGCCGACGAAGTCAACCGCGCAGACCGAGGCGCCGTGAAGCGCTCGTATCGCGGTTATCTCCGCGGGCTTCTCCGTCGTGTACAGGCGGAGGGCGCCGTCGCCTCCCGCGGAGACGAGGCCGCCGTAGTAAACGGCGAGGTCGTTTATCGCGCTCAGGCAGTGGGCGGAGGTGTAATATCTGATGTTCACGCCGAGGTCCCAGAGCATCAGCTTGCCGGAGGCGTCGCCCGTCGCGAGCTTATCGTTGCCGCAGAATACGACAGCTGTAACGGCGCTTTCATGCGCGTTGAAGTAGGTGTACATCTTGCGCGAGGTCGTGTTGTAAACGCGGACGTAGCCGTCGTTGAAGCCGACGGCGAAGCGTTCGCCCACCGACAGTATCGCCGCTGAACGCGGGGTCGATTCGGCGTTTATCACGCCGCGCAGCTCTCCGCTGCCGGCGCTCCATACGCGTATGGTTCCGTCGCGGGCGCCTGTCACGCAGACGCCGGACTCCGCGAGCGCGCCGCAGGTTACGCTGTCGGTATGGCCGGAAAGCGTCAGCACGTCGCCGGAAGCGCAGTCGACGACGTAGGCGTTATTCGAGCCGCGGCAGAGCACGAGAAGCGTCTTTCCGTCCCGCGACGTTATCAGCGAGGTCACGGCGCCGTCAAGTCCGGCGACCGACATCTTGTATTTGACGCCCTTTTCGGAATAGAACTCCACTCCGTTTTCGACCGCGACGGCGAAGCCGCCGTTGATCGCGGTCACGCAGTGGCACTCACCCGCCGCGGAAGCGGTAAAGAACGGCTCGAGCGGCGTTCCGCCGCCGGCGGCGGAGAGGGTCTCTCCCCTGCGCTTGCGGAACTTGACACAGTCGATATTCTCGGAATACGGGGGCGCGAAACCCTCTATCGAAAGCGTCATCAGTGTGCCGTTGAAGGACGCGCGCGCCGCGTCCGTCGTCACGTTGAAGACGGAGTACATCACGCCGTCGAAATAGAAACGCACCTGCTCGGAATCCCACTCGACCGCGTATTCGTGCCAGTCGGAAAGTCCCGCGCCGATACCGATCTGCCCGTGCTTGACAGTCTTGCGCCCGTCCATGAAGGAGACGCCGCAGCGGAGAGTTCCGCCCGCGAGGTCGGCGTCGAAGATGTCGACGCGGGCTTCCTCGCCGGTAGCGGTCAGCGCGGTCATGTACGCTTTCGCGCCTTCCTTCAGCTTCGCTTTTATCTCTATCCTGCCGCCGTCGAAGACCCAGCTCCCGTCGGTCGTCAGGTCGTTCCCCTTGCGCGTCCACATCGCGGAGATGTAGCCCGGCTCGAAGTTATCGACGAATACGCTCTGCCAGGGCGCCGCGTCGATCTCGTAGATGAACCAGGCGTCGTCGAGCATATCCGCTTCCTTCTCGAGCGCGAGCGAGCCGCGGTAGATATTCAGCACGCCGCCGTCCGAAAGCGAGGTTATGACGTAGCGTCCGCTCTCCGCTTTTCTGACGTCCCAGCGCTTGTTCGGGGAGAGGTCCGCGTCGCGCAGCATCGGGTAGCCGCCGACCTCGGCGAGCATTCTGCCGGAGGATTTCGAGATGATATAATAACCGCCCTCCGCCGCCGGAGTCAGCAGGAACTCCTGCGAGTTCGAGTCCCGCCGCTCCTCGCGGTAGAGCGTCATATCGGGCGTCGTGACGGTGTTGAAGCCGTCCGAGGTGCGCGTGTAACGCGCGTCGGTAATGTCCGGCGCGACGCGTATCGCCATGTCGTCGGCGCCGTAGACGAGCTTGTAGAAGCAGCTCGATTTTATGTTCTTCGCCGACGTTTCGGAGTAGTTTTCCGTCGCGATATTGCAGGCGACGGAGTCCTTCAGAAGCTGCGAAATGCGGGCGAAGTATTCCTCGTCCGTTTCCTCGCCGTTCGAGCCGGAATCGCTGCTTGATTCGGAAACGTCGTCCTGCGAGAACTCGGACCAACCGTAGTTGTATCGGTGCTCGCTGTAGCTCGCGGAGTCGAACTGATAGGGGGCTTTCTTCCCCATCACCATCAGCACGACGAGCAGCGCGACTATCAGCGCGAGCGCGATAACGGGCAAGAAAAGAAGCTTCGAGCCCGCCCACGCGGGCCCGAAGCCTTGTGAAAACTTATTCCTTATCTTTTCCGTTATCTTCATATCGGTATCAGCCGACGATGCCGGTCTTCTCGATGCTCTGCGTGAAGAACCGCTGGAAGATGATGTAAACGATCAGCGGCGGCGCGATAGTCAGCAAGCAGCCCGCCTGCATATAGGTGATTATCGAGTACGGGTCGAAGCTGACGCTCGCCTGGCTCATGCTGAGCAGACTTCGCAGTCCGGACAGTCGGACGGATACGGTGCCTATGTTCGAGAAGAACATGCCGGACACGTAGTAGTCGTTCCAGTACCAGACGAACGAGAACAGGAAGACGGTGATGAACGCCGCCGAGGACAGCGGGATCATTATCTGGATAAACGTCCTTATCGGTCCGCAGCCGTCGATATACGCCGCGTCCTCGAGCTCCTTCGGCAGTCCGCGGAAGAACTGGCGGAAGATATAGATCATTATGCCCGCGCGTATGCCGTTGGCGAAGATTGCGGGCAGGTAGAGCGACCAGCCGGTATCGAGAATGTTAGTCGACCAAAGCTTTCCGGAGAAGAGCTGGACGATCTTGCCGATGCCGAAGAAGTCGAAGTACCTGAACTGTATGAACTGCGGGATTATCGTCGTCTGCGACGGAATGATGACCATCAGCAGAACCAGCACGAACAGGAACTTCTTGCCCTTGAACTTGAAGCGGGCGAAACCGTAGCCGGTTATCGCGCAGGAGGCGACCGCGAGCAGCGAGCTGAGGATACTGAACAGCACCGTCTGCTTGAGCGCGTCCCAATACTTCATCAGGTCTATCGTCATCTTGAAGTTATCGAGCGTCAGCGTTCTGGGGATCCAGACGACCGCGGGGTCCATGACCTCCTCGGAAACGCGGAAGCCCATCGAGAACATGTAGATGACGGGGTAGATGATGATGAAGCTCAGACCGATGAGCAACAGCGTGCGGAATATCGTCCACGCGATGTGGGCGGCCTTGCTTGTCGCCTTCTTGGCGAGGTAGGGGTTCTTTTCGTGCTTTTCCCTGACGTAGTCCTTCACTTTTCCGGGGAATCCGGTAATCTTTTTCAAATCCATATCCGCACCCCCTTAGTCCACCGAATAGAAGACCAGGCGGTCGATTATCACGTAAACTATTCCGATGACGGCGAGCGCCAGCAGCGAATAGATTATCGCGAGGACCGAGCCGTATTCGATACGGCCGTTATTCTTGACCTGGTCGGTGATGTAGGTCATGGTGCTGCTGGAGTAGTCGGTGAAGGAGTCGACTATCGTATAGACCGAGGCCAGCAGGATCATGGGCGAAATCATCGGGATCGTTATCTTCCAGAAGTCCTCCCACGCCGTCGCGCCCTCAATCGAGGACGCTTCGTATAGGTCCGGCGAAATCGTTTGCAGCGCGGCTATGAACAGGAGTATCTGCACGCCGGACTTCCAGGCGAAGTTGAACATCTGGTTGGTGAAGTTCGATATGAAGTTGACGACGTCGGAGGGCAGATTCAGCGAATACAGGAAGTTGCTGAGTCCGAACGCCTGAACCATCGAGCCGCCCTTCGAGCCGCTCAGAATGACCGTCGACATCGAGTCGCCCTGGATTATCGAGATGACGACGCCGCTGGTGACGATGACGGGCAGGAAGAAGACCGCTCTCGCGAAGGTTCTGCCGCGGAACTTCTGATTCAGTATGACCGCGATGGTCAAGCTGAAGATGACTATGCCCGGCACCGAGTAGAACATGCTCAGGAAGGACGTCACCATGCTTCTGAGGAAGGACGGGTCGGTCTGGAAGGCGTATTTGATCCACTCGAAGTTGTTCCAGCTCAGAGTGTAGCCGCCGACCTGCTGATTGATGTTGATATCGCAGAAGGCGAACTCGAAAACGCCTATCAGCGGGCGGATGAAGAAGGTCAGCACGCCGACGAGCCAGATGGCGATGAAGCCGTAGCCGTAAAGCCCCTTCTTGCGCTCGTAAGAAAGCTTGTGCCTGCGGCGAAGCGGGCTGCGCGAAGCGCCGTCCATGCCGGCGTAAGCCGGTTCAAGAACGGTTATGCCTTCCGCCGCCTCTTCCGCCTCGGCTTCCGCTTCGGCGGCGATGATCTCCGCTTCCGCCTCTGTTTCGGCGGCCTCGGCCTCCGCTTCCGCTATCGCTTCTTCCGCTTCCGCGGCGGCTTCCTCGGCGGACGCTTCGACGGCCTCCGTTTCTTCAACGGCTTCGGATATCATTTCTTCGGCGTTTTCATCATGAGGGGTGTTTTCGTTGAAAATCATAACTGGCTTCCCTCCTCCGATACGAGAACGTAACTGTCGGCAGGTACCGTGACGCCCTGCTCGGTGACGTATTCACGCTCCGTGTAGTTGAAGATAATCTTCTTTCCGCTTTCAAAGGTGCTGACGGTAACGCCTTCGGCGAGGCGCTCATGGCCGCGCAGGACGTTGGTCCCGAGCTTTTCGTAGACCTTGGTCAGCTCTCTGTAAGCGGAGACGGCGCTCTCAAATCCGTTCTCGTAGCTCGCGCCGTAAAGGAACTCGTACCAGGTATCCTTAAGCTCGTACGGATCCTTATAAATGAAGGTGTAATACAGCACGCTGCCCGTTTCCATCGTGCGCATCAGCGCGTCGTGGATATCGCCCTCGAAGTTCAGCGCGGGTGAGGTGTAGGTAACGCTGCCGCTGACGACCATCTGATAGAAAGGCACGCTGTAGTCCGTCATGTCATACGCAGAGGAGGCCGTCGGGACCTCGGTGGCGTAATCGACGTACTTAAGCTGATAGTAGGTCGGGAACTTCGTCATAACGGAGTTTTCTTCCGTCGCCTTCGTGAACATGTTCTCCTGGTAGATGCTGTACGCCTCTCTGGAGATGAAGCCGGTGCGGGAGAAATTCGAGTAGTGCGTCTGCTCGTTATTCATGTAGATACCGAAGTTCGTGCCGGTATCGTTGGAGTTCTCGACGTAGCGGGTGATGAGCTCCTCGAACTTGATCGGCGAGAGCGCGCTGGCTCCGCGGCTGTAGGCGCCGGCGTAGCCGGTCGCGACGGAGTAGGTGTAAAGCGCGACGGGACTGCCGCTGAGGCCTTTGGCGGTGTCGGAGTTCTTGGTGAGCCCGCTGCCGTTGGAGTTCAGGTTTATCGGGTTGTAGCACAGGTAGAGCTTGCCGTTCAGACGCGAGTAGAGGTCCTTCAGCTTCTTGACTGAGCCGAGTCCGGACGGTATCTTTATGCCCGTGACGAACTTGCCGCTCTTGATATCCGTCGTGTTGTAGCCGGCGTAGGTCGCGACGACATTCTTTATGCCCTCGCCGTCGAAATCGTCGAGTATCTCGTTGATGTTATCGACGCTCGTGAAGACCTTGAGGCGATTGACGGGGATACCCATCACGCTCTCCTTCTTATACTGGCCGCCGATGAAGTTCATGAAGATCGGCATATCGGATACGCTGTCCTGCATGCGATCGACGAGCAGCGCGTTATCGATCATGTACTTGCGGACCGCCGCCGCCATTTCGACGTAGCCGGCGTCCTTGTCGAGCAGCAGGTAGTTGACCTCCGCGATGGAGTACTGCGCGCCTCTCGTGTAGTACTTCTCGACCTCGCGGGCGGTCCAGTCGCCGCGCTCGCCTATCGTGACGGCGCCGTGGGTGTAACGCTCGAAGTTGGCGTAGACCTGGTTCTGCAGGTTCTTGGAGCCGGAGGTGTAGGAAACCACCGTCGCCGCGGAGTCGCCTTCGGTTATCACCGCCACGAAGGAGGTGTCGTTGTTCTTCACGCCGAAGACGGGCAGCGCCGGAATGTAAATGCCGGACGAACGGTAGTCGTAGCGCAGGGCGGTGTCATTGCCGTAAACGGCGGCGGAGTAATGCGCGACGTTGGAAACGAGCCCTTCGTTCTTGCCGTTGTTGAACTCGATTATCGCGCCGCTGCCGTCCGGAACGAGCATATAGCCCTCGTCCTCAACGGAGCCGGAGTTGAAGTACGGCAGGACGACGACGTTGCTGACGACTATCGGCTTTGTGCCGTCCTTCTTCGTCTTCTCCTTTATCTGATTCTCGAGCGTGAACGCCTTGAAGCCGGTGTCGGTCAGCTGGACGTAAAGCGGAACGGTCACGTTCGGGGTGGAGAAGGTGTATTTGCAGACGAAGCCGTCCTCGATGCTCTGTATCGAGAAGCAGTCGGCGTTATCCGCGCGGTCGCTTGATGCGTGCCAGTAGGAGTTATAACCCTCGGCGGTGCTTGTCGTGTTATCGTAGGTCGTGATGAGCAGCTGGGAATACATCTCCCACCTGAACTTGCCGGTGGCTTCCTCCGCTTCGCTGTTTCTGTCCTGCGGGTTGGAGAACCATATCTGCTCGCCGTCGCCCTTGACGACGCAGAACTCGCCGCGGTTACCGTACTGGTCGGCGCCGCCCTCGGCGCAGACGCAGAGGGTAAGGTCGCCCTTCTTCGCCGCTACGACCATATACTCCGGAACTCCCGCGGGCAAACTTACGCCGGCGAGCGGAGTGAAGTCGGTCGCTTCGACCTTGCGCTTGGGAAGCGAAATGATGTCCCTGCGCCCCAGAACGGGAAGCACGAGCGATGCGAAAAGCTCCCAGAGAATGAACAGAATTATCGCGACGATAAGCACGGGCTTGAGCCATTTTTTGGTTCTGCCCCACTTCGTCTCGTCCTTGGTCAGCACGAGCGAGGCCTTATCGAACTCGACTTCTTCCGTCTGTTCGGGCTGTTTTTTCTTTCCGAATTTCATATATCTGCTCCCCCTTCCTTTAAGATATCCTGTAAGCTATCTCGTTGTAGACCGAGAGCAGGAAAACGTAGAACTGCTGGATAAGACTGATCGACAGCGCGACGAGGACCGCCACGACGACCATGAACGCGACGGTGCACACTATCGTCAGCACAGAGCCGAGCATTCGGAACTGGTGGACGCCCTTGACCATGTTCATCAGCAGCCAGATGCTCCAGAGCGTTCCGATATAGGTGATGACGTTCAGCAGCGCGGTCTCATCGTAGGTGATGAAGTTGCTCGCGAGCGCCTTGATTATGATCGAAACGCTGTAAGGCAGGAGCGAATAGCAGGTGCCGTAGAATATCTTGCGGAGACTGCCTTCGCCGTTGGTGAAGGTCGTGACCGCCCAGTTGGACGCCACGAACAGCAGCGCGATGACAACCGTCTGCAGCAGGACCATGCCGATATTCAGGTCCTCCGGCTTGTTCGTGTTCAGTATGAATCCGGTGGACTGGCGCTCGATGACGCGGGAGATGAAGAACAGGAAAAGTATTCCTATAGAATAATATATCTGCCTGTTGCGCCACTGGAAACGCAGGTCCTCAAAGCCGTCGATTGGGTGGCGGGCGATGTAGAACGGACCGAAGATGTCCTTATAGTTCTCGGGCTTGCCGCGCTTGCGGTTGAACCAGCGCTTGAAGCGCCCTATCTGCGAGAGCAGGACGATCAGCACCACCAGACCGACGATGACCCAAACGAAGTTTTTGCGGATCAGGTCGGCGCGGTAATACTTATACGCCTGCGAATAGGTCTCGCGGTCGAACCCGAGCTTGAGGTACTCGAGCGCTTCCTCGTACTGCTCCTCTTCGTAGTACGCCTTGCCGATACCGGTATAGGCGAGCTCGAAGTTGGAGTTGCGGAGAATGACGTCCTGCCAGATCTCTTTCGCCTCGGCGTATTTGCCCTCGTTGAAGAGCAGCGTGCCCTTGTGAACGAGTTCGCCGTATTCAGTCGGGGACCACTTGGTGACGTAGCCCTTGTGCATATCGAGCACGAGGATGCTGTCGTCCGGCAAACTCTCGATGGCGATCGGCTGGCTGGAGGTACCGGACTGATCGCCCAAACCGCTGAAGATGAAGAGCAGTTCGCCGTCCTGATCGTACTGGAAGAGTCTGCCGCGGGTGTAGTCGATGACGTTGATGAAGCCGTTGGGCGAAATGTCGATGTCCTTGAAGCGCGTCTCCTTCGAAACGCCGAGGTCCCAGGACTGTTCGAGGTCGCCGAATACCGCCTTGTTTCTGCCGACGCGGACGGTCTCGGTCTGGAGGACGTTATCGCCGACGGCGTTCAGCTTCTTGATGGCGTTGGCTCCGTTATCGGAGATGGTGTAGATGAAGTTTTCGTCGTCGACGTCGAAGCCGTTGTACGCGGTCGGGACGTAGTTGGCGGTGTAGCTCGTCGCCTTCTTCGTCATGATCTTACGCCAGGCGCGCTCGATCAGCAGACTCGCGGTGACGGCGACCTTGTTCGCGCCGTAGAAACCGACGAAGGTCCCGTCCTCGCGGTAGACTATCGCGCCGTAGTAGAAGCCCTCGGACAGTATGTATATCTGGCCGAG
The DNA here is from genome assembly GCA_017616855.1 of Clostridia bacterium. Lineage (GTDB taxonomy): Bacteria > Bacillota > Clostridia > Oscillospirales > RGIG8002 > RGIG8002. Next base: position 7,311 of record JAFZXI010000016.1, on the reverse strand, counting down.
CCCGTCCTTCAGGACCGCGGTGGGCTTCATCTTGATATCCTGGCGGAAGATGTCGCTTTCCGGCTTGTTGAACTCGGAAACGATCACGCCCGCCTCGTCGACGCAGATGACCTTGTTGCCGACGGTGATCTCCTGCTTCGTTCCGTCGGGATTGAATACGATGTTGCCCTCGTCGTCATAGACGGTCAGCGTTTCGTTATTCGTATCCGCGATGTAGATATGCTTTTCATCGGTGTCGATGAAGAAGCCGTTCGGATCGTGGAGCGTATACTCCGTGCCGTCCGCCTCGTAGAAATGATCTATCGTCTTGACGAGGTTGAAGTCGAAATCGGTCACGATTATCCTGCCGTTGCCGGAATCGAGGATATAGATGTGGTCGTTGCGCACGAAGATGTCCTTCGGGCTGCTCATATTGCCGACGCCGATGTCGACGCCGTTGATGACCTTCGTGACCTGGTAGCCGTCCGGCGAAACGCGGGCGGTGCTGTAGGTATCGTAGGTGTAGGTGTCGTAGGAAACCGCTGCGGAGGCGGGCATCGCATACGCGGAGAACGCGAGCACGAATACGAGCGACAGCGTTACGAACCTTATCATCATTCTGCTGCTTTTCTTCATGCCGTTACTCCTTTATGCCCGAATACGCCATGGTCTCGATAACGTTCGACTGCGTCAGGATAAAGACGAGCAGCGGAGGGATTATCATTATGACCGAGGCGGCCGCCGCGGCGCCGGATCTCGCGATACCGGACGCGGTTATCTGGGAGAGCACCGTCGGGAGCATCTTCCACGCTTCATCGTAGATATACGTTCCGCCCGAGTTGTTCCAGAGGCCCTGGAAGGTGAAGATTATCAGCGTCAGCCACGCCGGCTTGACGGAGGGCATTACGATCCTCGTGAAGATCTTGAACGTCCCCGCGCCGTCGATCGTCGCCGATTCGATAATGGACGGATGTATCTGCTCCATGAACTGCTTCATAAGGAAGAGTCCGAAGGAGCCGCCGATGGCAGGTATGATGATCGCCAACGGTGTGTTAATCAAGTTCAGCTTATTCATTACTATGAACGACGGCATCGCGGTGACGGAGCCGGTGAAAAGCAGTGAATAAACTATGATGGTGAAGAAGGTCTTGGAGCCCGGGAACTTATACTTCGCGAGCACGAAAGCGCCCATCGAGGCGACGATAACGTGCAGCAAAGTACCCGTGACGGAGACCATGACGCTGTTGGTTATGTATCTGGAAAGCGGGACCCACAGCGAATTGGTGAGCTGTCCGAGGACTATGAAGTTATCGATCGTCGGGTTTCTCGGGATAAGCCGCGGCGGATAACGGAACAGCTCCTCGGCGGGCTTGAACGCCTGCATCAGCGTGAAGACGAAGGGGAGCATAAAGAACGCGGCGAACGCAAGCAGCAGCACGAAGATCGCGATGTTGCCCGCGCGGCTGCGCGCGTGGCGGCCCGCTCTCTTTGCGCGGACCCGGCGGTTTCTCGCCTTTATCGCCTTCTTGCGCGCCTTCATCTCCTCCTTGGACATAAAGTCCTCGGCGGTGAGCAAACGTTTTTCACCCGTTGCGGTGACCTGGGAAGCGAGTTTTTTCTTCATAAATCAGCTTCGCCCCCCTTACAAGTATTTCTGGAGTACCTTACGTACTCCGACGTTGGCGAAGATCATCAGCACAAACAACACGGTCGATATCGCGCAGGCGTAGCCCATTTCGTATCGTCCGCTGACGTCGTAAATATGCGTCAGGATCGTCGCCGCCGAATAGTCGGTCGACGGGTTGCCGGCGAACGCGACGCAGATATCGCCCGCCGCGAAGGAGGAGGCGATCTGCATGACGGCGCCGAACAGAAGCTGCGGTCCCATCGAAGGAAGGGTTATATGCAGCAACTCCTGCCAGCGGTTGCTGACGCCGTCGACGGCGCCGGCCTCATAAAGTGAGGTGTCGACGTTCTGGAAGCCCGCGACGAACGCGAGGAAGCCCGTGCCCAAGCTCGCCCAGACCTGAACGACCATTATAATCGTCAGGTTGTATTGCGGGTCGCTCAACCACAGTATCGGTTCGTCGATCAACCCCCAGCTCATCAGTAAGCCGTTCGCCCAGCCGTACATATCGCCGGAGAATATCAAGCTCCAGATCATATACAGCGAGCCGCTGATACTCGGCGCGTAGAACATCAGAGTCATCAGCGTACGGAGCTTCGGGCCGAGCTCGTTGACGAACCACGCGAGCATCAGGCAGGCGAAGTAGCTGAGCGGGCCGGTGATGACCGCGAAGACGAGGGTGTTCTTTATCGCTTTCGGGAATATCGTATCCGAAAGCAGCAGGCGGATGTAGTTGTCAAATCCGACGAAGCCGGGCGTCTGGACCATGTTGTAGTTCGTGAAACTCAGCACAATCGCCGCGGCGACGGGGATGACGGTGAAGATGGTGAAGATAATGAAGAACGGCGCAAGCATGACGTACTTATCCCAGTTGCGCCCGATGAGCGTACCCTGGAGTTTGACGTATTCTTTAGGCGTCAGCTTGCGCTTGACGGGCATTTTGACTTCAGTCGTCATTTTTCATCCACCTCCAGGTTAAACTCTTTGCGTTTGGTCGTTATCTCCGCGTTTATCTCCTTGTTGTAGCTGAGGAGCATTTCTCTCGGGTTCTTGGAGTAGATAACGACGTTTCTGAACGCGAAGGTAATGTTTCTCGAGTAGTAGTAGTCGCCGATGACAACGGGATTGATGAACATGTTATCCCACTGCGCTTTCAGCACCTTCCACTCCTTTGCGCTCCAGGGGAGGCGCTCCGCGGCGGAGATGTTCGCGGTGTCGTAACGGCCGGCGGCTCCGAGCAACGTCTCGATATCGAAGCCGTATTTCGCCTGCGCGTCCTCGCTGGTGAACCAGTCGATATACGCCCACGCCGCTTTTTCGACGCCGCGCTTGACCGCGCGCTTGTAGATTATCGCGCCGGCGCCGCCGCCGGAAACGATGTTATTGACGCTGCCGTCTTCCTGCACCGTGCCGGGAATGGTGGTCATTTCCCAGAGGCCCTTGAGTTCGGGCGCCGCGTAGTTGAGCTGGTTGACGAAGGTGTAGCCCGCGAAGCCCATCGGCATTTCGCCCGTTCTGAAACGCGTGTACAGGTCGTAGCGCTGCGGCATACTGTACTGCGAATAGAAGCCGGTCCACTGCTTGAACGCCGCCAGCGCGGTGGTCGTGTCAAGGTTGGTCTTCTTGAGGTCGTCGCTGTAAAGACTCAAGCCGTGCTGCTTCAGCAGCGTAAGGAAGATTCCGCTGTCGACGGCGCTGTCGCTGCCGTTCGGGATACCGACCTGCATGTTGTTGTTCTGCAGCACGGTCAGCACCTTGTAGAAATCGTCCCACGTTTTGGGCGGCTCAAGCCCGAGCTCATCGAAGATGTCGGTGCGGTAGAAGAGCATATTGAAGTTTTCGGTTATCGGTATCGAATAGTGTCCGGTATGCCCCGTGTAGTCGGTGAAACGGTACGGCTCGCCGGCGTATTTGGAGAAGCGCGTCATGACCGTTTCGTAGTCGTTGACGTGATAGGCGCCGCCGGTGCTGTTCGTCAGGTCCCAACCGGTGAACTGCGACATATCAACCAACGCTTCACGGGCGGACAGGTTGACGACGTCGCCGCCGCCGACGAAGAGAACTACGTCAGGTCCGTCGTTCGCTATGTTCGCCTGAATCAGGTTCTGCTGGACGAGACTGACCTTGACTCTGATTCCCGTCTGGGAGGTGAAGTCGGAGTCGCTCATTTCCTTGATGAGGTTCGCCTGGTCGCGGCCGAGGTTGACCCAGACTCTGAGGACGTCCTCGCCTTCGGCGTTGGAGCCGACGGAGTTATAGTCCTCGATATAGGTGGCGAAGTACGCCTTGATCTTGTAGCTGAGGTTCTTGAAGAAGCCCTTGTCCTCGACGAACTCCTCGACGTCCTTCGCCGTCGCGGTGATGTAGTCGAGCTCGAGCGGCTGCTCCTTCAGCTTGACGGAGAGCGCCGCGAGCGCGGAGATGTTATCCTTGAACATCGAGAGTCTGACGGGAATCGTTTCGGGGTCCTTCAGCAAGCTCTTGAGCTGGACGCTCATGTTTGTCAGCGACGCGACCTCGGACGAAGACGAGCCGCCGCGTATCTCTATCAGGCGTTCCTTGATGCTCTCGCACTGCTCCTTCAGGCGTTTGAAGGTCGGAAGCAGCGTCGGGATATCGGATTCGAGGTGATAGTCGCGGTAGGGGTCCGGATCGAGTCCGGTGATCATGATGATCTTTCTGTATATGTAGTTGAACTCGTAGACCATGTCGTCGAGCTCCGCGATGATGACGCCGGTCGGGCCGGTTATCGCTTCGATGCGGATCTCGTTCTTGCCGGATTTCAGGTGGAAGAGGTAGGGCTCGCCGTCGTTGTCGATCTCGCCGAGCACTGTCTTCTGCCAGTAGTCGGAATATTCAAACGTGAGGCAATCGGCCTCCGCGAAGGGTACCTCGCCGTTCACGTAGAGACGGCGGTAGGTTCTCAGACCGCGGGCGACGTTCTGACGGTAACGTACCGCGATCTTGTACCAGCCCTCTGCGGGGACGTTGAAGGTGTATACCGCGTACTGGCCCTGCGACGCCCAGTTGCCTCCGCCCATCGTGTTGCGCTTCAGCAGGATCGGGTCGGCGGGGATGGTATTGACGCTCGAGCGGTCGTAAATCGGGTGGAGCGCCGGATCGCAGGTATAGGTCGGCGTTTCGCCCTGGATCAGCTCGTAGTAGCCGTTTTCGGTTATGAGGTTTCCGCCGCGGTACTCCTCGTAGGTCTTGTAAGCCGGGGTGTTGTAAAGCTCGATGCCCGCTATCGCGAACTGCGCTCTCGCGCCGATTATCGTTATCACGTTCTCGCCTTCGTTGAAGCAGAAGGTGAAGGGGGCGTCGTAAAGTCCTTCGTTATCGCGGACGGGACCGTGGATCCACGCGTTGTAGGCGACCTGTGACGGGTTCAGGTCGTTGCCGCGGACGTCCTGCTCGATGGAGTCGTTTTCGTTATGCCAGAGGCGGCTCATATTGATACGCTCCGCCTGGGAGAAGGTCTTTTTGCCGTTGACGTAAAGTTCGAGCTCTATGTTGCGCGCCTCGTCGGACAGCGCGAAGTAGTCGAACCAGACGGCGTAGCGCCCCGCCTTTTCGACGTTGAACTTGACGTCAAGGCGGCCCTCGGCGTTTTTCCACACCAGGATGGTGCCGGTCTTGCCCTCGTAGCTGTCGACGACCTCGAAGTCTTCGGCGGTGTACGCGCCGGCGTCGGGTTCGGGCTCGGCGTCGGGCTCCGGCTCGGTCGTTTCCGGCTCGGCGGGCGCTTCGGTTTCCGCTTCGGCGTCGGCTTCGGCGTCGGCTTCGGCGTCGGCTTCGGCGTCTGCATCCGCGTCAAGATCGGCCGGCTCGGTCGTCTTGCCGGTTATCGCCTCGTCGTCCTCGGGCTCGAAATCGATATCCATGGTGAACTCGGCAGCCGAAAGGTCCGCGGCGATGGGATCGGCGTAGACGAGCTTGGATTCGGGATGAGCTTTGAGGTAATCGTCGTAGGTCGTGCGTGCGGTGCCGACCATTCGCAGGTCGTTGCTGCTGTTGCTTGCAGCCGCGGCGCTTGCCTCGCGCTCCGTTGCGGATTCACCGGCGGAACCGCTCCCCGTGCCCGTGCCCTCCGTGGGGTTGCAGGCGCAGAGCGACATCACCATCGCCGCGAGCAGCAGCGCCGATAATATCCGCTTTAGGATCTTGGTCTTCAAAGTGTATGCCTCCCGTCAGTAAGGGTTTGTATCCCGCTCCCGCGAAGGCGGTTTTTCCGCCCTCCGCCGCGTCCGTTTCCGCTTCCCGCGCGGACCTGCCGGACACGATTCGATACGGAGACGAGGATACTATCCTATAATATATCTATGGTAGATTATAAACCTTTTTTCCGGAAATGGCAATAGAAATATTCAATAGTGATACAAGTTTTGAATAATTTTCGACGTTTTTTCACATTTTGGGGATATTATCGCCGATTTTATATGAATATTATTCATATTTTGTCGTTTTATCTTTATTATCTTTCGAAAATATGGTATCATTTAAGCAAACGGGTGTATCGTATTTTTCTCAGTCGCCAAAGACAAAGAATCAGCCGCATCACCAAATAACAATCCGGAGGTCATTATGAGAATACTTGTTTGCCGTCACGGCTATCCCGACTACTCGAACGACTCGCTTACGGAACGCGGAGTCATGGAGGCGGAGCTGCTTTCACAGCGCCTCGCGCCGCTGAAGCCGACCGATATATACTGCTCGATTCTCGGCAGAGCGAAGCTCACCGCTAAACCGACGGTCGAGAAGACCGGCGTCGAGCCCGTCATCTGCGACTGGCTGCAGGAATACCCCGTCTCCGCCAACGTCTTCCCCGAAAAAGACGGCGACATGAGCTGGCTCTGCCCCTGGGCGATAGGCCACGACGAATGGTTCGCCGACGAGAAGTCCATCAGCCCGACTCAGTGGCTCGAATGCGACCGCTGCATCGGCAAGAAGTTCCCCGAGCATCAGAAAAACATCACCACCCACCTCGACGAGATATTCGCGACCAAGGGCCTGGTGCGCGAAGGAAACTTCTACCGCAAAACGCCGGAATACGAGGCGCACAAGGACGACGTCATACTGATCTTCTGCCATTACGGAGCCGCGATGGGCATACTCGCGGCGCTGCTCCCGCTCTCCGCGGTCACGCTCTGGAACGGTTTTAACATCGACCCGACAGGCGTGACGGAGTTCATGCCCGACAAGGTCGACGCCGAGCGCTTCATCATGCGCTGCATACGGCTCAACGACGTTTCGCATTTCTACGGCAGCGGCAACGAATACACCGGCGCTCCGCGCGAGGGCTGGTATCTGCCGAGAGACGAAAAGGACGCGCCGCAGGTGTAAACCGCCGCGCTTTGCGCGTTGGTTTACACAATGATATCGCCGCGCGAATGTTATCGAACAAACCGCGCCGCCGGCGCAGTTTGAATATACAGCCGCCTTCGGCGGCATCACTCCCTCCGTCACTCGCGGGCTGAAGCCCGTGAGCGCCACCTCCCTCGTCTGAGGGAGGTTCTCAACGCTTCAGCGTTAATATGACAATATGCCTTTATTTATCGTCGAAAACGACATAACGAAGATGCGATGCGACGCGATCGTGAACGCCGCGAACTCCTCCCTGCTCGGCGGCGGAGGCGTTGACGGCGCGATCCACCGCGCCGCCGGTCCGTCGCTGCTCGCGGAGTGCAGGACGCTCGGCGGCTGCG
>JAFZXI010000015.1 GCA_017616855.1 Clostridia bacterium | reverse complement strand
GCAGACGATGGAACCGCTTTCGGCGCGGAACTCCTCCGCGAGACGCCGCACGAGCGCGTAGTGCTCCGCCTTCGCGCCTCCGGTTTCGGCGCCGGAGAAGCCGTAAAGCGCGCCGACGACGGCGGCCATTCCGCTGACGCAGCCGCAAACCTCCCGCAGTCTGCCCATACCGCCCCCGAAAGAGCTCGCGATACGCGCGAGCACGTCTCGGTCAATCGGGAGCAGGTCGTCAAACGCCAGCGCGACCGCCTGCGAACAGTTATATCCTTCCGTAAAAAGCGCTACCGCTTTTTTGCTTCTTTCTTCAGCGTTCATATCATTTCACCCGACGCGATTATAACCCATAAGCAGTCGGTTTGTCAAGCGCTGCGCAGGTCATAATATATTGACTTTCAGCGCCGCTGATGCTATAATTTATATATTGAATCCGCGTTTTACGAAGGGAGAGATTCGATGAAGAATAAACCCGCGCGTATCCTTGCGGCGCTGACCGCGCTCGTTATGATCTTCGCCCTCACGGCATGCAAAAATGCCGGCAGCGGAGACGGAAGCTCCTCAGAATACGAACAGTGGGATTCCGGCGAAACGGAGTCCTACAGCCAGACGAGCAACATCAGAGACATCTCCTCCATCGACCTCGGCGACGTCGAAACCATCGTGGATAAGTCCGGCGAGCCCTACGTCACACCGAATTACAACTACCGCGACAAGACCGTGACCTTCCTCAGTCACTGGTATCCCGAGGACTGCCTCCACCTAATAACCTATATGGATAAATACGGCGGAGCGCAGATTAAATTCCTCACCTACAACTACGGCGACTGCGGAATGAAGCTGCAGGCGATGGTGCTCGCCGAGAACGCGCCCGACGTTTATAAGCTCCGCATCGGCGACCTGACCACGCTGCTTTTCGCTAACGTCTGGTCCGACGTCACGGACAAGTTTGACTGGAACAACCGCAACTGGCGCGACCTTGCTCCGTTCATGAAATACTGCACCGTCAACGGCAGAGTCATGGCGGCTCCCGAGGTCAACGCCAACTACATGGTGTGGTTCAACAAAACCATATTCGAGGAATACGGCGTCGAGGATCCGCTCTCCCTCTGGAACAAGGGCCAGTGGACCAAGGACAACTTCGACAACATTTGCCGCAAGCTGACGATACGCGAGGGCGGAAACACAACTATCTACGGTTTCGGTTTCGATCACCGTTGGTTCTTCGACGTACTCGCGATGTACGACACCAACTTCGCAATCTTCGACGGCAATAAGTATGTCAGCAACACCGACGATCCCAAGCTCGCGGACGCGTTCGCGTACATCTCGCAGATGAACAATACGGAGAAACTGTGGTGCGCTCAGAACAAAGCGAACGCCTACTTTGCCTCCGGCAAACTCGCAATGCTTTACTACGGCAACTGGCTCGCAATGAGCGATCCTTACAGAAGCATGGCTCTGAACGGCAAGATTGACTTCGTCCCCGTGCCCGAAAACACCGCCACCGGTCTCGGCCCGCGCCAGGACTACTACGTTGAAGGTCACGCGATCCCCGTCGGCGCCAAGAACGTCAACGAAGCCCGCGCCTTCATCGAGATCTTCAACTTCTACAAGCAAACGCCGGAGCTGGACATGACGTCCACCCTGGCCGACTGCGAACTGAACGGACTTACGCTCGATCAGTTCTACCGCATGCGCGCGCCCCGCTATTACAAAAATCCCTACACCGCGATAATCCTCACCGACTGGGACCCCGCCTTCGAGGAAGCGATGAAAGGCGAAAGCTGGTATAAGATACGCGCCGCGCATGATCCGAAGCAGCAGCTCGTACTCGATTCCCTGCCGAGTCTTAACAACTGACGCTTTCACTTCAGGCGCCGGAACGGAATCCGTTCCGGCGCTTTCTATTTTAATTATGATATAATTATTATGGAAATAAGTTCTATTTCCGAAAAATAAAAAAATTGAATAATTGCTCTTGCACTTTTTCATTTAATGCAATATAATGTTTATGGGGAAATCCCCCCGGTAAGACGGATAACCGTCAATAACGCAACGGAGATGATAAATATGAAAAAGAACATCCTGAGAGTCCTCGCGGTCGTTCTTTTGCTCGGCATGGTGTTCACGCTTGCCGCGTGTAAGACCACCGGCGGCAACGCCTCCTCGAGCTCCGCGCCCGAATACGACGGACCGGGCGAAAACGACAACGGCGGCCGTTTCGTCACTGTCGACGACGACTTTGACCTCGGTGAAGTTACGACGATCGTCGACGATTCCGGCGAGCCCTACGTCACGCCCGTCTACAAAATGCGCGACAAGACCGTTACATTCCTGAGCCACTGGAACGCCGAGACCCCCGACTCCGTCCATATGATCAAGTATATGGAAAAGTACGGCGGACCGAACATCAAGTTCCTCACCTACAACTACGGCGACTGCGGAATGAAGCTTCAGGCGATGGTCCTCGCGGAAAACGCGCCCGACGTCTACAAGCTCCGCATCGGCGACCTGACCAGCCTGCTCTTCGCGAACGTCTGGTCGGACATCACCGATAAGTTCGACTGGAAAAACCGCAACTGGCGCGACCTCGCCCAGTACATGCAGTACGTCACGCTGAACGGCAAGATCCTCGCGGCGCCGGAAGTCAACGCCAATTACATGGTATGGTTCAACAAGACCATATTTGAGGAATACGGCGTTGAAGACCCGCTCTCCCTCTGGAACAAGGAGCAGTGGACGAAGGACAACTTCGACAACATCTGCAAGAAGCTCACCATTAAAGAAGGCGGCAACACCTCCATCTACGGTTTCGGCTTCGACCACATGTGGTTCCACGACGTCTTCGCGATGTATGACACCAACTTCGCCGTCTTCAAGGACAGCAAGTATGTCAGCAACACCGACGACCCGAAGCTTGCCGACGCGATGAGCTACATCACCAAGATGAACACCGTTGAGAAGGTCTGGTGCGATCAGAACAAGGCGAACGCCTACTTCGCTTCCGGCAAGCTCGCGATGCTCTACTACGGCAACTGGCTGACCATGTCCGAGCCTTACAGAACCATGGCGGCGCAGGGCAAAATCGACTTCGTCCCCGTCCCCGACAACACCGCCACCGGCCTCGGCCCGCGCCAGGACTACTACGTTGAAGGCCACGCGATCCCCGTCGGCGCCAAGAACGTCAACGAAGCCCGCGCCTTCATCGAGATTTTCAACTTCTACAAGCAGACGCCCGAACTGGATATGGTATCCACCGAGGCGCAGTGCGAAATCAACGGCTGGACCACCGAGCAGTTCTTCCGTATGCGCGCGCCGCGTAAGTACAAGAACCAGTACTCCTTCATTGGTCTTATCAGCGGCGATGACTACTTCATGATGGCTATGAACGGCGAAAGCTGGTACACCATCAAGGAGAAGCTCGATCCTAAGCAGAACCTCGTCATCGACTCCCTGCCCAGCCTGAACAACGCCTGATAGGCAAACCGACAATTAAAAAAGAACGCCCTGCGGGGCGTTCTTTTTTTGTGTTTTTTTGCATCGGAAACTAACTCACGCTTTAAAGCGTTAAAAAATTAAAACTTTTTTCGCTTTTCCTATTGACAAACGCTTTTTGAGGTAGTATAATCGCTTCATTAAAGTACGCCCTCGGGCGTTTGGGAGAAAAAACATGCGTAACGTTTCCGCAAAGTACTGGCGCTATTTCAACTTTACGTTCTACGGCTTTGCCGTCGGGAAGTAAGGTCGATTTGCGGTGCAGTGATTTTCGGAAGCAAAAGTAGTTTTCGGTTATCGGATGCGGCACAGGTTGACCTGTACCGCATCTTTTATTTTGAAGCGAAAGGAGCTTAAGCGCGTATGCGGATAATACTCTATTGGCGATGGCGCGTGCGCGCCGTAAATAAACTTTAGTATCCCACTTCCCCGCGACGACGCGGAATAACAAAATCAAAAAACACTTCAAATAATACTGAAAGGATGTAACGACTATGGCAACCGAGAATATCCCTTATAAAATCTATCTTACCGAAGAAGAAATGCCTAAAGCATGGTATAACCTCCGCTCCGCGATGAAGAACAAGCCCGCGCCGCTGCTCAATCCCGGCACCCATCAACCGATGAAGGCGGAAGAGCTCGCTCCCGTCTTCTGCGACGAGCTTATCAAGCAGGAGCTTGATAACGACACCGAATACTTCCCCATTCCGGAAGAGATACTCAATTTCTACAAAATGTACCGTCCCTCCCCGCTGGTGCGCGCCTACTGTCTCGAAAAAGAGCTGGGCACCCCCGCGAAGATTTACTACAAGTTCGAGGGCAACAACACCAGCGGCTCCCACAAGCTGAACTCCGCCATCGCGCAGGCGTATTACGCCAAGAAGCAGGGACTCAAGGGCGTTACGACCGAGACCGGCGCCGGCCAGTGGGGCACCGCGTTTTCGATGGCGTGCTCCTACTTCAAGCTCGACTGCAAGGTCTTTATGGTCAAGGTCTCCTATGAGCAGAAGCCCTTCCGCCGCGAGGTCATGCGCACCTACGGCGCGGACGTTACGCCTTCGCCCTCGATGACCACCAACATCGGCAAGAAGATACTCGCCGACCACCCCGGCACGACCGGAAGTTTGGGCTGCGCTATCTCCGAAGCCGTCGAAGTCGCCACCTCCACCCCGGGCTACAGATACGTGCTCGGCAGCGTGCTCAACCAGGTGCTGCTGCATCAGAGCATCATCGGCCTCGAAACGCAGGCGGCGCTCGACAAATACGGCATCAAGCCGGATATCGTCATCGGCTGCGCCGGCGGCGGCTCCAATCTCGGCGGTCTGATTGCGCCCTTCATGCGCGACAAGATCAACGGCAAGCTCGACTGCCGCATCGTCGCGGTAGAGCCCGCTTCCTGCCCGAGCTTGACCAGAGGCAAGTACGCCTACGACTTCTGCGACACCGGCATGGTCTGCCCGCTCGCGAAGATGTACACCCTCGGCAGCGGCTTCATTCCCGCTCCGAACCACGCCGGCGGACTCCGTTACCACGGCATGAGCTCCGTTCTCTCGCAGCTTTACGACGACGGACTGATGGAAGCGACCTCCGTGCCGCAGGTCAAGGTCTTTGAAGCGGCGGAGCAGTTCGCCCGCGTCGAAGGCATCCTCCCCGCGCCGGAAAGCTCCCACGCGATCCGCGTCGCGATTGACGAGGCGCTCAAGTGCAAGGAGACCGGCGAAGAGAAGACCATCGTCTTCGGTCTGACCGGTACCGGTTACTTCGACCTCGTCGCCTACCAGAAGTTCCACGACGGACTTATGGAGGATTACATCCCCACCGACGAGGAACTCAAGGTCGGACTTGACAAGCTCCCCGTTATCGACTGATAATTCCAAACGCGGCTCGCGCCGCAATGAAGGGAAGAAAAACAAATGAGCACCACATCAATACTCACGCTGATACTTATCACATTCTTTTTCGCGCTTATGATATTTATCGGCGTCCGTTCCAAGAAACACGCCTCCGACGTTAACGGATTCGTGCTCGGCTCCCGCTCCGTCGGGCCGTGGCTGAGCGCGTTCGCGTACGGCACGTCGTACTTCTCCGCCGTCATCTTCGTCGGATACGCGGGACAGTTCGGCTGGAACTTCGGACTCGCTTCCACGTGGATCGGACTCGGAAACGCCTTTATCGGCTCGCTGCTCGCGTGGAACATACTCGGCAGGCGCACCCGCATCATGACGCAGCACCTCTCGAGCAAGACGATGCCTGACTTCTTCGGCTCCCGCTTCGACTCCAAGAACCTGAAGATCGCCGCTTCGATCATCACCTTCGTGTTCCTTATTCCGTACACCGCGTCGCTGTATAACGGACTTTCCCGTCTGTTCGCGATGGCGTTCCCCGGCATCGACTACTCAGTCTGCGTTATCATAATGGCGGTGCTTACCGGCGTTTACGTCATCATCGGCGGCTACATGGCTACGGCGCTGAACGACTTTATCCAGGGACTGATAATGCTCGTCGGCATCGTCGCGGTCATCGTCGCGGTGCTGAACAGCAACGGCGGCTTCATGGAAGCGACGAAGCAGCTCGCGACAGGAGCGAACGGCGGCTGGGAGTACTCATCCTTCCTCGGACCGGACCCCGTGTTCCTGATCTTCGTCGTGCTGCTGACCTCGCTCGGCACCTGGGGCCTTCCGCAGATGGTCGGCAAGTTCTACGCCATCAAGAACGAGGACTCGATCAAGAAGGGCACGATCATTTCCACCCTCTTCGCGATCGTCGTCGCCGGCGGCTGCTACTTCCTCGGCGGCTTCGCGCGGCTCTACCCCGTTGACGTCAAGGCGGACGGCTTCGACGCGATAATCCCGAAGATGCTCTCCAATCTTCCCGCAATAATCATCGGAATAGTCATCGTACTGGTGCTTTCCGCGTCCATGTCGACGCTCTCGTCGCTCGTGCTGACAAGCTCCTCGACAATCACGCTCGACCTCATCGCTCCCGCGAAGAAGAAGGAGATGACCGAGAAGAAGAAGCTCACAATGATGCGCATCTTCATCGTCGTCTTCATCGCGATATCCGCGATCATCGCCATCTATCAGGCGAACAGCAAGAGTCTCTTCATCGCGCAGATGATGGGCGTATCGTGGGGCGCTCTCGCCGGAGCGTTCCTCGCCCCGTTCCTCTACGGGCTGTACTTTAAAAAGACCTCCAAGGCCGCCGTTGCCGCATGCTTCGCGTGGGGCGTCGGGCTGGAGGTCGTGCAGTTCCTTATTTCCATGGGGGCGTTCTCCGTCGCCGATATCCCGGTGCTCGGATTCGTCTTCAGAAACTCGCTCTATTCCGGCGTTTTCGCAATGGTCGGCGGCCTGCTCATCGTTCCGCTGGTGAGCTTGCTCACGAAGAAGTCCGTTCCCGCGGACGTCGAATCGAAGTTCGCCTGCTATAACGCGACCGAAACCGTCGGCATCACCGACAATCTGGGGCGCTGATACGCGCAAAGTAAAAGGAGTTACGAAATGTCAAACTATTATCAAAAGGAGATCGAGACCGCTTCACGCGACGAAATCATCAGAATACAAAACGAAAAGCTCGTCAAACAGGTCAAGCGCGTTTATGAAAACGTGCCCTACTACCGCGACCTGATGGACAAAAAAGGCGTCAAACCCGAGGATATCAAGAGCATCGACGATATAAAGCTGCTGCCCTTCCTCTCCAAAGCGGACCTCCGCGACGCCTATCCCTACGGACTGCTCGGCACGGACATAAAGAACTGCGTGCGCATACAGTCCACCTCCGGCACGACCGGCAGACGCGTCGTCGCGTTCTACACGCAGCACGATATCGACCTTTGGGAAGAATGCTGCGCGCGCGCTATCGTCGCCGCGGGCGGCACTAACGAGGACGTCTGCCAGGTCTGCTACGGCTACGGCCTCTTCACCGGCGGCCCCGGCCTCAACGGTGGTTCCCACAAGGTCGGCTGCCTGACGCTGCCGATGTCCTCCGGCAACACCGACCGCCAGATTCAGTTCATGATGGACCTCGGCGCGACGATCCTCTGCTGCACCCCCTCATACGCCGCCTACATAGGCGAGACGCTGAAGGAGAAGGGCTACAAGCCCGAGGATAACAAACTCAAGGCGGGCATCTTCGGCGCCGAACCCTGGACCGAAGAAATGCGCCGCAGCATTCAGGAATCGCTCGGCATCAAGGCCTACGACATCTACGGCCTGACCGAGACGAGCGGCCCCGGCGTCGCCTTCGAATGCGAAGAACAGACCGGCATGCACATCAACGAGGACCACTTCTACGCCGAAATCATCGACCCCGACACCGGCGAGGTGCTTCCCGAGGGCTCCAAGGGCGAGCTGGTCTTCACCTCGCTCGATAAGGAGGGCTTCCCGCTGCTCCGCTATCGCACGCGCGACATCTGCGTGCTTTCGCGCAAGCCCTGCTCCTGCGGCAGGACCCACGTCAAGATGAGCAAGCCGATGGGCAGAAGCGACGACATGATGATAATTCGCGGCGTCAACGTCTTCCCGAGCCAGATCGAGACCGTTCTGCTCAAGGAGGGCTACGAACCCAACTACCAGATCGTCGTCGACCGCGAGCGCAACAACGACACCCTCGACGTCTACGTCGAGCTCAGCCCCGATCAGTTCTCCGACAAGATCGCCGACATCCAAAACAGAGAGAAATCCCTCGAATCCGCAATGCGCGCGATGCTCGGCATCGGCGCGAAGATGCACCTCGTTCCGCCGAAATCCATCGCCCGCAGCGAAGGCAAGGCGGTCAGAGTCATCGACAAGCGCAAGCTGCACGATTAAGAAAGGAGCTACCGCAATGGCAATCACTCAGTTATCCGTTTTTCTCGAGAATAAGCCCGGCAAGCTCGCCGAAACCGTAAAGCGCATCTCCGAAGCCGGCGTCAATATCCGCGCGATGAGTCTCGCGGACACCAAGGACTTCGGTATCCTTCGCCTGATCGTTTCCGACGTCGCGGCGACGAAGGCGCTGCTGACCGAGCAGGCAATCGTTACCGAGACCGAGGTCGTCGCCGTCCGCATGGACGACCAGGCTGGCGCGCTTTACCGCATACTCAAAGTGCTCGACGGCGCGCAGATCAACGTCGAATACCTCTACGCCTTCACAGGCACGAAGAGCGACAGCGCCTACGTCGTGCTCCGCGTCGACAACGCCGACGCGGCCGAAAAGCTGCTCGCCGAGAGCGGCGTGGCCACCCTCTCCGACTCCGAGCTCAAAGCGCTGCTTTGACACAAAAGCATACTTCTTACGAAGCGCCGTCGCGAGACGGCGCTTTTCGTTTGAAAAATATTTCGTTAAAAATCAAATTACCCCTTGACAAGGTAGGTAAAATCAAGTACAATATACACAAGTTATTAACCTACCTTATC
Source organism: Clostridia bacterium (assembly GCA_017616855.1). Lineage (GTDB taxonomy): Bacteria > Bacillota > Clostridia > Oscillospirales > RGIG8002 > RGIG8002. Next base: position 5,569 of record JAFZXI010000015.1, on the reverse strand, counting down.
GGTAGGTATAAAGGAGCCGATGCATATGAGAAAAACGAACGCGGTTTCCCCTCTCTTTTTCCGAATGTGTCGATGTCGCGGACTCACGGCATAACGAACGTACGAAAGGGAGATAAAAATGTCAAAATACAGATTTGAAACAATACAGGTGCACGCCGGCCAGGAACGTCCGGATCCGGCGACCGACGCGAGAGCGGTGCCGATTTACGCGACGACGTCCTACGTTTTCAAGGACTCCGCGCAGGCGGCCGGACGCTTCGGGCTGACCGAGGGCGGCAACATCTACACCCGCCTGATGAACCCGACCTCCGACGTCTTCGAGCAGCGCATCGCGGCGCTCGAGGACGGCGCGGCGGCGCTCGCCACCGCCTCCGGCTCCGCGGCGATAACCTACGCGGTGCAGAACATCGCCGTCGCGGGCGACCACATCGTTTCCTCCGCCGACCTCTACGGCGGAACGCACAACCTCTTCGCGAACACGCTCGCGGAGCAGGGGCTCTCGACCACCTTCGTCGACCCGTCCGAGCCGGAAAACTTCGAGCGGGCGATTAAAGAGAACACCAAACTGCTCTACGTCGAAACCCTCGGCAACCCGAACTCCAACGTCGTCGACCTAGACGCGATTGCGGCGATCGCGCATAAGCACGGCATACCGCTGATCGTCGACAACACCTTCGCGACCCCCTACCTGCTCCGCCCGATCGAGCACGGAGCCGACGTCGTCGTCCACTCCGCGACGAAGTTCATCGGCGGGCACGGCACCGTGATGGGCGGCGTCGTTATCGACGCGGGCAAGTTCGACTGGGCGCAGAACGACAAGTTCCCCGGGCTTTCGCAGCCCAACCCGTCCTACCACGGCGTCGTTTTCACGCAGGCGGTCGGCAACCTCGCCTATATCATCAAACTGCGCACGACGCTGATGCGCGACCAGGGCGCGACGATCTCGCCCTTCAACTCCTTCCTGCTCCTGCAGGGACTTGAAACGCTCTCACTCCGCGTCGAGCGGCACGTCGAGAACGCGCTGAAGGTCGTTGAGTTCCTGAAGAATCACCCGCAGGTCGAGAAGGTCAACCACCCCTCGCTCGCGGAAGGCAGGCAGAAGGAGCTTTACGACGCCTACTTCCCGAACGGAGCCGGCTCGATCTTCACCTTCGAAATCAAGGGCGGCGCCGACGTCGCGCGGAAGTTCACCGAGTCGCTCGAGCTTTTCTCGCTGCTCGCGAACGTCGCGGACGTCAAGTCCCTTGTCATCCACCCCGCCTCGACGACGCACAGCCAGCTCTCCGAAGAAGAGCTGCTCGAAGCGGGCATAAAACCGAACACCGTCCGCCTCTCGATAGGCACCGAACATATCGACGATATCATCGCCGACCTCGCCCACGGCTTCGAAGCCGTCAAATAAAACTTGAAAGGAATAAACGTCATGGCTAATATTTACACCTCCGCCGATCAGCTCATCGGCAAGACTCCGCTTCTGGAGCTCGTCCACATCGAAAAGGAAGAAAAACTGAACGCGAAGCTGCTCGCGAAGCTCGAATACTTCAATCCCGCGGGAAGCGTCAAGGACCGCATCGCGAAGTCCATCATCGACGACGCCGAAGCGCGCGGGCTCATCAAGCCGGGCGCGACGCTCATTGAGCCGACAAGCGGCAACACCGGCATCGGACTCGCCTCCGTCGCCGCCGCCCGCGGCTACAAGCTCATCATCGTCATGCCCGAAACGATGAGCGTCGAGCGCCGCAAGCTGATAAAGGCCTACGGCGCGGAACTCGTGCTGACCGAGGGCGCCAAGGGCATGAAGGGCGCCATCGCGAAGGCGCAGGAGCTCGCCGACGAGATCGAAGGCAGCTTCATTCCCGGGCAGTTCGTCAACCCCGCCAACCCGAAGGCGCATTTTGAGCACACCGGCCCGGAAATCTGGGACGACACCGACGGCAAGGTCGATATCTTCGTCGCCGGAGTCGGCACCGGCGGCACCGTCACGGGCGTCGGGCAGTTCCTGAAATCGAAGAAGCCCGGCGTAAAGATCGTCGCGGTCGAGCCCGCCGGCTCCCCCGTGCTTTCCACCGGCACGCCCGGCAAGCACGGCATCCAGGGCATCGGCGCCGGCTTCGTTCCGGACGTGCTCGACACTAAGGTCTACGACGAGATTATCACCGTTGCCGACGCCGACGCGCTCGAGACCGGCAGAAAAATCGGTTTGAAGGAGGGCGTGCTTGTCGGCATTTCCTCCGGCGCCGCGGCGTTCGCCGCGATACAGCTCGCGAAACGTCCGGAAAACGCGGGCAAGACCATAGTCGCGCTCCTGCCCGACACCGGCGACAGATATCTTTCCACCGCGTTATTCGCAACCGAGGAGTGACTTTTATGATGATCTCGACGAAGGGACGCTACGCGATGCGCGTTATGATCGACCTTGCCGAGCACGGCGGCGACGGCTACGTCGCGATGAAAGAGGTCGCGGAGCGTCAGCAGATATCGCTGAAATATCTTGAAAAAATCCTGCCCGCGCTCGTTGCGGAAGGGCTCGTCGAGGGTGTCCACGGCAAGGGCGGCGGCTACCGCCTGACGCGGAAACCCGAGGAATACACCGCCGGCGAGATACTCCGCGTCGCCGAGGGCGAGCTCGTCCCGGTCGCGTGTATGCTCTGCGGCGCGGAGCCGTGCAAGCGCGCCGCCGAATGCCGCACCCTTCCGATGTGGACCAAGCTCGGCACTGTCGTCGGCGATTACCTCGACGGCGTCACCGTCGCGGATCTGATCAACGGCAAAGCGTAAAAACAATATTCAAACCGCCTCCCGCAATTGCAGGGGGCGGTTTTTGTATATCCGCATTTGCAAAAAAAGTTTAATTTTTTATAAAATTAAATGATATTTTAATGTTTCTCATTTATAATAGCGGCAGAAAACAAAAGGAGCGATGAAATATGAAGAAAATACTCACCCTCGCGCTCGCCGCGCTGCTCGTCTTTTCGCTCGCGGCGTGCGGCTCACAAGGCGGAAACGCGAACAACGGCGGCAGCGGCACGAACAACGGCAGCAGCGCCACCAACTCCGCCTCCGTCGGCGAAGCGACCGACCTGACGGACGTAAACGGCAACGCAATCCCGAGCGGAAGCGCCTCCGTCAGCTTCGACGGCAGGAGCGTTACGATAAACGCCGCCTATCTCATTGACGGCGTTGACGTCAAGATAACCTCCGGCGAATACGCCTCCGCCTCAGGATCCTCCGACCAGGTCGTCTTCCTCGTCTTGAACGGCGGCTCGCTGACGATAGCCGGCGACGACTACAGCGCGGTCAAAATCAGCAAGACCGGCTCCGGCGCTTCCGGCGGACAGGTCAACGACAACTACAACTTCTACGGCATCAACAGCGGCGTCGTCGTCGCCGGCTCCGGCTCGAAAGCGACGATAAGCGGCGCCGAAATCACCACCGAAGCGAACGGCTCCAACGCCGTCGTCAGCACGAACAACGCTTACGTCAGCATCAGCGACAGCACGATTAAAACGACCGGCGAAGCCGGCTCGCGCGGTCTGCACGCCACTTACGGCGGCACGATCGACGCCGACTGCGTAACGATAACGACCTCCGGCCGTTCCTGCGCCGACCTCGCCACCGACCGCGGCGGCGGAACGGTGAACGCTTCAAACATGACGCTCGAAACCAACGGCGCGGGTAGTCCGCTGATTTATTCGACCGGCGAAATCAACGTTTCGTCCTCTACCGGCACCGCCTACGGCGCGCAGATGGTCGTCGTTGAAGGCGGCAGCAGCGCGAGCGTTACCGACTGCGACTTCTCCTGCACCGGCGGCGGCAACCGCACCGGCACGAGCGAATGCGACTCCACCTCGCACGTCATCGACGCCGGCGGCATCTTTATCTACCAGAGCTTCTCCGGCGACGCGAGCAACGGCACCGACTACTTCACCGCGAAGAACTCCACCTTCACCGTCAAGACCGACGGCGTGCCGATGTTCTATATCACGAACATCACCGCTCAGATAACGCTCGAGGGCAACACCTTCAATAATATGTACGACTCCGACTACCTCTTCATTCTCGAAGAGACGGACCAGTGGGGCAACGTCGGCAGGAACGGCGGCAAGGCGACCGTCACGCTTACCAATCAGGACTTCACCGGCAAAAACGCCTTCGTAGGCAGCTCCTCGAGTTCGCTGACGGTCAACGCGACCGACGGCTCCGGCACCGCGCTCAGCGTTGTAAACGGCACGTGGTAATATAACCCGAAACTATTCAATCAAGGAGGGAAACAATATGAAAAAACTGCTCAGCATACTCATCGCGGCGGCGATGTTGCTGTCCTTCTGGACGGTCGGCGCGGTTTACGCCGACGGCGAAAGCGCGGTACTCACCTTCTCCGACAGCGGCATAGCAGAGGCCGTCGCGGGAAGCGGTTACGCGATTGACGGCACGACGCTGACAATTACCGCGGCGGGCGTTTACCGCATAGGCGGCAGCTGCTCCGAGGGCGCGATCGTCGTCAGCAAATCGCTGACCGACGTTACGCTGATACTCGATAACCTGACGCTCGCGTCGTCCTCCACGGCGCCGATAGTCGTCAAGAAGTCCTCGGCGGTAACGATTCACCTTGAAGGCGCCTCCACCCTGACCGATAACGAGGATCCCGCGAACGAGACCTCCGCCGACGCGACCGTCGCGGAAGCCTTCGAGGGCGCGGCGATCAAGGTCAAAAGCGGCTCGACCGTGACATTCTGCGGTGCGGGCAACCTCAACCTTGTCGCCAACGCCAAGAACGGAATCAAAGGCGGCTCCACTGCGGCGCTGATCTTCAATCAGTCCGGCACGATTACCGTTACCGGCAGCGGCAAGTATTACGGCGGAACGACCTCCGGCGCGGCGGTCAACAACGGCATCGCCTGCGACGGAAGCATCGTCATCAACAGCGGCTCCTTCGTCATCAAGGCGGCGGGTGACGGCATAAAGAGTGCGCCAGACGCGACGAACGCGACCGAGGGAACGACCATCGACACCGCCTCCGCCGGCGCGATAATAATCAACGGCGGCGTCTTCGACATCGACGTTGACGGCGACGGCGTCCAGGCGGACACCGCGCTTACGGTAACTGGCGGCACCTTCGATATTCAGACCTGGAAGGGTTACAGCGTATGGACCGACGCGCTCGCGAACGCCAACAGCTGCAAGGGACTCAAAGCCGGCGGCGACCGCGCGACGGAAGCCGAGTTTGAGCCCGCGCTGAATATCAGCGGCGGCGTCTTCACGATAAACACCGGCGACGACGCGCTCCATTCCGACGCGACCGTGACAGTTACCGGCGGCACCTTCACGATAAATACCGGCGACGACGGCATGCACGCCGAGACTACGCTCACGCTCGGAACCGAAAACGGACTCGCGCGCGACCCCGACGTCACGATCAATAATTCCTACGAAGGACTCGAGGGCGCCAACGTCAAGATATACTCCGGACGCTTCTACGTCGTCGCGAGCGACGACGGCGTCAACGCCGCGGGCGGCAGCTCCAACGGCTCGAACCCCGGAGGCCCCGGCGGCGGCTGGCCCGGACACG
>JAFZXI010000014.1 GCA_017616855.1 Clostridia bacterium | reverse complement strand
TATCCGTCCCCGTACCGTCGGCGTTGAAAACCATCGTGCTTTCGCCGCCGGCGCTGACCCATTTGCCGAGCAGATTTTCGTCGACGTCAGCCGCTTCCGGCTCGGCGTTTCCGCACCCGGCGAACACCGCCGCGCACATCACGCCCGCAAGAATCAAAGCTATGATACGAAACGCTTTTTTCATGATGTTCTCCCGCGCGCCTTAGGCGCTCATGATTTGTCGCGCTTTGCGCGACATGATCGTTCAAATTGCCAAAGGCAATTTGCTCATTCATGCCGCCTTCGGCGGCAAATCACGCGCCGCAGGCGCAAATCATGACGGCATAGCCGTCAAATCACGCAAGCGAAGCTTGCAATTCATGCAAAAGCGGCATCGCCGCTTTTGCCTTACTGCTTCTGTCTGTGATATATGCTTATAATCTCCCCATCGTCCTCGAGGAACTTCAGATCGTCGCCGGAGAGGAGGAAGCGCGTCGTCTCGTCATACTCGCTGTATTCGATATAGAGGCGCATCTTATCGCCGTTTATCTCGATCTTATACTTCGTGCCGTCGCCCGACATCGTCAGGTAGCCGTCGGAAGTGATCACCATCGCGTAGCCGTCGTCGGTCTGCCAGGAACCGACGAGGTCGGCGAGCGTGACGTCCGGTTCCGCTTCGGCGCCGGGGCGCTTGAAGTAGGAGATGCCGCCGTTGTCGTCATCGCGGACGATCAGCACGCCGTCTTTCAGCTCGTAGGTGTAATAGAAGGTGTTATCCTTATCGAGATCGACCCAGTAGAGCATGCCGTTATGCGTGGAAACGCTGATCTTGCCGCCGCCGTAATCGCCGGAGCCGTCGGCGTAGATATTAAGCTCGATGCCGTAATCGTCGATCCACCTGCCGAGGATATACTCGTCGACCTCCGCCGCGGGAGGCGTCGTGCCCTCGCGGTAGTAGTCGTAACTCTCGTCGCTGTCCTCGTCGGTAAGCGTCAGGATATTATCCTCGATCTTGTAGGAATAAGGATAGGTGCCGTAGCTGTTTTTCAGCTCGAAGCCGCCGGAGGTGAAGGTGTAGGTGAAATCCTCGTCCCAGTAGACGCCGGTGCCGTCGGCGTTGAAGACGAAGTATTCGTCCGGATCGTTGACGCTTATCCACTTGCCGAACAGCTCGGATTGAGGGACGTCGGGCGCGGCGGGCATTTTGCGCGTCAGCGTCGCGGCGAGTCCGCCGGATTCCGGCCAGTAGAGGTAGATCTTCGCGCCGTCATACTCGAAGGTGTATTCTTCGGTATAATTCTCGCCCGGAAGCGCGAGAATGAAGTTATCGCCGTCTAAGGTCAGCGTGTAGGTCCTGCCGTTGGCGGAGGAGGTCAGGGTGCCGTCCTTGATGACGAACTCCTTGCCGACGTCGTTGAGCCAGGTGCCGTCCATGCCGCCGTAACTCGCGACGAGGAGCTCGGAAGCGCCCTTCTCATTGAAGGTTGCGGTGACGTTGCCGTCCTCATCCCTGAGCGTAAGCTCGCCGTCCTCGACTTCGTAGACGCGGACCTTTGTATTCTCGGGGTTGAGCTGCTCGGTAATCGTCAGTTTGTCGCCCTCGCGCGTATAGTCGTAGGTAATATCGTAAGCGCCGTCGGCGTCCTCGCCGATCTCGCGAATGGTATTATCGTCGATTATGAACTCGTTTATATCGTCGTTGCCCCAGCGGCCGACGATGTCGCGGCCTTCGGGCCGCCCGGCTCCGTCGCGCGTGTAGGTCTCGGGGAAGGAAACGCCGTCGTCTTCATAATATAAAGTAAGCGCGTCGCCGATGACCTTGACGATATAATCGAGGAACTCGCCGTCCTTTTCGAGCGTTATATTGTCGCCGTCGCGGGTGAAGTTATATTCGGTAACGCTTTCGGTCGTATCGGAGCTGACGGTGGCTTTGTCGCCCTTGAACTCGAGCGCGAAGCCGGTGCGGTCGTTGATCCACTTGCCCTCGACGCCCTTCTTGTTCAGGAAGCCCGGCCATACGAAGAGCGCGACCGCCGCGAGCCCGAGAACGAGCACTATGGCGATGATCGCTATCCAGAGCTTTTTGTTCGACTTCTTGGCTGGCGCCGCGCCGTAAGCGTACGGCGCTCCGTAGGGCTGTCCGTACGGCTGCCCGTAGGGCTGCTGATACTGCGGCTGCGCGCCGTTAACGAATTGGGGCTGTGCCCCCTGCCCGTTGATAAACTGCGTCTGCTGCGCGGGCGCCGGCCCGTAAAGGTTGGGCTGCTGCCCGTACGGCTGCTGCATCGGACGCCCGTCAAACACCGGCTGCTGCGCCGGCTGCTCGACGAACTGCGGCTGCTGAACGAATTGGGGCTGTGCGTTGGCGGGCTCCCCTGTGTAAGGGGAGCTGTCGCCGTAGGCGACTGAGGGGTTGTCGCCCTCGACAAACTGCGGCTGTGCCGCTGCCGCCGCTTCGACGAACTCGCCGTTTCCGCACTCGGTGCAGAATCTGGCCTCATCGGGCATTTCCATACCGCAGGATTTACAGAGTTTGGACATAGTGATCCTCCTGTTATATCATATCGCGTTGTTGCGGCGTGCCTTCGGCACGCGTGATTTGGCTTCGCCGTGATTTGTCGCGCTTTGCGCGACATGATCGTTCAAATTGCCAAAGGCAATTTGCTCATTCATGCCGCCTTCGGCGGCAAATCACGCGCCGCAGGCGCAAATCATGACGGCGGAGCCGTCAAATCATGCAAGCTCCGCTTGCAATTCATTGCAAAAGCGTCCCCGCTTTTGCCTATTCCCCGCGCTTATACTCGCGCCACGCCTCTCCGCTCTCCGCGGAATACAACGTCAGCGTGTCGCCGTCTATCTCAAACTTATACGCGTTGATTCCGCCGTCCGCGATCGTGACCCTGTCGCCCCTGAGGCAGTAGCTGAAGGAGCGCGACAAACCGTTTTCAACGAATCCGCCCGAACCGATTTCCCAGAAATTGATCGAATCGCTTCCGTTGGCGGCGACCCAGCTCCCGTAAAGCGGATTATCGTCTCCGATGATCGCTCTGCGGCAGTAGGTTTCCGCGCTGCCGTCCTCGCCGATGAGCGTAAGCACGTCCTCGCCGAGCTGGAACTTCAGCGTTTCATGGGTTCCGCTTTCGGTGTCCGAGCGGTAGATGAGGTCGTCGGAGACGGTGTAAGTATAAAAATATATGTATTCGCTGTAATTCGGGCCCTCGGCCATGTAGCCGTCCCCGTCAATGGTGAGAACGAAGGAGTCGTCCGCCGTCACCCAGGTACCGACGAGCTCGGGCGGGATGCCGAGATCGTCAGACGAATCCTCCGCGGGCGAAGAAACGTCCGCGGGCGACGAGCTTTCCGCCGGAGAGCTTTCCGCGGAAGACGGTCCGTCAACCGAACCCCCGCCGGACTGACCGCCTTTTCCGTTGCAGGCCGTCAGCGCGCACGCCGCGAACACAAGCGCCAGCATCAGCGCGATAATAACCGTTAATTTTTTCATAATATATACCTCCTGCGCGCGTTCGGCGTGCCTTCGGCACGCATGATTTGCCGCTTTCGGCGGCATGATTTGGCTACGCCATGATTTGATTGCTTCGCAATCATGATTTGTCGCGCTTTGCGCGACATGTTCCTTCATGCGCCGCAACAGACATCGTCATTCCGAGCGTAAGCGAGGAATCCCCCAAACGTCTGCTGACGGTGTGGGATCCTTCGACTTCGCGGCTTTCAGCCGCTCCGCTCAGGATGACGAAAATCAACGCCTGCAAAAAGCGAGGGATTTTCGGATGATTTGCGGCGCGGAAAGCGCGAAGATTATGCTATTGCATATCGAGCGCGACAAACCGCAAAGCGCCGAAAAGACCCGCTTTTACTAGTCAGCTAATCTGACCGGCATTATCAAATACATAAAATTATTCCCTTCCGCGGACGACAGCATCATCGGCGAAAGCGGCGAATTGAGCTGCAGCTTGATATGCTCACAGTCGGCGGCGCGGAGCGCGTCGTAAAGGAACTTGTTGTTATATCCCGCCTCGAAGCCGTCGCCGGTGATACGCGCGGGGATCTCCTGCGCGATCTTGCCCATCTCGGTGGTGCAGGAAAGGCGGATGCGGTCGTCCCTGAAGACGCAGCGCACGGGCGCCTTGAAGCGGTCCGTGATAAGCAGCGAAGCGCGGTCCACCGCGTCGTAGAGCGCGGAGCGCTCCGCGATTATCTCCAGGCGGTGCTCGCTCGGGAGCGACTTCTTGTAGTCGATGAACTTGCCCATGATGAGCTTGGTGACCATCTCGTAGTTGTCGATGATGAAGAGCGCTTCCTTGCCGGAGGAGTAGATGCAGACCTCCGCGTCATCGTCGTCCGAAAGGATCTTCGCGATCTCGGCGAGGGACTTTCCGGGCACGATGAAGCTCTTTTCGCCCTTATACTCGCACTTCTCCTTGACGACGGCGAGCTTCGCGCTGTCGACGGAGACGACGGAGAGGGTGTTGTCGCGGCACTCGAGCAGCGATCCGGTCAGGATCGGGTTGATGTCCGTCGTCGCGACGGCGAAGGAGCTCTTTTCGATCATGTCGCGGAAAACCTTCTGCGAAATGACGAGCTCGTCGCGGTGCTCGACGTAGGGCAGCTCGGGATACATCTCCGCGCTCGCGCCGACGATGTCGAAGACGGTGTCGCCGTTCGCGATCGTGACGAGCGTCGAGCCCTCGACGCTGACCGTGAGGTAGCCCTCCGGCATCTTGCGCACGATCTCCGCGAAGAGCTTGGCGTTCAGGACGATTTCTCCCTCGCTCTCGACGTCCGCCTCGACGGACGTGTTGATGCCGAAGATCGAGTCGTAGCCCGTCATGCGCACGAACTTCTTGTCCGCGCGGAGCAGGACTCCTTCGAGATTCTGGTTCTGGGGCTTGACCGGCACCGCGCGCAGTACGTTGTTGACCGCTCTCGCGAACTGGTCCTTTTCGACGGTAAACTTCATATTTTTTCCACCCTTTCGTAATGTGGTTTTTATACTGTTTGTATATTTAATGCGTGGGTATACGATATGTAATGAAAATTAAGGTCCGTTCGGCTGCGCCGAACATGATTTGCCGCTTTCAGCGGCATGATTTGGCTTCGCCGTGATTTGATTGCTTCGCAATCATGATTTGTCGCGCTTTGCGCGACATATTCCTTCATGCGCCGCAGGCGCAAATCACGACGGCAACGCCGTCAAATCATGCGAGCAACGCGAGCAAATCACGCATGCGAAGCATGCAATTCATGCGAGCGTCAGCGAGCCGTTTTCCACCTTCAGCTCCCTCACGCACACCGCGCTCCTGCGGTCCCCTTCGGGATAGCAAAAATACACGAGCCACGCGCGGCCGTCTTCGACGAGCACGTCGGCGTGGGACGCCTCGCCGCGCAGGAGATTCCCCTCCTGCCGCTCAAAACGCGTCAGATCGTCCGAAGCGTACACCGCGAGACCGTCCCAGACGTCGGCGATGAGCCAGTACCGCCCGCCGAACTCAAACACGTTCGGCCCCTCCTGATCAACGTCGGAGGTCGCGGCGCCGCCGGGCCGCCATTCGCGGAAATCGGAAGTATCGATATAATATGTATGCGAGCCGCGCGCTTCGTCCTTGTACCAGAGGCGCCAGCCGTCCGGCAGCGGGAACGCGCAGGCGTCGATGACGCGCGGGGAATCTATCGGGATTGCGCCGAGCGGGGTCCATTTCACGAGGTCGGGCGAAACAAACTGAAGTATCTCCGCTTTCCCCGCCCATTCGGCGTAAACGCCGTCGACGGAGGATACGAACATGCGGTAGTTTTCGCCGTCGAATATGACCTCCGGCGCCCAGTAGGTGGTTTTCCCTTCTGTAAACGGCAGCTCCGCCGTCCCGGCGTAACGCCACCCGCCGGCACAGCCGGTTTTTGTTTTGACGGTACAGCCGCCGGCAATGCCGGTTTCCGTAGGGGCGATCATCGATTGCCCGGGCTCCCCTGTGCAAGGGGAGCTGTCGAGAAGGGCAGCGCCCTTCGAGACTGAGGGGTTGTTTTCTTTCCCTCCCCCTTCTCCAAACGCCGCGTCGCACACCGCGACGCCTATTTTCGTCCCGTGCGCCCACTCGACGCCGGAACATTCAAGCGTCGCGCGCCGCTGGGTGTAAAACATGAAATATCTGCCGTCGGACTCGCGGCGTATCACCGTCGGATCCGCCGCGCCGTCAAACACGGGATCGCGGAAAATGATATTATATAACATATAGTATAATTATTTAATAATAATACAAATAGTTAATACGATTATATTTATAAATTTCTTCTCTCTGCAGCGCGCAGTTTATAAATCTCACTTCTTCTATCCGCGCTCGTAAGCGTCCACGTAGTCATAGTATAACTGCCACAGTTTCAGTTCACCGTCATTGATTTCATAATAATATTCCATGCTGCCGGCTTTGTTTTCGGGAGTGATCTTGCCTGCGAATTTTCCCAAAACTCTGTCCGCGCTGACCTTATCCGACTTTTTGCCGTAGAATTCATACGGATATTCGATCAGAAACTCCTTGCTTCCGCCGTTGTCGTAAACTTTCGAAATCATGTGAGTATTCGCCATCAGAGTACCGTCGACTTTATCGTCTATGAGCGAAAAAGTGATGATATCTCCGGCTTTTAGACTGTTTATACCTTCCTGATCGAGCTTTTCGGAAATGATAACGTCAGCGGGTTCGGCATATGCTCTTTCCCCCGAAATCATCATATCCGATTTAGTCATCGTGAGCCAGTAGCCCGCGATCTCCTTTCTTCCCACAATTCCGGGATAATACTCGGTCCCTTTGTTATTTTCGATATTAAAGATACCTCTTTCGGAATCCGCGCCGCCGGAAACGTATTTATAATCTCCGCCGTTCAGCAGGATCCTTTCGCCGTCGAAGTCGATATATCTGTTGTATTTGCCGTCGTTATCGAAGGAAAGATATAAATTGATTTTTTTACTCTCGTTGACGGGAACCTTCCATTCGCCGACGATCATTTTGACAGGCTCGACAACACTTCCTTCGTCAGAAGATCCGATATCGACCTTCTCCTTTCCGCATCCGGAAAACGCCGAGAATAACGTCATCGCGCAAATAATAATCGCTACCGCTCTTATAGTCCGTTTCATATTTGATCCTCCTTTGCAACACAAAAATCAATTCTCATTATTTTATTAAAAATAAAATAAATAAAATTATTTCAGTAGTAATTATTATCCGCTGTTGAAGGTTGAAAACGAATAAAAAACGCTTACGGGAGCTTGTCCGGAGCAGGCCGGCGGAAAAATCGGGTTTTCCTTAATTTTCCACCGGTATTTTGAAAATTCGGGGCATATTTTTCCCGCCTGTTGAAAGTGTTAAAAAAAATTTTCAACGGTGGAAGAAAAAGTTAAAAATTCTCCCTTGCCCGCTATGTTAAAAACCCTGTTGAAAATGTTAAATCAACCGGCGGTTGATAGAAAATCGCGCTGCGATTTTCAGCTAAATCCGAGTAAAACTCGGGCTAAATCATCTCGCTTTGCTCAATGGCTAAATCTGCGCTGCGCGCAGGTTAAATCCTCGCTTCGCGAGGGCTTTGATAGGTAGAAATTAATAATTTAAACTGCGACCGCAGGGAGCTGTTTTTTCGACAGCCCGCTCCGCAGGAGCGGATTTAGCCGCGAATGAAATGAGCGATTTAGCCCATTCCGAAGGAATGGATTTAGCCGCCGCGAATGCGGCGATTTAGCTGCAAAAGCTTCACTTTTGCCTTATCTGCCTTTGATATTCTTAATAATATCGTCCACGGTGTTGCGCAGCTTTGAGTTGGTCTTCTTGTCCTTCTCGACTTTGCGCAGGTAGTAGACGATCGTCGAATGATCCTTGCCGCCGAGCACTTCGCCGATCTTCTTCGTGGAGAAATTCGTGACCTCGTGGAAAACGTACGCGGCGACCTGGCGCGCGGAGGTAACGTCCGCGGTCTGCCTGCTGCCGCAAATATCCTCGACCGGGATCGAAAGCGTGCGCGAGATCTCCTCGAGTATCTTATCCTCGTAGACGCCCGCCTCGGCGTCCTCGACGATGGTATCCTTTATCGCGTTCTGCGCCATCGAAAGCGAAAGCGGATCGCCGGAAAGCTTATGATACGCCGAAAGCTTCTTTACGGCGCTCTCGAGCTGCCTTGTGTGGTTCTTCAGGCGGCTGGCGATGAACTCCGCGACCTCCTGCGGAATCTCGAGCCCGAGCAGGTCGCCCTTGCTCTTGACAATCGCGACGCGGGTCTCGTAATCCGGCTGCTGAATATCCGCGAGCAGGCCCTGCTCGAAGCGGGTGCGGAGGCGGTCGGCGAGGGATTTCATCTCGTTCGGCTTGCGGTCGGCCGCCATGACGATCTGCTTGTGGCGGTCATAAAGCGTATTGAAGGTGTTGAGAAACTCCTCCTCGGTCGACTGCTTGCCGGCGATGAACTGGATATCGTCGATTATCAGCACGTCGACGGGGCGGTAGCGGTTGCGGAACTCCGGCGCGCGTCCGGCGCGGAGCAGCTCGAGAAACTCGTTCGTGAAGTCCTCGCAGGTCACGAACGCGACCTTCAGCTTCGGATTGCTCGCCTGTATCTCGTTTTTGATGGCTTTCAGCAGGTGGGTCTTGCCGAGGCCGCTGTCGCCGTAGATAAAGAGCGGGTTATAGGCGTAGCCGGGATTGTTCGCGACGGCGAGCGCCGCGGCGTGCGCGAACTTGTTGGAGTTGCCGACGATGAAGTTCTCGAAGGTGAAGGTGTCTTCGATCTCATACTCGGCGCGGACGGCCTCCTCGACGGGCGAGGTGGCGCCTTCCGGCGCGGCGCCGGCGTCCATTTCCTCCTTCGTCACGATGCGGACCTCGCACTCGCGGCCGAGGACCTCGGAAAAGCCCTCCGTCAGCGCGTTCAGGTAGCGGTTTTTGATGACGTCGCGATGGTAGGACGAGCTCGTGTAGATGACCGCCGTGCCCTCGCGGAAGCCGATGGCTTCAAGGTCGCGGATCCAGGTATCGAACGGGATTTCGCCGATTTTCAAAGCGACGCGCTCTTTGACGTCAGCCCATATTCTATCAAAGTTTTGCATATGTTTATCCTCCGGTGTGAAATGAATTGAAAATTGCAAATTGCAAATTGCAAATTAAGGAACAAATCGCGATGCGATTTGAAAGATTGTGCCGCCGCAGGCGGCCTTGCCTCCCTCCTCAGAGGGAGCCAAGCCGTAGGGGCGATTATCAATCGCCCGCAACCCGCCGCAGCGAAACTTCCGTTCACACGAGCGCCGGCGAGTTTTTCTCTTCGCCAAAACGGAAAAATCGCGGTGCGTTTGCGTATGAGACGCTGTAATCGCAATATTAGCGCATAATACATAAATCTATTATATCACAGTTTTTATATAACGCAAGCGAAAAACGCAAAAAAATCGCCCGTTTCGGCGATTTTTTTAACAAGTATGAACTATAAACGCGCGCACACGCGTACGCGCATGCGCGCACGAGAACAGCGCGATTGTTCCACGTGGAACAGGGCAAATCGGTTCCTCCGATTTGCGGTAAATTCGCGCTTCGCGCGAGGTAAATTTGCCTTCGGCAAGGTAAATTCGGCTTCGCCGAGGTAAATTCGCGGCGCTGCCGCGAGGTAATGACCAAACCGCGCCTCCGGCGCAGTTTGAATAATTCAAATCGCGGAGCGATTTGCTCCTTACCTTGCGCCGCAGGCGCAAATTTACCTATCGAGCGGCAGCGAGATAATTTACCTGCCGACTTTCGTCGGCAATTTACCTCGCCGCCACGGCGGCGAATTTACCTGCGGTCCTTTTCCGCTCACTTTTCCTTCCGCAGATATATCAGCAATATATCCACGTCAGCAGGATTAACTCCCTGCAGCCTTGCGGCCTGTCCGATGCTGCGCGGGCGGATCTTCTTCAGCTTCTGGCGCGCCTCGGTGCGAAGCCCGTAGACGTCGTCGTAGTCGATATCCGGCGGCAGGAGCGTTTCCTCCGCGCGCTTCGCCTCGGCGATCTGCGCCGCCTGGCGCGAAATATACCCCTCGTAGCGGATGCGGATCACCGCCTGCTGCCATTCGGCGCGGCGGAGCGACGGACGCTCGGGGTCGAACGGCGCGAGGAAGCCGTAACTCACCTCCGGACGCTTCAGAAGGTCCGCGAGGGTCGCGCCGGTGCGTATCGGGGACGTGCCGACGCTCTCGAGATAGGCGTTGAGCCGCTCGGACGGCGCGACGACGGTGTTTTTGAGCCGCTGTTCCTCGGCGTCGACGCGGCGGTATTTCGCCTTGAACCGCCTCCAGCGTGCGGTGTCTATCAGTCCGACGCGGCGCCCGACGGGCGTCAGGCGCTCGTCGGCGTTGTCCTGGCGGAGCGTCAGGCGGTATTCGGAACGGCTCGTCATCATGCGGTAGGGCTCGTTCGTGCCGCGCGTGACGAGGTCGTCAATCAGCGTGCCGATGTAGGAGCCGTCGCGCGTCAGCACGAGCGGCGGCTCGCCCTTGAGCTTCAGCGCGGCGTTGACGCCGGCGACGAAGCCCTGCGCCGCCGCCTCCTCGTATCCGCTCGTGCCGTTGAACTGCCCCGCGCCGTAAAGGCCGGGCAGGTCGCGGAACTCGAGCGTCGGGAGCAGCGCCGTCGGGTCGGTGCAGTCGTATTCGATGGCGTAGCCGGTGCGCATGAAAACGGCGTGTTCAAGCCCCTTTATCGTCCGCACCATGCGGAGCTGGACCTCCTCCGGAAGCGAGGAGGAAAGCCCCTGAAGGTACATTTCGCCGGTGTCCGCGCCGGTCGGCTCGAGGAAGAGCTGATGCCGCTCGCGGTCGGGGAAGCGCACGACCTTGTCCTCGATGGAGGGGCAGTAGCGCGGCCCGACGCCGGTTATCGCGCCGCCGTAAAGCGGCGAGCGGCCGAGGTTTTCGCGTATTATCTCGTGCGTTTGTTCGTTCGTGTAGGTCACGAAGCAGTCGGAGTCGTTGCGGACGTGTTTGGTCGTCTCGAAGGAGAACGGCTCGGGCATGAAGTCGCCGGGCTGGCGTTCCATGGCTTCGAGGTCGACGGTGGAGCGGTTTATGCGGCAGGGGGTGCCGGTTTTGAAGCGGCGGAGCGGCACTCCGAGCTTCGCGAGGGACGCGGAGAGCGGGCCGGAGGCGAACATGCCGTCCGGACCGCCGTCGTAGGACGTTTCACCGACGTAGATGCGCCCTTTGAGGTAGGTGCCCGTCGCGATAATCACGGCGCGGCAGTTATACACCGCCCCGAGCCGCGTAACCACGCGCCATTTGCCTTCCCCTTGAGGGGAAGGTGGCACGGCGTCAGCCGTGACGGATGAGGTGTCGCCGCCGGAGGCGGCCTCGTTATCCGTCATTCCGAGCCCGCAGGGCGAGGAATCCCCCTCCTTATGCAACCGGTCGGAAAGGGTGTGGGATCCTTCGGCTCGCGCTTCGCGCTCGCTCAGGATGACGCTTTTTGCGCTTGCCCTCTCCACCGCCACGATCTCGCCCTGCTTCAGATCGAGCCCGGGAGTGCTTTCGAGCGTGCGCTTCATGCGGTTGCGGTACGCCATGCGGTCGACCTGCGCGCGCAGGGAATACACCGCGGCGCCCTTGCCCTTGTTGAGCATGCGCGTCTGAATCGACGTTTCGTCGGCGGCGCGGCCCATTTCGCCGCCCATGGCGTCGAGCTCGCGGACGAGCTGGCCTTTGCCGGTGCCGCCGATGCAGGGGTTGCAGGGCATGTTGCCGACGGAGTCGAGGTTGATCGCGAAGATCGCGACGCGCATGCCGAGGCGCGCGGCGGCAAGCGCGGCCTCTATGCCCGCGTGTCCCGCGCCGATAACCGCTATGTCATAGGTTTCGGGGTTGATGTAACGCTTCATGATGTCGCGACCTCCGATAGAAACAGAAAAACGCGCGCCTGCGGCGCGCATGATTTGCCGCGCGAAGCGCGGCGTGATTTGGCTTCGCCATGATTTGATCGCTGCGCGATCATGATTTGCAGCTTCGCTGCATGAAGGTACAAATTGCCGAAGGCAATTTGAAAAAACTATGCCGCCCGTGGCGGCAAATCATGCGCCGCAGCGCAAATCATGACGGCGGAGCCGTCAAATCATGCATGCGGAGCATGCAATTCATGCAAATTCGCTTTGCGGATTTGCCTACTTCCCTACGCAGAAGTTCCTGAATATCCCCTCTATCACGTCTTCCGCGACGTCTTTTCCCGTGCATTCGTCGAGGGCGGCGACGGCGTCGCGGAGGTCGAGGGCGGCGATATCCGCCTCAAACCCGCGTTTCAGCGCGAGTCCGGCGGCGGCGAGCCCCTCCCCCGCCCTGCGCAGGCAGTCGCGCTGATGGAGCGAAGCGCACCACCCGTCCGCGT
>JAFZXI010000129.1 GCA_017616855.1 Clostridia bacterium | reverse complement strand
GCGGTCGACGTCGCCCCACTGCTCGGGAACCGGCGCGACCTCGCGCGTTTCGCGCGCCATGCAGTCGGAGCATACGCGCGTTTCGCTGCCCGCGGCAGTGTGCGTCGCGGGGACGACGACGTGCCAGTCGCCCCAGAAGTGCTCGGTCGTAGGCGGTATCTCGCGCGTTTCGCGCTCGCCGCAGACGGAGCAGACGCGCTCCTTTTCGCCTGACGCCGTTTCGGTGGCGGGGACGGAGACGGTCCATTCGCCCCAGGTATGCCCCGTCGCCGGCAGGACCTCGCGCTTAGTTTCGCCGCAGTCTTCGGCGTGCTGAGTCAGGGTGAGCGCCTTGGTATAGGCGTTGATTATAGATTGACCGTAAGCCGGATCGCTCGTCCAGGAGTTCGTGCCGAGCTCGATCCACGAGGGCTTGCTGCCGCGCTCCATGTAGGTGAAGCGCGGGTCGACGACGACTTCGCCCTCGGGAAGCGGCAAGGTAGTCGCGTATGCGAATATATGCTGTATATGCGCGGTAACGCCGAGCTGCGCCGTCTCGAAGCGGCACAAGCTCGCCTCGTCGCCGAGCTTGCCGGTGATGCCGAGCCCGCAGAAGTTGTTATCCGTCGGCACCGCGTAAAGCCCTTCCGGACGCGGCTCGTACACGCGCACCCAGCCGCCCTCGCCGTCCGGCGCAAGGTAGCTCTGCGGCTGATTGAACTTGAACCAGCCGGTCTCCTTTATCGCCTGCAGATAGGCGAGGTCGCCGCGGACGCCGTATTTCGCGCCGATCGTCAGATAGTAGTTTATCAGCTCCTCGACAGTGCAGGTCAGGCGCATATTCGGTATCTGCTTTTCGGAATAGGCGTAAAGGTCGTCGGCGGTCAGCACGCTCTCCCCCATTATCATAAGGGGGTCCTCGACGACGAAGCCGCCGTTGCAGACGTAGTCGGCGTAGCCGTCCTCGGTGCAGGTCGGATCGACGCGGTCCGTCTCGACGAAGTTGTGGAACGCCGAAGCCGTCGCCGCCGGTATGAACGCCGCCGCGAACGCGAGGATCAGTATAAACGAAACAAGCTTTTTCATAGAGTTTTCCTTTCGCCCCTGCGGGCGGTAACGGCGGTTTACTTTATTACTCCGTCAATCTGCTCCGCGGTGAAGCCCGCTTTTTCGAGACGGGCGCGCTCCGCGGCGAGATCGGGAACGTAGGATCTGATGTAGGTCAGGTTGCCGCCGACTTCGTATCCGCCGAAGCCCGCGGGCATGATGAAGCTGTCGCCGGCTTTCGCTTCCCTGCCGGCGATGACGCCTTCGCCCGAAAGCACGGTGAAGATGTTGAAGCTGCTTTCGCCGCAGAAGAATCCCGCTTCGCCGTCGACCTCGACGCGCTCGGCGGCGAAGTAGCGGCACATCGCGAGCGTCGCGCGCTTCGCGCCTTCGGCCTCGTATTCGAGCGGAAGCGTGCGCTCTTTGCCCTTGCTGGAGGCGACGTCGGAGACCTTGACGCCCTTCTCGATGTGGAGCTGGCGCGGGTTGCCGTTTTTATCGACTCTGTTCCAGTCGAAGAGGCGGTAGGTCGTATCGGAGTTCTGCTGAATCTCCGCGATGAGCAGGCCGTCGCATATCGCGTGGACCCTGCCCGCGGGAATGAAGAAGACGTCGCCCTTGCGCGCGTCGACGAAGTTCAGCAGCTCGTTGAGCCGCCCTTCCTTTATCGCTTCCGCGTACTCCTCGCGCGTAACGTCGCGGTCGAAGCCGTATATCAGCTGCGCGCCGGGCGCGGCGTCGAGTATGTACCACATCTCGGTCTTGCCGAGCTCGCCCTGCTCGAGCTCCGCGGCGTAGGCGTCGTCCGGGTGGACCTGCACGGAGAGCTTGTCGTTGGCGTCGATGAACTTTATCAGCAGCGGAAACTTCTCCGCGCCGGCGTTCAGCGTTCCCATGCCGTCCATGTCGGCGAGCGCCTCGGTTATCTTCATGCCGTCGTAGCTGCCGCCCTCGACGAGCGAGCAGCCGTTTTTATGCTCCGCCGCCTCCCAGCTTTCGCCGGTGCGGTCGGATGGAATGGGCTTGCCGTAAAGCGTTCCGAGCTTTCCGCCGCCCCAAATCATTTCTTTGAAAACAGGTTTGAGTTTAAGGAGTTCCATATGACCATTCCTTTCTGATTTTATATTATATATCATAACGGGCGATTCGTCAATAATTGTTTTAATCTTTTATTCGATTGCATAATATTTACACTAAAGGGACAAATCGTCCGCGAAAGGTGTGTTTTTTATGGCAAAAAGAGTCAGCGGCGTCGTGAAATACGTCGCGCTTTTCATCATCGTTTTCGTCATCGCGCTTGTGTTCTTCGCGCTGATATTCGGCGAGATATTCCCGACCCGCTCGCTCGCGGAGGGCCCGATCTCGCCCTACTACGCCGCGAAGCGCGCGCAAACGCCGGAGGCGGAAGCGTCCGGGCTCGCGAAGCCGGAGTTTTCGCGGCTCATTTCCGTCTACGAAAGGATGTCCGCTTCCGAGAAGATGCGGCTTTACACGCTCTTTTCCTCCAAGCTGACGGAGGCGGAGATGAACTCGCTTTACGAGATGGCGGCGGACGGCGTTACCGACGCCGAGCGCGACTACTTCAACTCCCTCGCCGCCGAGCGCCTGACCGCCGAGGAAATAGGCGAGCTTTACGCCGTCTATGAAAAGTACGCTTAACGAGCGCGCAAACGGCATAATTTTCATATTTGACTTGCATTTCCGTTTTTCCGAGTTATAATATATGTGTAAGAAAATGACTTTACCGGAGTGAAACGCTTATGACCGCCGAGAAATACAACGTCACGGGAATGCACTGCGCCGCGTGTCAGGCGGCTGTCGAGCGCGCCGTGAAAAAGCTTGACGGCGTCTCCTCCGCCGAGGTCAACCTGCTCGGCGCCTGCATGACCGTCGAATACGACGAAGGCGCGCTTTCGGAAAAAGACATACGCGCCGCGGTCAAAGCCGCGGGCTACAAAGCCGAAAAAACGACCGGCGCCCCCCGCCCGAAAAACGACGAGGCGAAAAAGCTCGGCAGGTGCTTCCTGCTCTCGCTGATATTCCTCCTTCCGCTGATGGCGATAATGATACTGCACATGGCGGGCGTAAAGCTGCCCGACTTCATGACGCACAAGGCCGTCGGGTGGATACAGTTAGCGCTGACGGTCCCGATAATCGCGATAAACGTCCGCTTCTTCATAAGCGGCGGAAAATCGCTCTTTCACGGCAGTCCGAACATGGATACGCTGATCGCGACAGGCGCGGCGGCGAGTTTCCTTTTCAGCTTATACGCGCTGCTGACGGGCGGAGAGCACTACTACTTCGACTCCGCCGCGATGATATTGACGCTGATAACGCTCGGCAAATACCTCGAGGCGCGCTCGAAGCGCGTCACCGGCAGCGCCCTCGAAGCGCTCGAGGACATGGCGCCGAAGACCGCGACCGTCCTGCGCGGCGGCGTCGAAACGGAGATACCCGCTTCCGAGCTCCGCGTCGGCGACGTCGTCGCGCTGAAGCCCGGCGTCTCCGCGCCCGTCGACGGAGTCGTCGTCGAGGGGAACTCATATCTCGACCAGTCCGCCGTCACCGGCGAAAGCGAATACGTTTTCAAGCAGGTAGGCGACGAGATAATCTCCGCCTCCGTCAACCACGGCGGATATATACGCTTCGAGGCGACGAAGGTCGGCGAAGACACCTCCTTCTCGCGCATCGTCAAGCTCGTTTCCGAGGCGGCGGCGTCGAAGGCGCCGATACAGCGCCTCGCCGATAAGATCGCCGGCGTTTTCGTCCCCGTCGTCATGGGTATCGCCGCCTTGACCTTCGCGATATGGCTGATCGCGGGAGGCGGCTTCGAGAGCGCGCTGATACACGCGGTCTCGGTGCTCGTCATCTCCTGCCCCTGCGCGCTGGGGCTCGCCGCGCCCGTCGCCGTCATGGTCGGGACCGGCAGAGGCGCGCAGCTTTCGATACTTTTCGGCTCCGCGGAAATCCTCGAGCGCGCCGGCAAAACGACCGCCGTCGCCTTCGACAAGACCGGCACGATAACCAACGGGCGCCCCGAAGTAACCGACGTCGTTCCCTTCGCGGAAACCGACCCGCTGCCCGCGGCCGCCGCGCTTGAGCGGCTTTCCGAG
>JAFZXI010000013.1 GCA_017616855.1 Clostridia bacterium | reverse complement strand
CTTCATGGCGGGCGCGTTCCACGGGCCGGGCGAACCCGACTGCGTGATAAACGTCGGCGTCTCCGGGCCCGGCGTCGTACGCGCCGCGCTCGCGGAGGCGGAGCCGGATATGGACCTCGCCGGCGTCGCGGAGCTGATAAAGCGCACCGCGTTCAAGATAACCCGCATGGGCCAGCTCGTCGCCAAGCGCGTTTCGGACGAGCTCTGCGTGCCCTTCGGCATCGTCGACCTCTCCCTCGCGCCGACTCCGGCGGTGGGCGACTCGGTCGCGCGCATACTTGAGGAAATGGGGCTCGAAGCGTGCGGCGCCTGCGGCACTACCGCCGCGCTCGCGCTGCTCAACGACGCCGTGAAGAAGGGCGGCGTTATGGCGTCCTCCCACGTCGGAGGGCTCTCCGGCGCCTTCATTCCGGTGACGGAGGACGAAGGCATGGTCGCCGCCGTCAAGGCGGGCGCGCTCACCATCGAGAAGCTCGAAGCCATGACCGCCGTCTGCTCCGTCGGGCTCGACATGATAAACATTCCCGGCGATACGCCGCCGGAGGTCATCTCCGCGATCATCGCGGACGAAGCCGCCATCGGCATGGTCAACACGAAGACGACCGCCGTCAGAGTCATTCCCGCCATCGGCAAGCAGGCGGGGGAGGAGCTCTCCTTCGGCGGCCTGCTCGGCGGCGGCCCGATAATGAAGGTCAACGCCTTCTCGCCCAAAAAGTTCATAGACCGCGGCGGACGCATTCCCGCGCCGCTTCACAGCTTAAAGAATTAACGGAGGAACAGTATGAAAAATATCACCAGCGACATCGTCTACGTCGGCGTCAACGACCGCAAAACAGACCTTTTCGAAGGGCAGTACGTCGTGCCGGAGGGCATGGCTTATAACTCCTACGTCATTCTCGACGAAAAGATCGCCGTCATGGACACGGTCGATAAAAACTTCACCCACGAGTGGCTCGACAACCTCGAAAAAGCCCTCGGCGGCAGAAAGCCCGACTACCTCGTCGTTCAGCACATGGAGCCGGACCACTCCGCCAACATCGCGAACTTTATGAAGAACTTTCCCGACGCCGTGATCGTTTCCTCCGCAAAGGCGTTCGCGATGATGGGTAACTTCTTCGGCACCGACTTCGCGGACCGCCGCGTCGTCGTCGGCGAAGGCGACACACTCGCGCTCGGCAGGCACACGCTCGCCTTCGTTACCGCGCCGATGGTGCACTGGCCGGAGGTCATCATGACCTACGACGCCGCCGATAAGGTGCTTTTCTCCGCCGACGGCTTCGGCAAGTTCGGCGCGCTCGACGCGGAAGAGGACTGGGCGTGCGAGGCGCGCCGCTACTACTTCGGCATCGTCGGCAAATACGGCGCGCAGGTGCAGGCGGTGCTGAAAAAGGCCGCGGCGCTGGATATCCGGACCATCTGCCCGCTGCACGGCCCGATCCTGACCGAAAACCTCGGCTATTATCTCAATCTTTATAATATCTGGTCGTCCTACGGCGTGGAGAGCGAAGGCATCGTCATCGCCTACACTTCCGTCTACGGTCACACGAAGCAGGCGGTGGAGCTCCTCGCCGAAAAGCTGAAGGCGAAGGGCTGCCCGAAGGTCGCTATCCACGACCTCGCCCGCGACGACATGGCGGAAGCGGTGGAAGATGCCTTCCGCTACGGCCGCATCGTCCTCGCGACGACGACCTACAACGCGGATATTTTCCCCTTCATGCGCGAATTCATCACCCACCTGACCGAGCGCAACTTCCAAAACCGCACCGTCGCGCTCATCGAAAACGGAAGCTGGGCGCCCCTCGCGGCGAAGACGATGCGCGGCATGCTCGAGGGCTGCAAGAACCTGACCTTCGCGGATACGACCGTCAAGATCACCTCCGCGCTGAACGAAACGAGCAAGGAACAGCTCGAAACGCTCGCGCAGGAGCTCTGCCGCGACTACCTCGCGCAGCACGACGAGACCGCGAACAAAAACGACCTTTCCGCGCTGTTCAACATCGGCTACGGGCTCTACGTCGTGACCTCCAACGACGGCAGGAAGGATAACGGCCTCATCGTCAACGCCGTCACGCAGGTGACGAGCGCGCCGAACCGCGTCGCCGTCACTATCAACAAGCAGAATTATTCCCACCACGTCATAAAGCAGACCGGCGTCATGAACGTCAACTGCCTCTCGACCGAAGCGCCCTTCAGCGTCTTTGAGAACTTCGGCTTCCAAAGCGGCAGAAACGTCGACAAGTTCGCGGACTTCGCGCCGCTGCGCTCGGATAACGGGCTTGCGTTCCTGCCGAAGTATATCAACTCTTTCATGTCGCTGAAGGTGGAGGACTATCTCGACCTCGATACCCACGGCATGTTCATCTGCTCGATAACCGAGGCGCGCGTCATCTCGGATAAGGAGACCATGACCTATACCTACTATCAGAACAACGTCAAGCCGAAGCCGCAGACGGAGGGCAAAAAGGGCTTCGTCTGCAAGATCTGCGGCTACGTTTACGAAGGCGACGAGCTGCCCGAAGATTTCATTTGCCCGCTGTGCAAGCACGGCGCCGCCGATTTTGAGCCTATTGCGTAAAGGCGCAGCCGTGCGGCTTGCCTCCCTCCTCAGAGGGAGCCAAGAACCCCGCGCATTCACGCGCAAAACCGCAGCAAAAAACCGCCTCACAATCGTGAGGCGGTTTTATCATATCATCTTCTATTCCGCGTCGACTATCTTCGCGATATAGAACGCGCAGTCGTGCGGCTTGACGCGCTCGGACTTAT
>JAFZXI010000128.1 GCA_017616855.1 Clostridia bacterium | reverse complement strand
GAGCCGGAGCCGCCTCCGCCGCCGCTGACGGCGCCCGCGGTGCCCGCGGCCGCTTCGGGCGAACCCTCGATAAGCGCGCGGATCTCCTCGTAGGTGACGCCGGTCGGGTCGAGCTTCATCGAAAGGATGCGCTCCTTCTCGGCGGTCAGCTTTACGACGTCGCGGTGCAGGTCGGCGATTTCTTCGAGGAGGTCCTCGTTGCCGACGAGCGTCTTGCGGAAACGCAGATATTTACGGATACCGATGAAAATCAGGAAGAAGATCGCGAACAGTATGCCGTATGTAAGTATTACCGTCAGGATACACAGGATCCACCCGAGCACGTTGAAGTCGCCTTTATACTGGGCGAGCTGGTCGAACAGCTTCGGGAAGTTGAAGAACTGGAAAATGGCAAGGAACATGCTCGAAATGCCGTTCCACAGTCCCCCGAGGATCGTGGTCATGAAGGCAAAGAACCAATTCATAAATGCGTCCATGAATCAACAACCTTTACAATAGAAAAAATACGTATATTATATGCCGAATTATAGTGAAAAAGTGTGTTTATCACGCCCGCGCGCCGTACGCACGCAGGAACGTGATGAAAAAATGTTAAACTTAACGATTATTAGAATGATTTGCATGCTGCGCATGCATGATTTGACGGCAAAGCCGTCGTGATTTGATCGCTGCGCGATCATGATTTGCAAGCGCCTCGCGCTTGCATGAAGGAACAAATTGCCTGCGGCAATTTGAACAAACACGTCGCGCAAAGCGCGACAAATCACGCGCGCCACGCGCGCAAATCACGCGAGCAGAGCGAGCCGTTTTTACTCCTCGACCTTCTTCTCGACTTCCTCGGCGGCGTCTTCGACGACGGCTTCGGCCTCTTCGGCGATGACTTCCGCTTCGGCGGCGACTTCAACGGCCTTCTCTTCAACGGCTTCGGCTTCCGCCTTGACCTCTTCCGCCTTTTCCTTGACGTCTTCGGCGGCGTCGGCTTCGGCCTTCTGCGCCTTGAGGTACTCCTCGATCGCCTTCTGCTTGATGGCCTCCTCATCGGCGGCGGTGATCTGCTTCTTGCCGGCGTTCTTGACCTTCAGGAACTTGCGGATGAAGACGATCAGCTCATAGATGAAGAAGAGCACGAGCGGAATGACGATGACGACCAGGAAGCCCGTGGAGGTCTGCAGGAAATCCAGCACCTTGCCGAGACCGGGCAGACGGGTACCGGTGTAAACACAGATTACCTTTTCCCAGCCGACGGGTTCGGTATCCTCGCCGAGGTTGTTATCGCCGCGGGTGACGTAGACGACGGAATCGCCGCTGCCCTGTACCTCGACGATACGGTGGGAGTTCAGACCCTCCTGATTGGTGCCGGCGAGAGTCGTCTTGAAGGTGATGACGTCGCCGACCTTGAGGGACTTCATCTCATCGGTGGTGAGCTTCTTGCCGATGATGATGTCGCCGGCGTTGAAGCCGCGTTCCCAACCCTCCTGAAGCGTAATCTTGCCTTCTTCTTCGGCGGAACGCGACATCGAGTCGGTCTGAACGGTCAGCACGGCGCGGCCGGCGATCGACGGGATACCGTCGGAACTCGACTGCGCGGCGAACGCAAGCACCGTTACCAGCGCGGCGAAAATGATGAATATCCATATAAGGACGTTTCCGACGATGCGCAGGACTTTCTTGGCAGTGCTTGTTTCTGCTTTCTTTTCACTAGGCATAATTAACTTCCTTTCGTGTAAGGATTTGGTTTGTTTGGTTGGTGTTTATGTATATTCTCCGCAAGTGCGGGTGAATATCGGCTTGTGCGGATTTGGAAGGCCCAAATCCTTACAGCTAAATCCGTTCCTGCGGAACGGGCTAAATCGGCGCTGCGCGCCGGCTAAATCCGCGCCCCGCGCGGGCTAAATCCGGCTTCGCCGGGCTGTTTTTTCGGCTTCGCCGAGTTTTTCTTTTGAAGTGTTTATCGAAGAAATCAGCATTCTGCGTATCTCCCCGCAAACGTGTTTCGTCTTCATGCAGGTTTCCGGTGATATATAGTCCGTGCTTTCGAGAAGCTCGAGCCAGTATTCTGTTTCGTAACACTCTTTGAGAGCGATCTGCATCTTTGATATGAAATCGGCTGTTCCCTGCGCGTATTTGGATTCGTGTATGTTCGCGCCGATGGAAGTACCCGAACGTAAGAGTTGTTTCGTAAGGACGTATTCGTTTTTTTCTGCTGAAACGCTTTTGCAAAGCTTTACAATCTCAACAGCAAACGCCTTCGCATTTTTAAGTAATATGCTCTCTGCCATCGCGGCCTCGCTTTTTAAAGCCCGCGGCACCGCCGCGGATTTAGCCCATTCCGAAGGAATGGATTTAGCCCAAGTTCTGCTTGGATTTAGCCCGCGGCACCGCCGCGGATTTAGCCCAAGCTCTGCTTGGATTTAGCCGCCGAGGCGTCGCCGAGGCGATTTAGCCGCCGATGAAATCGGCGATTTCCCTGCTCGCGCAATGCGAGCATTATACTCTATTAGACAATATGCGTATTGTAATTATAATATATATATAGGATTTTGTAAAGAGAAAAGTTTGAAAAAATGCATATTTTTCTCACAGTTTTCAACGATTTTGCCCTGTTTTAAGCGAAAATCCGCCTTTTTCGGACGGAAAAAGTGAAAAAACGCGGCGCAAATCCTGAAAAAGCAACGCAGAAGAAACGAAACCGCTCCCCCGGGGAAGCGGTTTCGGATTGCGCGAACAGGTCGGTTTCTTGCTTACGGAAGCGCCCGAGCGCTAAGGCGTCGACTGCTGCGGCGCCGCGATGACGATCTCCTTCGGCACGTTCTTTTCGAGCGCGGTGCCGTTGACGGTGACGACGGCGGGCGTATTCTCGGAGTTGACGGTGAAGGTCGCGGACTGCGCGGCGGTCCCGCCGCTGTTCTCGACGTAGGTCGTGCCGCCGTAGGTATTGATAAGCTGCGTCGCGTAGACCAGTATCTCGCTCGAGGACGTGAGCGTGATACTGTAATTCAGCGACTGCGTCGCGTTCGCCGTGCCCGCGGGGATGTAGGCGGTCGTTTCGTTGCCGACGGTGGTCGTCAGCGTCGGCGCCGTGTCGCGCTCGACGCCGTCGCCGCCCTCGACGTAGGAGTAATACGCGGCGATATCCGGCCCGATGACGGCGGTATAATAGACCTGTTCGGGTTCGTCATTAGTCATATTGATCACGGTTTCTGATCTGAGCGTCAGAGAAGCGGGCGAATCCGCCGCGGTCACGGTCTGCATATAGTTCGAGGTGTTATCGCCGAAGTTGACGTGGACGTTCTCGTTCGTCACGGTCGCGGTGAGGACCATCTGCTGATCGAAGACGATATTGAAACCGCCGGAGGACGCGGCGCGGACGACGCGCGTCTTCATGTTCGCGTGCGTGCTCGGATCGTAGGTGAAGCTGACAATCTCGACGAAGTCGGCGGGATTGTCGGTGATATCGACGCCGGTGTATACCGTTACGGTGCGCGACTCGAAAGCGCCCTGCTCATCGTAGGCGTCGACCGTCTCGATGCGCATCTTTTCCACGAGATTGGTAGTTCTGCCGGTATCGGTGATATTTTCGACCGTCGTGACCGTATAGCCGTTCGGGTAGTAATTCACCGTCGTCCCCTGCCCGTTCGACGCGGTCAGCGCGCCGCCGATATAGGTCAGCTCGGTATTCGCCGCGGCGTTGTAGGTGAAAACGCTGCCCGTGCGGGTGAAGGTGTAGGCGCCGTTATAACCGTCCGCGAGGGCGACGGTGACGGTCTCGTAAGGACGCTGCGCGTCGTAGGCGCCGTTTTCGTCGATGAGCTGGACGCCGGCGGGCAGCGTCACGTCGTAATTCTGCTCGGTGAAGCGTTCGGAGATCGTGACGCGGTCCTTATCCTCCGCCTGACCGCCGTTCGCGGCGATGTCGAGGTAGAAGAGGTAGGCGCCGTCCTTGCCGGGAACGGAACCGAGCGCGAACTCGCCGCCGTTGACCGGGATCTCGAAGTAGTAGACGGCGTTCTCGACCATGGCGCTGCCGGGGTTCGTCATATAAACCATGTCGAACGCGATGGTGCCGCAGTCGGAGGCGGATTTGCCGTCCGAATAGGTTCCGTCGGTGTACTTATAGATGAAGTCGTCGCCGACGAGCGGCTTATAGATCTGCGAGATCTCTTTTATCTCCTTGAGATCGTTGGTTTTTTTCGTTCCCGCAAGAACTTCCGGATCATCGGCTTTGTAACGCGATATCTGATGCAGCGAGAAGAACGAAGTGTTACCGCCGTAATAGGTTCCCGCGAAAACGGTGATGAAGCCGCGGCGCTTGACGTTGAAGTCGATGGAATCGTTCGGAACGGGGTAATTCGTATACTCCTCGCCTTCGATATACGCCTTCGGCAGAGTGACAATATTATCTATATCGATCGCTGCGTCCATGAAGTGCAAACCGTAGATGTTGCTCGAATTGGTAAAGCTCGAACTCATCGACGCTCTCGCGTCTTCGTAACGCTTAAGACCGAGGGTTTTGTAATTGATTTTTCTCGAATCTGCGGCAACGCCGGAAACGCTTGAGTTAACCGTGGTATTGTTTTTGTTATAATCATCGGAAACGCGATACCAACCGGTATAAGTACCATTTGACATTCCGGTAATTACTTCGAGACGCGAATCGTTATAAGTCAGAGAATTCGGTCTGGAAGTATTTGTTGACAAAGCCCTGAAAATATACGGCATTCCGTACTGCGAAACGCGGATATCGCCTCGGCCGCTGCTCGACGCGGCGGAGTAACCGCCGGCGACGATGTATCCGGTGTTTGTATCGGGGTTCGCGGCATAGGGCGAAGTGGTGTAGACGTTGATCGGGAATGCGGATGCGTAGCTCGAATTCTCGGTCGTCGTTCCGTCGTTGCGCATAACCGGCACTGTGGCGTCAGCGCGGGTAAGGATCTGCGCACTGCTTATGCGTTCGGCCTGCGTATACGGCGCAGGCTCGGTCTCGGAGGTAACAGTCAGCGTCGGCGTCGTTCCCGCGGAAACGTAGGCGTTAGGCGTCGTTCCCGCCGTTATCGTGAGCGGCGATGCGCCGGAACCGCTGTAAACGGGGGTAAACGTAAGCGTCGTGCCGTTTCCGCTGTTCACATTCACAACGCTCCAACCGTTATTATATCTCAAATAATAAGAATTCGAAGTTCCTTGAACGCGTAAAACGTTTGCATTATTTGGATTAGTCCAGGTTGACGAGGTTGTTGAAAGACTTAAACTCTGCCTGTAATATCGGAAATAATAACTAGTATTGTCAGTATACTTCGTTGATATTGTACCGCTGAAATCGCCGCTGAAATTCCATACGGTGTGACCGTTTCCGTCATTGGTAAAACTCGTCGAAGCGGTACCATTCCCCACGGCGCTCGTACTCGTTGCATTAAGGTAATGACCGCTTCCGTCGCTTATCGTATATCCTATCAAAGTCTGTACGGACTCCGTCAGCTTCCATCCGTTGTTATAGTTAACGTAATAGTCGCCGACGTGGATATTCGTTCCGTCGTATTCCCATGCGGTCGCCGAGTTCGCGTTATTCGTTACTCCGAGGACGCGGTTGCCGTTCTGGGTATAGTAATACAGATAATAGGTCGTGCCGTTATAGGTCGCGGAGATCGTCACGTTACCGCCGCTTTCGGTAAATACCCATCCGGTGCGGCTCGGGTTCGTATAGGTGATCGTCGCGACGCTGTTACCGGTGCCGATAGTGCCCGCTCCGGTCAGGTTAAGGTAATAGTTGCCGCTGCTGATCGTGTTGCCTACCGTGCTGAGGATCCACGCGCCGTTGCTGTAATTCAGGTAATAGCTGCCGGTGTAGATATGCGTCCCGTCGCTCGTCCACTCGGAAGCGCTCGCGGCGTCAGTGGTGACACCCGGCGCACCGTTGTTATTATAGAGATAATAGGTCACGCCGTTATAGGTCGCGGAAATCGTGCCTGCCGGATAGGTGCCTGAAGTATCCGAGAAAGACCAGTAGGTATGGTTGGAAGTGGATTCGTCCGCGACGCTGTTGCCGGTGCCGATAGTGCCGGCGCCGGTCAGGTTGAGGTAGTAGTTGCCGTTAGTCGCGTTGCGGATCGCGTAAATAGGATAGGTTTTCAGCGTCCATTCGCCGTTGATCAGTCTGATATAGTCGCCGTTGTAACTAATCGCGCCGCTGCTGTTCGACCACGAGGTCGGGTTGTTTGCCGTCGTCGCGGTCAGCGTTCCGTTATCGTCGCGCAGATAATAGGTCGTTGAACCGACCGTAGCGGAGATCGTTCCGCTCGGATTCGTTCCCGTAGTCGAGAACGTCCAGAGCGTATGTCCGTTTGCGCTGGACACGTTCGCTATGCTCGTTCCGGTGCCGAGCGTCGCGGTGTTGCCGTTGACGGCGGTGATGTTGAGATAGTTGCTGCCGCTGCGGATAGCGTAATAAGTGCCGCGCGCGGCGACGACCCAGTTCGTGCCGTCGAACTTAAGGTAGTAGCTGGTGTTGTTGGAGGGATAAATGCTCGTGCCGTTGTTCGACCACGTCGTGCGGTTATACGTGCTGGACGTAGCGGTCAGACCGTTGTCATATCTCAGATAAACCGTCTGGCTGTTATAAGTCGTCGAAATAGTACCTGTCGGATACCCGTTAGTAGTAGTCGAGAAGGTCCAGTGTGACGCATTCGACAGATTCGTCGTATTGCCGAGTGTTGCAGTAGTGGTTCCGTAACTACTGGTCGTGCCGGTAACCGTCAAATAGTTTCCGTTGCCGTCGGTGATGACGTAGTAATATTCCTCGGCGACTTCCCAGCCGTTGTTGTATCTGAGGCAATAGGTGACGTTGTTATAGGTGCAGGAGAAATGATTGTTCGTCCAGGTCCAGTTCGTGGTGGACGCGGTGGTGGAAACGGTCAGCGAGCCGTTGCCGTTGAGGTAGTGCGGCTGCCCGTCGACCTCGGAATAGGCGTAGATCCTGCCGTTTTCAAACACCCAGGCGGTCGCGTCGCCGGTAGTCGTTACGCCGTTCGCGTTCGCGTTGAGGTTCAGGTAGCGCGTGCCGTCGGAAATGGTATAACCGTTCTTCACTTCGCCGGTATAGGAGATGTTTGTAACGGTCATCGTCTCTTGATACATATAAAGCCAGCTGCTATTCGTGTTGTAGTAGTAATACATACCCGAGCCGTCGGAGGCGTAGTAGCGTCTGTCTGTACTCGGTGTAGTCGTCGCGGTGGTGACGCGGCTGACCTCGACTCCGTTTTCATTACGGACGACGGTCTGCGCGGTCGGGTACGCGGTCGTCGGCCTCGAGGAAAGGCTCGACCTGACGTTCGTCAGACGCGTGAACAGGTTATCCATGTTGATGCTTCCGCCGAAGCCGGGGCCCTCGTTCTGGAGGTTCTTATAGATGACGTTCTGGGTCTCGACGGGGGCGGCGAGGGAGACCTTCGTGACGTTGAGGTCGAGCATATACGGCTCGGTGCAGTAGCCGACGAGCCCGTAATCGGAAAGGTTCGACGTGCCGCCGCCGCTGACGGAGGACGCCACGCCGAGCGCGGCGACGCCGCTCGCGACCGTCACGGTGGAGTTCGCGACCGCGACGCCGCTCATCACGCCGTTGACGTAGCCGGCGGCGACGCCGATCAGGGATTCGCCGTCCGTCGGGTCGCTCGTCTCGATATTGACGCCGTTGAGGATCATATTCGACACCGAGGCGGTGCCGTCGCTCGCGACGCCGGAGCCGTTATACTCGCCGACGACGCCGAAGAAGCCGACGATCTGCGGATTTATCGCGTCTTCTTCCGCGGAATCGGGAACGTCGGTCAGTTCGCTCTCTTCGTTGATGATATGCAGGTTGGTTATCGTGTGGCCGTTGCCGTCGATGGTGCCGAGGAAGGGGTATTCCGCGGTGCCGATAGGCGGCAGGACGTAGTCGCTCATATCGAGGTCGGCGGAAATGTAGAAATGCACCTGCGCTATCTCGCCGGTGGTTTCGTCCGGCGTGTTGAAGTAGCCGAGGTTCTGCAGCCACGCGAAATAGTAAAGCTGCAGCGGGTATCTGATCTCGAAAGCGCAGCCGACTTCGCTCGTTACGCCGTCGTCGCTGCCGAGGGAGTTGCCGCCGGCGTCGTAGCCGGTATTGTAGCGCAGCGTCGAGGTGCCGTCGCCGCTCTCGAAATAGGACTTGTGGACGTAGGAAGTCGCGCCGAAGCCCGATTCGAGCGTGTTGCTGAACCACGCGAAAGCCACCGACAGCGCCAGGGCCGTCAGCGACGCGAGAAACACAAGCAGCAGAAATCTTGCGGCAAGTCGTTTTTTCATCAAGCTTCGTCACTTCCTTTCCGTGATGTTTTTGTTGTGCGCGGCGGCGTCTTACCTTCGCGCCGCGCCTCAGCTGTGCGACGCGGTGATGGAGAGCATATCGTTCGAGAGCTGTATGACCTGGCCGACGCTCGTGATGTCTCCGCTGAGCGACGCGTCGTAACTCCTGTAATCCTCCATCAGCGTCTTATCGTAGGTGATGTAGATGTATATATTCAGCTCGTCGCCGTTCCAGTCGGCGGCGGTGTAGTCGATGGAAAGCTCAATCGAATTCGCCTTCGTATACGTGGCGCTCTGTCCCGAGCCGGTCTTGGTCACGAAGGTCTTGCTCACAGCCGTGTTGCCGGTCATATCCTTGACGACCTCGTAGAGCGTGTCGTCCGGAGTCGCGCCGTATTGCAGTTCGTCGAGGTTGAGATAGAGTTCTTTCGGATCGGCGTCGTAGACCGACGCGCCCTTGACGGCGGTCAGACGCATCAGACTCGTGAACGTGTTGGAGAGGTGGTCCGACGTCGACGGGTTCAGCACGCTCGCGCCCGAGACGGAAAGCGGATTCGCGGTGTTGCGCGTTATGGTGAAGGTGATGTTGCCGCTCTCGGCGAGGTCGTGCTCGCCGGTGAAGACGGCGCGGATGACCGCGGGCGTGTAGCGGTTTCGCTGGAGGAATATCAGGTCGTATTGCGGGACCTGCACGTCGGCGATGCTGTTGACCGCGGTCGCGGTAGCGGTCTTCTGCGTGTAGATATAGGAGAAATAGTCGGCTTCGACGTCGTCGTTGTAGGCGGAGACGGACATGCCGCTCGCGCCGACTTCGTTGTTGCTCGCGAACCAGCCGAACGCCTTGTTGAAGAAGACGAGTATCACGCCGAGGACGACCACGCCTTCGATGATGATCGATATGAGTCTGCGCCTGAGGCGTTTTTCCTTCGCGGTCATTTCCATACGCGCCATGATACTCACTTCCTTTCCGTGATATTGTATGCGCCGCGGCGGCGGGAGCCGCTTCCGTAGGGGCGATTATCAATCGCCCGCGCCGCCGAAGGCGGCCTTGGCTCCCTCTGGGAGGGAGCTCTCCCCCGCTGCATAAAAAAAGCCAACTGCCGAAAAACAGCAGCTGGCTGACTCGATTCGAGCCCCTGTAGCTTTGCGTCACCGGATTGCTCCGGTTTTGCCTTTTTACGTTCGCCCTATTACATTGGGAGTTTATTATAACATACTGCTTATATAATTGCAAGTGTTTTTTAAGATTTCGGGCAAATTATTTTTATTAATATATATATAAGAATTCTCGCGGCGTATGCCGCTTTTTTTGTATGCGAAAACAACATAATCCGCATTACGTTGCTCGCCCTGAAGGGTTCGCGTGATTTGCTCGCCGGACGGCTCGCGTGATTTGAACGCTCCGCGTTCATGAATTGATCGCTGCGCGATCATGATTTGCCGCCGGAGGCGGCATTAAGGAAATGCG
>JAFZXI010000127.1 GCA_017616855.1 Clostridia bacterium | reverse complement strand
CTTCGGCGCATGAATTGGCTTCGCCGTGATTTGCCGCCAAAGGCGGCGTGAAGGAAAAAACCGCTTCCCGATCGGGAAGCGGTTTTTTCCTTCACGCCGCCTTTGGCGGCAAATCACGGCGAAGCCAATTCATGCGCCGAAGGCGCAAATCATGCCGAGCATAGCGAGGCAAATCATGCGCGCCGCAGGCGCGCTTTTTTCTTATCCAAAAAATACCGTTTCTTTCAGCATTTCGATCGCGGGGAGGAAGTTATCGTCGCCGCGCTCGATTTTGATTTCATAGATATACTTTTCACTCGCGCCGACAAAGTAATACGTGTCGAAGCTGCCGGTCGCCCACTCGCCCGTGTACCACTCCGCGCGGTTGAAGCCGTTGGAGTACATCGCCGTGCGGCTGATGGACGCGAGGGACTGATTCTTCGCGTAGTCCTCGAGGTTGAAGCCGTCGTAAACGTCGTGATACATCACGGTGATGACCGTGCCGGAGCCGACGCCGCCGTCCTCGACGGTGTAGTAGCGCTGGTTGCCGGTCTCGGTGTTCGCCTGCGACGGGATATACGCCGTCGGCAGATAGAACTGCAGGTCGAGCAGCTTATAGGCGGCGCCTTCGTTGGACGGAGTCGGCGCCTGGCGCTCCTCGGACTGCGATTCGCCGCCGCCCTCGCCGGAGCCGTCGATCGAGCCGGAGTCTTCAACGCCGGACGCGGGCTGTTCGTTTTCGGAACCGCAGGCGGCGAACGCAAGCAGCATCAGTGCCGCGAGCAGCAGCGCGATGAGTTTTTTCATTTTAGTTTCCTCCCGTGTGTATGGTTTTGCGTGGTCAGACCTCCCTTATTTGAGGGAGGTCTGCATTTGCTTATATATTTGCAGTAATAAGCGATGGATTTTTGGGTGATTTTCGTCGCCGCAGGACGACGGCCAGGCTATTGCCTGCCGAGGACGAGGCGGCGAAAAGGACCGAAAAGACACGCTTATTCACGTCCGCGGGTGACGAACTCGACGTTATGCGTCTTGCGCTCGATAAACTCGATATAGTCGCTCAGGCGCAGCGGGCGCGAGTAGTGGTAACCCTGAATGACGTGGCAGCCGAGTTTGCGGAGCATCTCGAGCTGGTCCATCGTCTCGACGCCCTCCTGCGTGACCTTCATGTTCAGCTCGCGGGCGACGTTGATAACGCTCGTGAGGACCTTCAGGTCGCGGTCGCGGGAGAGGCCTTCGCCGAGGAAGAAGCGGTCGAGCTTGATCTCGTCCATCGGCAGCTCCTTCAGGATACTGTAAGACGAATAGCCGGTTCCGAAGTCGTCGATCGAGCACTTAAAGCCGTTCTTGTGCAAAGTGTTGACTATCTCGCGGAGCATATCGTAGTCCTCGTAGGCGAAGGACTCGGTGAACTCGAGCGTCAGGAAGCCGTCGGCTATGTTGTGCTTATGCTTGATATTGATATAGTAGGAAAGGAAATCGCCCTCCATCGCGGAGATACGCGAGACGTTGACGGAGACGGGATAAAGCGTCTGGCCGCGGGACGCCGCTTCCTCGATGTATTCGCAGACCTGCTCGTAAACGTAGCGGTCGAGCTTGACGATGAAGCGGTTCGCCTCGAACAGCGGAATGAAGACGCCCGGCTGCATGTAGTCGTCCTTTTCGGGATTGTACCAGCGGACGAGCGCTTCGCATCCGTCCGGACGGTCGCCGGCGATGTTCAGCTTCGGCTGATAGAATATCTGGAACTCCTTGTTGCGGAGCGCGCTTTCCATATGGACTTCGATGTATTCCGACTGCGCGTGCGACGCGTGGATCTTGTCGTTGTAGATACGGAAGGAGCCGAAGTCACAGGGGAAGTTCAGCGAGCCCTCGGCGTCGACGGCGAGGTCGATCATTTTTCCGATGTCGCTGACGATGCCGTTTGTCGTCTGGTAGACGCCGCCGTAAAGCGTGATGTGGTAGCCGGTGGGCAGGCGCGTATTATACGCCGAGGCGAGCTGCGAAACGTTCTTCAGCTTATCCTCGATCGATTTGAAATCGCGGTAGTGGAGCAGCAGGACGAAGCGTCCCTCGCCCATGTAACCGTAGGTCTCGTCGAGCTGGACCATGCGGCTGTAAAGCAGCTTCAAATACAGCAGTATCTGCGTGA
Source organism: Clostridia bacterium (assembly GCA_017616855.1). Lineage (GTDB taxonomy): Bacteria > Bacillota > Clostridia > Oscillospirales > RGIG8002 > RGIG8002. The sequence continues at coordinate 5,659 of JAFZXI010000127.1, read as the reverse complement.
CCGATTCCGCGCCGAGGTGGTCGGAAATGTAGTTGAAGTGCTTCATGTTTATCGTGACGACGGCGAAGGCGGTCGCCTTGTTTCTGTTAAGGATATCCGCCGCGGTGCGCTCGAACTTGATGCGCGTCGGGCAGTCGAGGACCTCGTCGTAATCGTGCATCATCGCGAGCTGACGGCGCGCGCGGACGCGGCCGATGATGTTCGTCGCGACCAGAATCAGCAGCAGCGCCGCGAATATCATGATGACGCTCAGGACCGTGCGGACCGTCGTGTAGCCGGTGCCGTGGAGGTCTTCGGAACGGTAGACGGAGACGACCGCGAAGGGCGCGGCGCCCGTCGCCGTAAGCGAACTGACGCAGATGATGTGGTTCTCGTTGGATATCTCGGTCTGGAACACCTGCGAGGTGGAGGCGTAGACCGCGGACTTCATTCCGTCGACGACCGACTTGTCGTTTATCAGCGGGCGGACTTCCTCATAGATGTTGTTATGCTCCATCAGGCCCATATCGGTCTGCGCGAGGATGTTGATTATCTCGCCCTCGCCGGAGCAGACGCAGGTTATGCGCGAATCTGCGAATATCTCTTCGTTCAGCGATTCGGGCGGGAACGCGACGACGTCGAACACCGGGAAATAGAAGAAGACGATGACGTCCGCATATTCGCAGTTATCGACACCGACGCAGAACGCGACGCCGTTGGGGTTTATCTCGGTATCCGAAACGATGCCGGCGCAGGCGGTGACTCTGCGGCGCGCGAGATCGAGCACGGATTTCGATTCCTTCTCCATGTTGAACTTCGAGCCGCTGACGTAGTATTCCTGGCCGTCCTTGAAGTAGCGCAGGCGCAGGTTTTCGGTATTGTACTGCGAGCCGACGTTGCGCAGGCGCACCTCGAACTCCTCCACGCTCTGAGCGGCGCCGGCGGCGATGTATTTCGCCATCTGCTCGCTCTTCGCTTCGTACGCTTCGACCGCCTTGCGCAGGTGGTCGACCATTTCGCCCGAGTAGCGCAGGCCGACGATGCCGGCCTCCTGGTTGATCTGCGACGAATAGGTGAAGACCATGACCAGACCGCTGCTGACCAGCGCTATCGAAATAATGACGACGAGCGTTATGAGCAGACCGCTGCCGAAGCTGGTCTTATCTTTCGCGCCGGACGCGGCCGCGGGCGCTTTTTTGACTTTTTCTTTTTTCACGCCTGGGTCACCTCCGGAAAAAGCGAACGCGGTGCGTTCGCGGTAGAATCAGAATTAAGCGATGGGGCGGATTATTTGCGGCGTTCCGCTGCGCGGGCGATTGATAATCGCCCCTACGGAAACGGCTCCTGCCGTCGCCAAGCCGCAAAGCGCCGAAAATCACCGCTTTTAGTTATTTGTTGAGCGCGTCAAGTTCCTTCATGAGATCGTGCATATGCTGGCGTTCTTCCTCAATCTGCTCGGTGAACTTATTGAAGAAGTCGACGTCGTCGTCCTTCGGCTCGGTCTTGAGCAGGATCGCTTCGACGAGCGCCGCCTGGGAACGGGCACGCTTCTGCTCGAGCTCGGCTATTTTCTGCTTGCTCTGCTCGATCTCTTTCTTGAGCTTCATCTTTTTGAACATGGGTTTGCGCCTCCTGTATATAAGTGATTATTCTTTTTCATTTTCGGCGTCGGGCTGCGCGTTATCCTGCACAACCCCTCCGTCGTCGGCGATTTCATCGCCGGCTCCACCTCCCCTTGCACAGGGGAGGCCTTCCGCCTTTTTCGCGGCGTCGGCGGCTTTGAGCTTCTCAATTTCGAGCGCGACGAGGGCGTCCATACGCGCCTTCTCGATGCGCGCCGCTTCCTCTTCCCTGCGCTTCGACGCGCGGATCATATCGGGGACGTATATAATAAGGAAGATTCCGAATATTACGGTGAAGGTGATGAGTATGCCCGTGCTCTTGGACATGAAGCGTCCGAAAGCGGTCATGACGGGCATGTTTCTGATATAACGCCCGACGATCTTGTCGGCTTTGGCGGTGTAGCTGTCCCTGCCGGGATTGTTATCGCCTTTCGTGACGAACTCCTCGTTCGCGCCGAGTATATCCTCGACGCGGTGGGTGTTATAGGCGCCGTTCAGGGTCGGGTCGTCCGAGCGGAAAACGATGACGTCGCCGACCTCGATTTCGCCGGCGGTCACCTTTTCGACGAGTATGTAGCTCCGCGCGGGGATCGTCGGCTCCATCGACTCGGTGCGCACCCACATCATCGTCTTGCCGAAGATGAAGGTGACTTTGCCCTTCATGTTGGAAAGGAATACGAAACCGATGATGATTATCAGCGCGCCGATGACGGCGTATCCGACGATGCCGGTTATGCGGCGGAGTATCGTTTGCTTGGGTTTGGCCGTCTTTGCGGCGGGGGCGCTTTCCCCGTCTTCGGCGGCGGCACAGCCGCTTTCTGTTTTTTCGCCTTCGGCGGCGGCACAGCCGCTTTCTGTTTTCTCGCCTTCGGCGGGAGGCGTTATCTCTCCCTCAGTCTCGGACGGCACGCCGTCCTCGACAGCTCCCTCCTCAGAGGGAGCCAAGGGCGCCTCCGGCGCCTCGTCTTCGGCGGCGGGGATCTCTTCCTTTTTCATGCTCAACCCCTCCTGCGCTCGGCAAGACGGTCAAGCGCCTCGCGGCGGCGGCTCACGCCCGCGGCAAGGTGCTCGCGGCCGAGCTGACGGCGGCGGCGGTAAGAACCGTTCGCGCGATCGCGCAACTCGTTGAAACGCTTCGCGGCGAGCTCGCGGGGGCTCCCCTGTGCAAGGGGAGCTGTCGAGGACGGTTCGCCGTCCGAGACTGAGGGGTTGTCGGCTTCGGAGGCGGACTGCGCGTTATCCTGCACAACCCCTCCGGCGCTCTGCGCCACCTCCCCTTGCACAGGGGAGGCCTCATCCTCTTCTTCCGCCTTTTCGTCCGGCTCGACGTATTCGGGCGCGGGTTCGGGCTCGGGAATCGAGGGATGGTCGAGGATATCCTCTTCCTCCTCCGTTATCTTATCGACGGCGGCGAGCGCCACGTCGAGCGAGCGGAGCATAAGCATATCCTCCGGCGTCAGCGTCACGTAGCGCGCGGCGGCGGACGTCGGCGGCACCTTCTCCGGCTCGGAGGGCACGTCGAACTCGTCCTTGTCCGGATCGGAAAGCTCGGAGATGATGCGCGGATTGTAAACGTCATCGTTTATGCGGTCGGCGAGGGTGGCGTCGGCCTCGAATTCGTTCCTTATATTATATCTGAAGATAAGATACTGCAGCGCGAGGGTGGAATAAAGCTCCTTGACGTAAGCGTCGTCGACCTTCTCGAGGTCCTCCTGCACGAGCATGCTGTAGCCGGCGTTGTCGTAGCTCTCGATGAACTGCCACAGCGCGAGGCACTGGCGGAGATTCTTATTCTTCAAAATCGCGTTCGTGCGCATCACGGGCGGGCGGATATAGCTCTTGCCCATTTCCTGCACGAAGGTGGAGTTGGCGTAGGTCGTGACGATGTCGTTGAGCTTGACGACGCGGCGCCAGAGGTCGGTCGTGTGCGTGTAGTTGCGCTCGACGCGGTCCTCCTCGCTCATCGCGGGCTCGGCGATCTCCATGCGGAAGTTCAGCTTGACGCGCGCCTCGCCGTGATAGAAGTCCTCTTTGAACTCGAGCGAGGTCGTCTTTTCGTCCTGGCCGGCCTTCGCGGCGATCTCGTAGCGGCGGTTGACGAAGGCGAAAAGGCGGTTTATCAGCGTGTTGACGAACTTGTTTTCGTAGGTCTGCATCGTCTCCTCGCGGAAGACGTTGAGGATCTTGGTCGGGGTGATCTTGTCGCCCTCGACCTTTGAGATGTAGTTGGTGTGCTGCGAAAGGTGCTGCAGCGAGCGGACGGAAATGTTGCGCGAAAGCTCGATGGGCATGACTTCCTCGCGCTCCTCGATGTATTTCGAGGGGTTGCGGATGATGACGTCGAGCGCGGGGAGGGTGTCTTCGACGACGTTGACCCAGGTCTCGTCAATCGCGCGGAGGATGTAGCGTTTTTTCAGCTCGATGGATGCGTTTCCGTCGCGCATCATGCTCAGGATCGTCGGGAAAACGTCGTAATCCTGCATCATGTTATCGATAAAGAAGGTCGCGTCGTCGTATACGCGGCCGAACTGCTCACTGACAGGGGTTTTTTCTTTTTCGGACAAGACGCATCCTCCTTTCAGAGTTTTTTCAAAAGAAAAAACAGCGAAATCCGAGCAAAGCTCGGGCTAAATCATCTCGCTGTCGCTCGATGGCTAAATCCACGCTGCGCGTGGGCTAAATCCGCGCTTCGCGCGGGCTTTGATATGTAGAAATTATTGCCTCGCCGCGCGAGGCGAACAACCCCTCAGTCGCTTTCAGCGACAGCTCCCCTTACACAGGGGAGCCATTACCACTTCAAAACCACTTCAAAAAGCGATGGATTTTCGGATGATTTGCGGTGCGGAAAGCGCGAAGATTAGGCTGTTGCCTATCGAGCGCGACAAGCCGCAAAGCGCCGAAAAGACACGCTTTTAATATGACATCTTCTGCAATCTCTGCAGGTAGTCAATGCATTCCTTCATATTGCCTTTTCCGAACAGATTGTCCAGATAGGAAATCAGGCCGCGGATCTCGTCGCGGATGAGGGAAAGGTTCAGCGCCTCGAACTTACGGAAGACCTTGGTCGCGAGTATGTAGTCGATGCCCTCGACCTCGGTGCCGCCGCAGGCGACGAACACGGGAACGAAGACGCGCAGCTGCTTGATGATACGGTTACCGAAAGCAACGCGGAACTTCTCGATGACGTAAAGGTCGAGGTGGCTGATGTTCTGGAGCATCTCCTCGCTGACGGGGTGCTCGGCGATCGCCTTGTCGTAAAGCGACTCGACGTAGGAGTAGCTGATGTTCTTCGCGTGGGTCTCCGGCGCGTCGAACGGAACGCCCTTGCTGTCGAGGTTTATGACGAGCGCGCGGTCGTAGACCTTATCCGAAACGGCGAAGGTCGAGTCGTCGTTATTCGCGGTACCGATGTACCAGACGTTCTGCGGGATCTGGAGTTTGCCGTCCTGCAGGTGGTTCGGGTCGCCCGGCCAGGTGGACGGAACGAGCTCGATGCGCCATTCGGACGCGTTCGGCATTTCCAGAATGGAGAGCATCTCCGCGAAGTAATACTCAACGCGGGCGATGTTCATCTCGTCGAGGATGATGACGTTGATGTCGTCGTTATAGCTCGCCTCGTAGATGCGGCGCAGGACTTCCGTCTCGTTGAACTTCTTGGTGAACTCGTTGAAGTAACCGAAAAGCTCGGTACGGTCGCGCCAGGACGGCTGGACCGACGCGATGGTCGCGTCGTTGCAGAAATACTTGCCCATGATATACGGCAACGAGGTCTTACCTGTACCGGAAATACCCTGCAGCAGTATCAGCTTCGTCGAAGCGAGACCGGCGATCATCAGGCGTATCGTCTTGATTTCATAGAACAGGCGCGAGTTGAAGCAGGCGAAGTTGCGTATATCTTCGCAGAGCTGCTCGAGCGACATGCTGCGGTCGTATTCCGGCGGCACGTAGTACTGATACTTCTCGTCGACGGCGGTCAGACGGAAGAAGCGCTTGCCCTCCATATCGACCGAGGTCGTCTCCACGCCCTCGCCGGAGCCGGAGCCGCCTCCGCCGCCGCT
>JAFZXI010000126.1 GCA_017616855.1 Clostridia bacterium | reverse complement strand
ATATCGTCAAACGACGCCTCGTAATCGAGCCCCTGTATCAGCAGACTCACGGTATTTCCGTCGTCGGTCTTGAAAAGGCAGCCGTCATAGCCCTGCGGATCGGCAGTGTATCCGATGCCGGGCTTGACGCGCAGCTCGAACGTAAGCAAGGTGCCCGCCGTCCATCTTACCGTCGCCGCGTCCCAGTCGCTTACCGGTTCCGGTTCGCTCGACGCGGACGACGCGGACTCACTGCTGATTTCGCCCTGCTGCTGACAGGCGCAGCAGCAAACGAGCAGCGCCGCGACTGCAAGCATCGCGAGCAGTTTTATTATTATTTTCTTTCCGTTCATGTCAGTGACTCCTCCGTATCCGGCGCCGGGAAACCGCATTCGTTCGTCCGTATGGAACGGCTCAGAGTTTTCCCGGAAGTTCAAGCCGCATATACACGACCTCCTGATAGCCCGTGAACCGCGACTTCATGCCGCGGGGGTTCCTGCCGTATTCGACGAAGCCCGCTTTTTTGTACATCGCGAGCGCTCTATCGTTTTCCGCGACGGCGCTGAGCTCGAGCTGCTCGAAGCCCGCTTTTTCCGCGCATTCGACGCAGGCGGCGGTCAGGGCGCCGCCGATGCCGAGATTCCAGAAGCGCCGGTCGACGCTGATGCCGAAATCGGCTCTGTGGCGGACCTTGTATTTGCTGCCGACGGCTTCGATGCCCGCCATGCCGACTAAAGCGCCGTCCACCTCGGCCACTATCTCGATATCGGTCACGCTGTCCGTCTTCTCCTGAAGATGACGGCCCTCCTGCTCCGCGGTCATAGTGAATTCGTCGGAATACGTCAGCAGGCAGTCCGTTTGCTCGTGAGTGAGCAGGAAAAGCTCCAGAGCGGCCTGTCCGTCGCTCTCGACTCCGTTGCGGAGCACGCATTCCCTGCCGTCTTTAAGTTTTATCGTTTTCCGGTATTTCATAATGCCTCCGGTCAAAGCGGCTCAACGCCGCTCATGATCATCATACTGTTTCAAATCTTATGCGAAACGTTTCGCTTTATTATATCGGCGGTGTCCTGCACCGCTTTCGGAAGCCAATCGGCGTTTACGTAATCGAGTGGTATGACAAGTTCCCGGATCTTATCTTCTTCGGACGGGCGCTTTATGTCTTCGGGCAGATAGTCCAGCCCGACCTCGCGCAGACTCATAACGCGGTCGTGAATCCAGCCGACCGCCTGACCGTCGCAATAAAGGCAATAGCAGCCGAACATCTTTTTCACTCTGACGTTCAGGGGCTTCAGGTTATCGAGCCACTCGGCAACGACCTGCTCGTCTTCATAAGGCATATCCGTTCCTCCCTCAAAGGTCTGAGCCGCATCACAGCTTCTTGACGGTATCGCCGTCGCATTCGTAGCCGCCGTCGCAGAACTCGATCTCGGTATCGTATTCCTTGAAGGTGAAGGTTTTTTCGCCGATTGGATAAAGCTTCGTATCATAGACGTAGCCCATATCCGTCACGACCTTCGCCCAAAGTTCGCCGTCCTTCAGGAAGACCTCGTCGACGCTGTCGTCTTCCGGGTCCGTCTCGTATTTGCCGCACCAGCTTTCCCACTTGCTCTTATCGGGGTCTTTGACCTCGATATCCTCGACGCAGGCGACGGGCTTGACCTCGTCGCCCCTCGCGGTCGCGGACATGGCGCGCATGAACGAACCGTCGCCGTGCTCGTCCACCGCCCTGCAGTTGAGAATGATCATCACCCTGTCCGCGTCGAGATAGCGCCCGATCCAGGTGGAAACGCCGGGCCAGCCGCCGCTGTGGGAGAGGACGCGCCCGTACTTCTTCGAATCGAACACCACCCAGCCGAAACCGTAGCCGACTTCGCCCTCGTCGTCGCCCGGGAGCTTGACGCCGGGGGCGTACATAATATCCTGCTCCTCTTTCGTGAGCACCGTTCCCGCCTTCAGTGCACGGTCCCACGCGAAGAGGTCGAGGACGCTGGAATAGACGTAGCCGTCGCCGGATGAGCCGTCAAGCCGCGTCATGAAGCTGTTCGCTTTCGAGTTCTCGGGCAGGACGTATCTGCCGTCCTCCAGCACCATGGGGCGCGCCCAGTTCTCGGGCTCGACGCCGTCCCTGCGCGGATGGCGGACGCGGGTAGCGTGCATTCCCGCGGGCTCGAAGATATTGTCGCGCATGAAATCCTCGAACTTCTCGCCCGAGAGCTTCTCGACCAGTTCCGCGAGCACGCAGTAGCCGGTGTTGCAGTATTCGTATTTTTCGCCCGGAGCGAAGCGCGGCTTCGCCCCGCTCTCCTTCAGAAAGCGGATGACGACGTCGTTGCCCGGGATCGTGTTTTCTTCCTTCGCGAGCTTATCCACCCACGGCATATAGTCGGGCATTCCGCCCGTGTGCGTCAGCAGGTTGCGGACGGTCACGCCCGCGTAGGGGATATCGGGAAAGAACTTCGTTATATCGTCCTCGAGGTCGAGCAGGCCTCTGCGGCGCAGCAGCATTACCGCGGAGGCGGTGAAATGCTTGCTGACCGAAGCGAGGTCGAAGACGCAGTCTTCGCGCACGGGGAGCTTATCCTCGGGGTCGCGGAAACCGACGGCGCCTTTGGAAATTATCTCGCCCTTCTCCGCGAGCAGCCACGCGCCGGTGAAAGCGCCCTTTTCGTTCGCCTCGCGGGCGATTGTCTGCATCATTGTGTTTCTATCCATGGTTTTGCTCCTTTGTATAATCAGTCCTGCGGCTCGCTCCGCAAAAACAAGTCTTATAATTCCTTCTTGAAACAGATTATCCTGTTCGTTTCCTCGAATCCGACGGCGAGGTGGAAGCTCCGGCGTCTTCAATTTCGGCTCTTTTGATCATATCATCGAGTGAATCCGAACACATCGGGAATGACACCTGCCCCAAAAGTCAATACTCCCATTCTGTACATCGCTTTCGCGTGGATCCTGTCATGCCATATAAAACGCCTCAGAACTTTTCTTACCGACCATTGCTCGTCATAGCTGCCGGTCACCGCCGGAAGCGACAGAAAACCGGGAACGGCTTCGAGCGCCTCAAAGCCCCGCGCCCTGCATGATACGATCGTTCCCTCGTTATCGGCGTCAACGCCGACCTCGGAAAAATAGTAGGCGTTTACGCTTTTAGTATGCCGGTACATTTCCTCCGCGGTGCGCGGCACGTCCCCGTAAAACGTCTCGCGCTTCGGATTGGCGCTCCTGTTTTTGTCCGGGAAAGCTTCATAGAGCGTTTGGAAGTCCTCGGCGGACTTCATCGCCGTTGATTTCAGATACCTGTATTCTTCGGCGCTCAACGGAGCCCCTTCAGATTCGAACAGCACGTCGCTGTCCGCGTCTTTGATATGCAATTCGGACGCCTTTTCCTGAACGATCACGATTTCGGGATCGTCAACGGGAGCTTCACCCTTCCAGAGCTGAAACCGCCGTATTTCGTCCGGCATTTTGAGTACGGCTTCTTCCCGCGACGACCCTCTCGTAAAGGCCCCGATAAAGTTTTCGGCATAAAGAATGCTGTCGCCGCCGTTATGCTCCCATACGCATCTTACTGTCATAGATTTCTCCGCAAGTACGATTTGTCAGTTTAATGATTTCTTTTATGCTCTCGTTCTGTCATTCCGCGGGATAGGTCTCCGTTATCCACATGCGCCACTCTTTGTACGCGACGCTGAAGTTCTTGCCGAACGCCTCTTCAAAGGTCTTCTGCCCGAAGCAGAACAAGCTGAGCTGTTCAAAACCGTACGCCTCGTCCAGCCAGGCGAGGAAAGACGCCGCCGTGAACGCCGTCAGCACGGTATCTCCCTTTTCTTTGTCTTTGAATCGCGAAAAGTCGGGCTCCGCCGTTACCGGTAAGCTTTCGCAGTAGCTTCCCCAGTGCGTCAGACCTTTTTCAAAGCTGACCCGCGCGCAGGCGTCGTAAAACGTGCGATAATCCGCGGCGGTAACGTTATCGGGATCGATGCCTCCGGCGATGCACTGATTATAGTAAGGGAGCTCCGGAACGACCGGCCACTGCTCGATAACCTCGGTATACGGATCGATACACGTGCCGACGTACCACGCGTAGCCGAGATGCTCCCAGCCGACGGCGTCGCTGTTCATCAGGGCGAGCAGATACAGAAACTCTCTGTGTGTCCCGATCTCGTTATACTTAAGCGTGATCTGCTCCTCATCCGTTTGATAATCATAAGAATTATCGAGCTTGATCACGACCGGAAGCTCCGCGAGTTCGGACGGATACGCGGCCCCCGCGTTTTCACGCAGATACTGCCGGATAAAGCTGATGCTTTTCGCCGTTCTGTCGATCAGACCGGGCAATTCCGTCTGTTCGTCCACGCCCAACTGCCGCAATAAGACGAGATAGGCGTGGAACTTAAACCCGTCGCCTTCAACGTCCACTGCCTGCGCGTCTTTTATCTCATCCGGAAACGAAAGCTCCGAGTAGTCATCAATTCCCTTAACGTAAACTATCTGAGCTTTGGCGTCATATTCAATCGACGGCTGCGATCCGCAACCGGTCAAAACGCATATCGGCATACAAACAAGCAGCAATGCAGCGATTATTCGTTTCATGACGACTCTCCTTTTACGATTTGACTGTCTCCGTCACACTCTCGTCAGCAGCGAAACCGTCTCGACATGCGCGGTGCGCGAAGCGTCGTCTAATCCCTCAAATCGGATACTCGTCTGCGTCCGGTGTCGTATTCACCGGACCATGAATGTATCTCGTAATCAAATTGCCGCAGATAATCTCCGGCGTACCCATATTCATTTGACAAATAGGAAACCGACAGTTTATTCAAATCATCAAGCTTGATTTCGCCTCCGAATCGGGGATTATCGCCGGAAAAGAATTCGAGCGGCAGGATCTTGTCGTCAAGGATAGACAGGATATACTCTATAACCGCGGCTTCTTCATCCTCTTCGAAATGACGATGCTGTGTAGAGAATCGAACAATATACTCATAGAAATGATCTTTCATATCTTGAGTAAGATACTCTTCCATAAACACCGTCAGTTCATTTCCATTATTATTCACAATCGTCAACACGTCTTCTGTCGTATTAACGGTAACGTTATAGTCGGAAACTGCTTTGATTATATTATCATAAAAACCCATAATCTTTATCCTTTCTTTACTCGCCATTCTTCTTTGCTGTGGTGATTGACGCAATCAGTATGCGCTGTATTGTGCCGCGGGTTTTGTTTAATGCCTTAAAGCGCTCATATGATATCGCTTCTTTTCTGCGGAGTAATTCAAGCCAATACTCCGTTTCCGAGCACTCTTTCAATGCAATTTCAAGTTTGTTTATAAAGTCCGCCCTGCTCTGTGCGTATTTGGCTTCGTAGATATTTGCGCCAATCGAAGATGATGAACGTATGACTTGATTAACGTATGATTTACAACCGATTATCCCTTCGCAAGCATCTGATACGTCAAGCGCAAAGGAAATAGTCATTTCGCGAAGCTCGTTTTTGTTATCCTTCATTCTCTGTATTCTCCTTTATTTACTGCTTCGGCGCACCGGCTGAGTCGATATATCGCCTTACGGCGATTCGATATATTTGCTTTCGCAAATTCGATATATGCGGCTTTGCCCCATTCGATATGTTTGCTCCGCAAACAAGCTGTCGAGAAATCCGCATTCTTATCGCGAAGCGATATATCGAACCCCGAAGGGGTATATCGAACGCGAAGCGTATATCGAAAATCCGCTTGCGGATTTATCTCGACCTGACGCTATCGCGTCAGTAATACAACCGTCTCGACATGTGCGGTGCGCGGGAACATATCCACTCCCTGCACCTTGACCGTCTTGTAGCCGCGCTCGGCGAAGAGCTTCAGGTCGCGCGCCTGCGTCGCAACGTCGCATGAGATATAGACGATGCGGTCGGGCTTCATATCCGTCGCGGTGTAGACGAGCGCCGGAGCGCAGCCCGCGCGCGGCGGATCGAGAATGACGACGTCGGGCTCCCTGCCCGCGCAGCGCAGCTTTTCCGCGACGACGGGCGAGTCGCCGCAGACGAACTCGGCATTTGTTATGCCGCTCGCGGCGGCGTTGAACTTCGCGTCCTCGATAGCGTCGGGAATGATCTCGACGCCGATGAGTTCCTTGACCTTCGACGCCATCGAAAGCCCTATCAGTCCCGCGCCGCAGTAAAGGTCGAGCAGGCGCGTTTCCGGCGTCAGTTCCGCGAACTCCTCGGCGATATCGTAAAGCTTCACCGTCTGCGCGGAGTTGACCTGGCAGAAGGAAAGCGGCGAAATGCGCAGGTTCACGCCGCGCAGCGTGCCGTTTATGTAGTCCGAGCCGGCGAGTGTAACGCACTTCGCGCCGAGAATGATGTTGCCGTCCGCGCGGTTGATATTCATCACGACGGACTTGACCTCCGGGAAGCGCTCGACGACTTCGGCGGCGAACTCCGCGCCGCAGTCGAGCTTTTCGCCGTTGACGACGATGCAGAGCATTATCTCCCCGCTCGTCGGCGCCTGGCGGATATAGATGTGGCAGAGCATTCCCCTGCCGACGGTCTCGTCGTAAGCGGAAACGCCCTTCGCCATAAGATAATCAAACGTGAAATGCGCGATGCGCATGAAAACCTCGGGATGCAGCGCGCAGTCGTCGCTCGGGACGATGCGGTGGCTCCGCTTCGCGTAGAAGCCGCAGCGCGGGAAGCCGTCGAAATCCACGCCGACGGGCAGCATGAGCTTGTTTCTGTAGCGGTCCGCCTCGGCGCAGCCGATGACCTCGGGCACGTCGACGGTTATGCCTCCGATACGGCGGAGCGCCGCGGAGAGCTTATCCCGCTTATAGCGAAGCTCGGCTTCGTAGTCCGCGTCGCGATAGACGCAGCCGCCGCACTTGCCGAAAACCGGGCAGTCCGGCTTTATGCGGTCGGGCGAGGGCGTTATGACGCGCTCCACCTTTCCGTAAAGACAGTTTTTCGCGGTCTTGACGATCCTTGCCTCGACCTTGTCGCCCGGCAGCGCGAGCGGCAGGAATACGGCTATCCCGTCGGCGCGGGCGACGCCGCTGCCTTCGGACGTGATGCCGTCCACGGTCAGTTTCAAAAGGTCGTTCTTTTCGATCATAGTATGCCGTGCGCGGAAATCTTCCGGCACGCATCCCTCCTTAGAACCGTTTTTTATCAAGGGCGAAACGCCCGTTACTTACAAAAGGAATCCCCCGTCGACCGAAAGCGTCTGCCCCGTGATGAAGGACGAATCCGCCAGGAACGCGATCGCGTCCGCGACCTCCTCCGGCGTTCCGATGCGCCCGAGCGGAGTTTCCGCGGCGAGCTCCGCCTTCGTCTCCGGCGAAAGGTGCGCGTTCATCGGCGTGTCGATGACGCCGGGAGCGACGCAGTTGACGGTCACGCCGCTCGGCGCGACCTCCTTCGCGAGCGCTTTCGTCAAACCGATAACGCCCGCCTTCGTCGCGGAATAGACCGCCTCGCAGGAGGCGCCGGAAACGCCCCACATCGACGAGACGTTGACTATCGCGCCGCTTTTCGCCGCGATCATCGCGGGCAGCGCGCGCTTGCAGCAGTTGAAAACGCCCTTCAGGTTCACGCCGGCGACGCGGTCGAAATCCGCGTCCGAGCAGTCCTGAAGCAGCCCGAAAAGCGCGACTCCCGCGTTGTTGACGAGGATATCGGCGCTGCCGAGCGCCGCTTCCGCTTCCGAAAACGCGGCGCCGACGGAGGCGCAGTCCGCGACGTCGCAGCGGAACGCCGCGGCGCCTTCGCCCAGCTCCGAAGCGAGATTGAGCGCAGAGCCGTCGTTATGCCAAAAGAGCGCGACGCGGCAGCCCGCGGCGTGAAAACGCCTCGCGAGCGCGGAACCGATTCCGCCGGACGCGCCGGTTATGTAAACTGTCTTTCCTTTCAGCGACATGCCTATTCCCCCTATTTATACACAGTAATTATAACAAACGCAAATAGACTTGTCAATCTGCTAAATTACATAGACTTTTCAAAAATAGTATGTTATAATATAAACATTAAAGGGAAAGGGGCGCGATCATGTCATACGACCTGAACATGCCTATACGGCAGGTACGCGGAGTCGGCGAAGCGCGGGCAAAACAGTTCGCGAAGCTCGGAGTCAACACCGCGCTCGACCTGCTGCGCCATTTTCCCCGCACCTATGAGAATCTGAACGAGATAAAGTTCATCTCCGAGCTGCGCGAAGGCGAGGACGCGCTGATACGCGCGCGCGTCCGCGTTCCCGCGACGCTGCAGTTCACGCGCAACCGCAGCGCGCGCAATATCACCGTTTACAACGCCGTCGCCGCCGACGATACCGGCGCGATAAAGATAACCATTTTTAACCGCAAATACACCGCCGAAGCCCTCGAACGCGGCAAGGAATACCTTTTCAAAGGCAGGATCGAGTTCGACCGCGGGGCGCTGACGATGTCTTCGCCGGAGATATATCCCGTCAACAAGGCGGGCTCGCTCCGCGCCGTCTATTCCCTGACCGCGGGGCTGACGAACAACATCGTCTCCGGCTGCGTCAAAAAGGTGCTCGACGAGATGGACGCCGCCGACGTCGACGTCCTGCCGGCGCAGGTGCGCGCCGAAAACGGACTCGCCGACGCCGCGAAATGCTACCGCGCGATACACTTCCCGAAAGATTACAACGACGTTACCGTCGCGCGCCGCAGGTTCGTTTTTGAGGAGCTTTTCCTGTTCCAGCTCGGGCTGCAGATGATAAAGGGACGCAACCGCGGGCTGACCGGCGCTCCGATGGGCGACGCCGATATAACGCCTTTCACGCGTTCGCTCCCGTTTGAGCTGACGGAGGCGCAGAAGCGCGCCGTCGCCGAGATAACCGGCGATATGCGCGGCGCGCGCCCGATGCAGCGTCTGCTCCAGGGCGACGTCGGCAGCGGCAAGACCGCCGTCGCCGCCGCGGCGATGTTTTTCGCGAAGCAAAACGGCTACCAGTCGGTGCTTATGGCGCCGACGGAGATACTCGCGGCACAGCATTTCAAGACGCTCTCCCGCTTCTTCGAGCCGCTCGGCGTTTCGGTCGAGCTGCTGACGGGAAGCACGACGGCGGCGAAGAAACGCGACATAAAGGCGCGGCTCGCCGACGGCGCGATAGATATGCTCGTCAGCACCCACGCCGTCATAACCGACGACACCTCCTTCGCTTCGCTCGGGCTCGCGGTTACCGACGAACAGCACCGTTTCGGAGTGCGCCAGCGCGCCGCACTCGCGGCGAAAAGCCGCTCTCCGCACGTCCTCATAATGTCCGCGACGCCGATACCGCGCACCCTCGCGATGATAATGTACGGCGATCTCGACATTTCCGTGCTCGACAGCTTGCCCAAGGGCAGAGGAAAAATATCGACCTACGCCGTCGACGGCACATACCGCTCGCGGATATTCAATTTCATCAAGAAAAACGTCGACGAAGGACGGCAGGCGTACCTCGTCTGCCCGCTCGTCGAGGAAAACGAGGAGCTGGACGCCGCCTCCGCGAAACAGTATTACGAGCAGTTGGCGCAGGGCGTTTTCCGCGGTTATTCCGTCGGGCTCGTCTACGGCAAGATGCCGGCGCGCGAAAAGGACGCGACGATGGCCGCTTTCGCCGCGGGAAAGATATCGGTACTCATCTCGACTACCGTCATCGAAGTCGGCGTCGACGTCCCGAACGCCAGCGTCATGGTCATCGAAAACGCCGAGCGTTACGGTCTCTCGCAGCTCCATCAGCTCCGCGGAAGGATCGGGCGCGGGCAGTGGGATTCCTTCTGCGTGCTTATCTCCGACCAGGAATCCGCCGCCGAGCGCCTGCAGTTCATGGCGAAGAACTCCGACGGCTTCAAAATAGCCGAGAAGGACCTCGAGCTGCGCGGACCGGGCGACCTCATCGGCAAACGGCAGCACGGTCTGCCGGAGTTCGAGATCGCAGACCTCGAGCGCGACATGAACGTCTTTTACGACACACTCGCCGCCGCGAAGCAGACCTTCGAGAGCGATCCGCAGCTGAAAAAGCCGGGGAACGCTCCGCTGCGCGCGTGGATAAGCCGCATGTTCTCACGAACGCCGTAAAAAAGCATATAAAATCACGGGCTTCGGCAGCAGCCGAAGCCCGTGTGTTTTTTTATTATTTACCAATGCCGGCAATCGACGCCGGAAGCGGCGGTGAAATGGTATTTCACTATGCCGAGGTCGATCTTCGAAAAGAACCCGCCGGTCTCCTCCGCGAAGACCTCGCCGCCGCGGAGGGTAAAGCGGAACTTCTGCTGATTAATCGCCGTCGGCGCGAGCATGACGGCGCGTTTGCCGCGCTCGAACCATTCCGGCGCCTCCCCTTCGACGACGAAGCGCGGCTCCTCCGGCTTGTTCTTATGCGGAGTCCCCTGCGTTTCGCCGAAGCCGACGCTTATTATGCAGCTCAGGTCTTCGCCTTCGCCGGTGTATTCGCGGCATTTGGAGCCGTAGGAGCCCGCGATCCAGCAGGTATTCAGTCCGAGCTCCTGCGCCTTCAGCACGAGGCGCTCGCCGTACCAGCCGCATTTCTCGTCAAGCGCGGGTCCTTCCGGACCGACCATGGCGAAGTAGTTGACGGCGTTGCGGAACGCGCTTATCTTGCCCTTGAAACCGCCGAGCGCCTTCGGCTCGTCCGTGATAAGCTGAATGCGCAGTCCGCTTTCCGCGTTGCACGCGTCAAGCTCCGCGCGGAGCGCGGAAAGCAGCTCCTCCGGCAGCGGCTTATCGAGATAGCGCCGCACCGAGTGGCGTTTTTCCATCAATTCGAGAATGTCCATAAGTATCCCCCTCAGAACTCAAATTCGGGCCGCTTCGCGTGGAGCGCGGCGGGCGGCGTTTCCGCCTTCAGCAGAAAGCGGTAGACCGGCGCGAGCAGCGGAAAATCGCGCGCGAACGTCTTTGACAGGTCGGGCGAGAAAAGCAGTTCCTTTCCGCCGACGGCGAAGAAATTGTAGTTGCGTTTTTCGAGCCAGAGCCGCTTGCGCTCCGGCTCGTCGGGATAATGCGGCTTCTTATACGTTTCGCCGCCGAAAGCGAATACCGACTGCGCCTCGTACGCTTTCGCGGCGGCGAGGAACGCGGGGTCGTCCGCGAGCGCCATTTCACGCACGGCGGCGCAGACGTCCGCGCCCGCCCGGTAGTAACCGCAGCCGTAAGCGATACCCTCCGGCGATATATCGACGTAGAACCCCGGGTGCTCGACGCGCGAGTCCCCTTTCCTGCCGAAATAGAGCCATATATTCCGCCTGTAAAGCGACTTATCGTTCGAGTAGCGCGTGTCGCGGCGGAGGCGCGAAATGCTGCCGCCGACCTTCGGCACGCAGACGATGCGGCCGTCGATTGCCTTCATCGTTTCCGAAAGGTCGCAGACAATCGCCGCAAGCGGCTCGAAGACGTATTCAAGGTATTCGCTCTTGTGTTCGTCGTACCACTGCTTGCTGTTGCGGAAGCGGTTTTCGGCGAGAAAATCAAGCGTTTTCTGCGTGATAGGCATATCCTCACCCCGACGGTATTATAACATACCGGAACGATTATTTCAAGCGGCGTCAGAGCAACTTTTTCTTGACATAAATATCACGGTATGATATGATTTTTTAAGAATATACGAACATGAAAGGAGAAATAAACATATGGCAAATTTCTGCACCAATTGCGGAGCTCCCAATGAGGAAGGCACGAGGTTCTGCACGAGCTGCGGCAACCCGATGCCCGAACCCGCGCAGCAGCCGCAGCCGGTCTATCAGCAGCCCCAGTATCAACCTCCGGTACAGCAGCCGCAGTATCAGCAGCCGGTACAGCAGCCGCAGTATCAGCAGCCACAGTACCAGCAGCCGCAATACCAGCAGCCCCAGTATCAGCAGCCGCAGGGTTATCCCCAGCAGCCGCAGTATCAGCAGCCCCAGGGCTACTATCAGCCGCAGGGCGCTTACGCTCCCGCAGCCACCGGCACCAAGAGCAAGAAGGGTCTCGTTATCGCGATCGTTATCATCCTGCTTCTCGGTCTGACGGCGATAGCGCTTTTCGTCTGGCCCGGCTTCCTCAAGGGCAACAGTGCTCTTGACGGCACCTGGCTGAGCAATTACGGCGAAGAGATGGTCCTCGACGGCGGCAAGGGCACGCTCGACGGCGACGACTTCACCTACAGCATCAGCGGAGACAAGATTACGCTCAACAGAGGCGCCAACTCCATCACTTACGTCTTTAAGCGCGACGGCAACAGTCTCGCTTTCTATCAGGAAGGCAGCGACAGCGCCACCGTCACCTTCACGCTCAAGAGCGGCAGCAAGGGCGGCAGCGACACGCCCGACACGCCTACTTACGATCCCGAGGATCTCATTCAGGGCAAGTGGGAAGACGAATACGGTCTTTCCTCCTATGAGTTCGATGACGGCGACGTTACCATCGGCGCGCTCGGCATGAACTTCGAAGGCACCTACGAAGTCGACGGCGACCGTCTCACGATCACCTACGAAATCATGGGATACGACACCACCCTCGAATACACCTTCGAGGTCAACGGCGACGAGCTCAAACTGACCGAGGACGGCGTCACTTCGACCTATAAACGCAAGTGATCATGGAAGAACGCGACGAAGTATTGAAAGCGGCGGAGGAAGCCGAAACCGAAATCGAAGCCGTTGAAGCGGAAGAGCACGAAGACGGCGAAGCTCCCGAAAGTGAAATGTCCGTAGTCGACTGGCTGTGGCGGCTTTGCATCCCCATGATCCCCTGCGCCGGTATAGTGATATATATCGTGCTGCTTTGCATGTGGGCCTTCGGCAAAAAGCAGACGCCCGCGATGCGCGTCTGGGCAAAGGCGGCGCTGATCGCCACACTCATAAAGATTGCGTTCGTCGGAATCATCTTCCTCGTCATTCAGCTGAACGTCGACGTCATCGGCTTCGTCGGCACGTTCCTGAAAAAGATTTTCTGATTTATTTCAAAAGCGCCGGAGAGCAATGCTCTCCGGCGCTTTTTTATTGCGTTTTTCCGTTTGTTACAGCAAGCTTTCGCCCTTGCCCATGACCTGAATCACGAGCGCCTCGGCGTCTTCGAGACGGAACATCATGAGGTGATGTCCGGTCTCTTCGTTATAGACGTTCCGCAGATACGGAGCCGCGTCGAGCGCCGCCGCTTCGTACTTCGGATCGGTCTCGAACACCGCTCTGCCGGAATAGCGCAGCCACCGGCCGTCCGGTTTGCAGGCGACGATCTCCGCGTTCGGATTCGCGCGGAGCTGCTTGTAGACCTCCTTGAAGCTGCCGACGCCGAAGATTATCTTGCCGCTCTCCTCGATGAAAAGCCCGAGCGGACGGAGGCGCGGTCTTTCGCCGTCAACTGTGGCGAGGTAAAACGTGCCCGCTTCTTTCAAAAAATCGCCGATCTTGCTCATATTCCATTCTCCTTTATCGTTTTCGCCCTCCCGGGCGTTGTTTGCCTGACAATCAAACCGCTTCCCTGCCCTCGTCCGCGCCGAAGCCCTCCGGCAGCACGAGCTCGTCGGGGCAGTGATTATGCCGCTTCTCCGGAGGCGGCAGCTTCATATAGTCGCCGAAAACCTCCGTCAGACGCTGCTCGAGCTTGTTCGGGAAGCACATATCGACGTCCTCGAACCTGATCTTGCGCAGCGGGAAGATTACTTCATCGGTATAAACGCCGGCGTGCTTCTTCGTATCGAAAAACCACTCGTTGACGCCGGTCTTTTCGCCCTCGTGCTTCGTGCAGATGCGCATGATTTTATTATAAAGGCGCTTGTGAGTCCAGAAAACGCTGACGAAAACGTGAGCGGCCGCCGTGACGCAATGCGCCAGCTTCGCCTTCGCGCCCTTGAACGGGAGCCGCGGGAACGCCATGTGCCGCAGTATCAGCAGCTTGCCGTAAAACCACGCCTTTGACGACTGCCTGCGGCGTTTCTTTTCGTCCGCGGGGACGGTGAACAGCGGGAAGACGTCGAGAAAGACGCCCTGCGGGAAATCGAGCTTGCCGAAGCCGGGCTCGACGAAGCGGGTGCCCTTCATGACGATATGCGTGTTGAGGATAGGGCAATCGCGGTATTTTTCCGCGTTGACAACCTCGTATTTATCCGGGAACTCCTCCTCGATAAGCCGCATCAGGCGCGGATAATCGCGGTAGAGCACGCAGACGTCGATATCGTCGTCCCACGGAATGAAGCCGCCGTGGCGCAGGGCTCCGATGCCCGTGCCCGCCACGCCGAAATACTGTATATCGTTGCGCTCGCAGACCGCGATAAAGTCGCGGAGGATTTCAAGCTCGCAAAGCTGAAGCGCGCGCAGCTCCGCGGGGTCGTATTCTCTCATCATAGCCCTCCCTTCGCGCGGCGGACCGCGTTTTTTCATTGTTTTGATTATAACAAAAACGTCGCAAAATGTCAATATGCGCCAAAAATGATAATTATCGGTTGAATTATCTCCCCTCGCGTGGTATAATATATGTGTATATACTGTCGGCATCCTGCCGGCACTTCTTCAGGGTGGAATGTATGAAGCTTCCGGTCTACCGGCTTCCGGAGAAATCCGCGAAGAAGGACTTTGTCTTCAATATGTTCGGCAGCGCCGTATACGCCGCGATCTCCGTCGTCCTGCTGATCGTCGTCAGCCATATCCTCGGCAGCGAGGCGGCGGGCGTGTTCACGCTCGCCTATTCCACGGCGCAGATGATGTATACCGTCGCCGCTTTCGAAATGCGCAACGCGCAGGTGACGGACGCGAAACGCGAGTTTTCGTTCGGCTCGCTGCTCGGCTTCCGCATCGTTACGATACTGCTGATGTGGATCGCGACCGCGGTCTTCATCCTGCTGCGCGGATACTCCGGCGAAAAGGCGTGGCTGATCGCGCTGATCTGCCTTTATATGTCGATGATCGCGCTCGCGGACGTCTTTCAGGGCAATCTGCACCTGAACGGCTACCTGCACATCGCGGGGCGCTCGATAGGCAGCGTCGTCATTCTCGCGGCGGCGGCGTTTTCGGTAACGCTTTATTTCACGCGCGACCTCGTTGTTTCCGCGCTGCCGATGGTTGCGGCCGCGGTGCTGTGGATAGTGTTTCACGACGTCCCCTACAGCCGCAACTTCAGCGGGCTGAAGCCCGACTTCGCGATAAAGCGGCTGAAGATACTTTTCCTCTGCGCGCTGCCGCTGTTCCTTTCGGCGTTCCTCAACCAGTTCATCTTCAACGCGCCGAAATACGCCATTGACACACTTATGACCGAGACCGACCAGGCGCGGTACGGCTACCTCGTCATGCCTGCGTTCGTGATAAATCTGCTCAGCATATTCGCGTTCCGCCCGCAGCTCGTTTCACTCTCTGAAAACTGGGTAAAAGGCGAATACGGCAGATTCAAACGCACTTCGCTGCTGCTCTATCTCTGGATAGGGATAGTAACGGCGGCCGCGCTCGGCGGAGGCGCCCTTTTCGGCATTCCGGTGCTCGAGCTCCTTTACGGAGCCGACCTCGCGGGAATGCGCGGCGTATTGCTGATACTGATAACGGCCGGGTGTTTCAGCGCCTGCGCGACGCTCGCGCTGACGCTTTTCACCACCATGCGCAAGCAGAAGCTCTGCCTCATCGCTTACGGAGCGACGGCGGTTTTCGCGCTGTTCGTTCCGCGGCTGCTCGTCGGCTCGCAGGGAATACTCGGGGCGTCGCTCGCCTATCTCGCGGAAACGCTGCTGCTTTTCTCGGTCATGCTCGTTATGCTGATAATCTCTTTCATAAAGGCGCGCAAGGGCGCCGAAACGCAACAAAAGGAGGGATAAGATGACAGAAAGCAAACTCTCGTCCTGCCTGCAAAAACGCAGGAACACGATACTGCTGACGCTTGCGCTCGCGCTTTACGCGGTGTTCGCGGTTTATTTCTTCATCAACGTCTACCGCTATACGGGGAACTTCCCGAACAAACGCTACGCCTACGGCCTCCTCGTCGCTTCCGCGATCGCGGGCGGGCTGATCTGGCTCTGCTACTACCTGCTCAAGCACAAGGATATCAAGATCGAGACGCTTTTCGTCTTCTTCATGCTGACTGCGGGAGTTATTTACGCGGCGGTGTTCCTCCCCTTCACGATACCCGATGAGGGCGAACATTACCTCTCGGCGTACCGTATCTCCAACTACATAACCTTCAATACCGATCAGATCGGCGAGGAGCGCCTGCTGATACGCTCCTGCGACCTTGAACTGATAAGCCGCCTGCGCGCGAACGCGCTTTCGCCGGAATACTACTCGTCTCTCGCGAATAACTTCCAGATGTTCGCCGCCGACAGAAGCGCGAGTTTCATTCCCGCGAAGTTCATCGGGAGCGCGCCAGCCGGATACATCGCTTCGGCGCTCGGCATATCGCTCGGACGCGCCCTGCATCTCGGAGCGCTGCCGACCTTCTACCTCGGCAGATTCGCGAACCTCGGGCTCTACACCTTCGCGGTGTGGTGGGCGATGAAGCGCATACCCTACGGCAAAACGGCGCTCTTCGTCATCTCGGCTTTCCCGATGGTGATACACCTCGTCGCGTCCTACTCCTACGACTTCCTCGTTATCGCGCTGGCGATGCTCTTCGTCTCGCAGGTGCTCTATATGCGCGAAAAGCCCAGCAGGGTATCGATACCGGATATCATCCTATGCGCCGTCTACAGCATACTGCTCGCGCCGGCGAAGCTCGTTTATTTCCCGATACTGCTCCTCATCTTCCTCGTGCCTTCCGAAAAATTCGGGCTCTCGAAGAAGACCGCCGCGCTGATAAAGTGCGGCATAATCGCGGTCGGGATCGCGGCGCTGCTCATAATGCAGCTCGGCAAGATTTCCACGTATATGTCCGACGGGAACAGCGTTTCCTGGAGCAACGACGAGGTCTATTCCGTCTCGCACGTGCTGACGCATCCTTTCGAGTTCCTGCGGATACTCTTCAACACGTTCTATCACTACACGGACTACTATTCCTCGATGATAATCGGCAACCACATGGACGGCACCGGAGGAGTTATTCTCCCGGTGTTCCTCTGGTCGCTTATGATCCCCGTAACGGTATTCTCCTTCCTGCGCAGGAAGGACGAGGAGCCGAAGGCGCTTCAGCGTTCCACGCGGCTCTGGTGCTTCGTGCTGTTCGCGGGAATATGCATACTGGCGCTGCTTTCGATGCTGTTCTCCTGGACTCCGGTCTCGTCCAACGTCATTCGCGGAGTGCAGGGACGGTATTTCATTCCCGCGCTGCCGCTGCTGTTCCTCGCGATGCGCGGGGACAAGCTCCTGCGTCCGGCAAACAGCGACAAGTATATCATTTTCTTCTGCATCTACTACAATCTGCTGATGCCGATGGTCTATTTCGGGCAGCTCTTCCTGCCCGAGTTCGCGTAAGTTATGGGAAAGAAGATCTGCCTCTGCTGCGCCAACTACCTGCCGAATCTCGGCGGTATCGAGCGGTACGTGAATAATCTCGCGAAGCGGCTGACGGCCGCGGGACACTCCGTGACCGTGCTGACTTCAAACGTGTTCCGTTTGCCGGAGCACGAGTTCGCCGACGGCGTCGAGATCTTTCGTATGCCCTGTTTCAACGTGATGAAGGGCAGATACCCCGTCCCGAAGCGCGGCCGCGCTTTCCGCAAGCTGAAAAAAGAGCTCGAGGGCAGGCAATTCGACCTGACGGTGATAAACGCGAGGTTTTACCTCCACAGCGTCTTCTGCGCGAAGCTGGCGAAAAAGCAGGGCTCGCCCTGCTTCACTATCGACCACGGGTCCGCGCATATGACGGTCGGGAACCGCTTCCTCGACGCGCTCGGCGCGAAATGGGAGCATCACCTGACGCGGAAACTCCGGAAATACTGCAATCACTACTTCGGCGTTTCGCAGGCGGCGTGCGACTGGCTCGCGCACTTCGGCATAAAGGCGGAGGGCGCGCTCTATAACGCCGTCGACCCCGACGAGCTGATAAGCGCGGCGGAAAACCCCGTCTGCGACTACCGCTCCGACCTCGGCATCCCCGAAAACGCCGTCGTCTTCGCTTACGCGGGGCGGCTCGTAGAGGAAAAAGGCGCCGCGCAGCTCGCGCAGGCGTTCCGCAAAGCAGACGTGCCGCGCTCCTTCCTGCTTTACGCGGGCGACGGGCAGCTCATGCCCGCGCTCGAAAAGGAGGCCGAAGCGGACGAACGCATAAAGATACTCGGCAAGCTCGATTTCCCGCACGTCGCGGCGCTGCTGAAGGCGGCGGACGTCTTCTGCCTGCCGACCGTCTACCCCGAAGGACTGCCCACCTCGCTGCTTGAGGCGGCCGCGGTCAAAGACTTCATAATCTCCACGACCTGCGGCGGAGGCCGCGAGCTCGTGCCGGACGGCACTTACGGGATATTGCTCGACGGAAACGATCCGGACGAGCTCGCCGAAGCGATGAAAACCGCGGCGGGCGATCCGGAATACAGGCGCAGCGCGGCGGAAAAATGCTTCCGTCTGCTCTGCGAACGCTTCACCTGGGAGCGCACCGCGGAAAAGATCGCGGCGCTCGCGGAGAAAGGCGGCTGCGAATGAAAACTGTTTTCATAATCCGCGCATATAACGAGGAAGGCAGCATCGCCCGCGTCGTAGACGCTCTGCGGAAAAACTACCCGCAGTACGACTACGTAGTCGTCGACGACGGATCCACCGACGCGACCGCGGAGATATGCCGCAAAAACGGCTATAACTACGTCAGTCACCCGGTAAATCTCGGCCTTGAAGGCGCGTTCCGCACCGGCATGATGTACGCCGCAGAAAACGGCTACGACGCCGCGGTCCAGTTCGACGGCGACGGGCAGCACAACCCCGAATACGTCGCCGGTATGCTCGCGCTGACGGAAGAAGGGAACGACATCGTCATCGGCTCACGCTTCCTGACCGAGAAAAAGCCGCATACCCTGCGCATGCTCGGCAGCCGTCTGATAACCCTCGCGATAAAGCTGACCACATTCAAGCGCATCACCGACCCGACCTCCGGACTGCGCGTCTATAACCGCAAAACCATTCTGCGCTTCGCGGAATCGACCGCGCTCGGTCCCGAACCCGATACCGTCGCGCTGCTGATGCGCAAGGGCGTCAAGGTCACGGAAACGCAGGTCAGCATGAACGAGCGCTACGCCGGAAAGAGCTATTTCACGATTTTGAGTTCAATGAAATATATGACGCATATGTTCGTCTCCATTTTACTTTTGCAGTGGTTCAGGAGGGTTTAGAATGTCACTCGTATTGCGGCTCATTCTCATCGGCGTCAGTCTGCTGACGCTCATCTTCGTGTTGGTCAAAATCAGAAAATCGCACTTCACGATCAGCGACACGCTGTTCTGGCTTTTCTTCTGCCTGGTCCTGCTCGTGATAGGCATATTCCCGCAGATACCCGCGTTTTTCGCCGGTCTGCTCGGATTCCAGGCGCCGTCGAACCTCGTTTTCGTGGGTATAATCTTCCTGCTGCTCGTCAAGATGTTCCTGATGTCCGTCAAGCTGTCGCGGCTTGAGGATAAGCTCAGCCGCCTCGTCAGCCGTCAGGCGCTCGACGAGCACGAGAAAGCAAAGCAAGCCGAAGAAGCGGAATAAACGCGCGATATAAAAACGCCTTCCCCGAACGGGAAGGCGTCATTTTTTTATTCTTCGATGACCGCGAGCACTTCGCCGCGGCGCACCGTTACGCGTCCGGGCGAGCCCGCGAAAGCGTTGCTCACTCCGAGCGGGAACGATCGCGAAAGCGTTATCCCTTCGCCGTCGTAAAGCGTGCCGGTCACGCTGACCTCCGCGCTTTCCGAAAGCGCGAAAAGCGAAAGCGAGCCGCGCAGTTCGGCGCCGAAGGCAAACTCTCCGTCTATGATGAAAACGCGCGTGCCGCCGCAGACGAGCTCGGCGTATCCGCCGTTTTCACGCGCAAACGAGAGGAGCTGAACGTTAGCGAGCGTGTGGGAAAGCCGCTTCCCGCCGAGCGCGCCGCAGATGACGAAGCGTTTATAGCCCCTGCGAAAGCCCTCCTTCAGCGCGAAACCGACGTCGGTGTCGTTTTTCCTCACGGGCAGCGCGATGATCTCTCCGTCAAAATCCGGCTTCGCCGCGGAATCGAAATCGCCGACTATCAGGTCCGGCGTCACGCCGGCGGCGAAAAGCGCCTTATACCCCGCGTCCGCGGCGATAACGAGATCGCCTTCCGATCGTTCAAAGCACAGGTCGCCTTCGCGCAGCGAGCCGGCGCCGACGATGAAACAGGTCTTCATATCATTCCTCCGAAGCCGCCGCGGCCTTGCGTTTCTTCGCGGCGACGATGAAAAGCACGCACGCGGCAAGCGCGGCGCCCGCCGTTACGCATATCATCGCGATAACCTCGCCGCGCGTCAGCGCCGAAATGCCGGAAAAGTCGAACTCGCCCGTCTCCGCGTTCTGCAGCTT
>JAFZXI010000012.1 GCA_017616855.1 Clostridia bacterium | reverse complement strand
GCTGCCGGACATCGCCGCGCGGAGCTTCGGTATATCGTTGACCGCGCCGGTCTCGTTGTTGACCGCGGCGAGCGAAACAAGCACAGTTTCCGGACGCATCGCGGCGCGTATCTTTTCAATATCGGTCGAGCCGTCTTTCTCCGGCGCGACGAGCGTAATTTCAAAGCCATCTTTTTCAAGCGCGCGTATCGGCGCCTTGACGGAGTCGTGCTCCGCGAGGGAAGAGACGATATGGCAGCCGCGGCGTTTCAGCGCGCGCGCGGCGCCGAAAATCGCGGCGTTGTTGCTTTCACTGCCGCCGGAGGTGAAATAAATCTCCTCCGCCGCGCAGCCGACCGCCTTCGCGAGCAGCTCGCGCGCGTCGGCGAGTCGCTTCGCGCATGCGACGCCGGCGGAATGCAGCGCCGAAGGGTTGGCGTAGCATTCGCGCAGCGCTTTTATATAGATTTCCTCGACGTCGGCGGTGACCGGCGTCGACGCGGTGTAGTCGAGATAGACCATATTACTCTCCGCTCTTACGGCTTATGATTTCACGTTAGTATTATCGCGCCTGCGCGCGGCAATATACGGGGCCGCGCTTACGCGTTATTTCTTCCAGGTTCCGAAAAGGCCGCGGATGATGCTCTTGCCGAGCTCGCGCCCGATGGTGTTGGCGGTGGAGCTTGCGGTCTTGGAGAGGATGGCGGTAGTCTTTCTCGCCGCTTTAGAGGGTTTCTTGGCGGCTTTCGCCTTCTGCTCTTTCTCTTTCTGCTTGGCTTTTTCGGCGGCCTCTTTTTCCGCCTGCGCCTTTGCTTCGGCTTCCGCGCGTTCCTTTTCCTCGGCCTCGCGCTGCTCGGATATCAGCTCGTATGCGGATTCGCGATCGACGACTTCGCTGTATTTATCCCTCAGCGGACTGACGAAGATCGCCTGCCGTATCTCCTGCTCGGAAGCGGCGCTCATAGAGCTGCGCGGAGGCAGGATGTTCGCGCGCTGGACGATGCCGGGCACGCCCTTCGGGTCGAGCACGGAAACGAGCGCTTCGCCGGTAGCGAGCTCCTGGAGCACCGTTTCGGTATCGAAATCGGGGTTGACGCGGAAGGACTTGGCGGCGTAGCGCAGCGCCTTCTGCTCGTTGGGAGTGTAGGCGCGCAGCGCGTGCTGGACGCGGTTGCCTATCTGCGAGAGCACGCTCTCGGGGATATCGGAGGGGTTCTGCGTGATGAACCAGACGCTGACGCCCTTCGAGCGTATC
The DNA here is from genome assembly GCA_017616855.1 of Clostridia bacterium. Lineage (GTDB taxonomy): Bacteria > Bacillota > Clostridia > Oscillospirales > RGIG8002 > RGIG8002. The sequence continues at coordinate 3,700 of JAFZXI010000012.1, read as the reverse complement.
AACCTGACGACCTGCTCGACCTTTTCGAGCAGCGCCTTCGGCGCGTCGTTGAAGAGCAGGTGCGCCTCGTCGAAGAAGAAAGCGATCTTCGGCTTGTCGAGGTCGCCCGCCTCGGGGAGCATTTCATAAAGCTCGGAAAGCATCCAGAGCAGGAAGGTGCCGTAAAGCAGCGGATGCTGGAAAAGCGTCTGGCATTCGAGGATGTTCATGACTCCGCGGCCGTCTTCGTCCCAGTCGAACCAGTCGGAGATGTCGAGCGCGGGTTCGCCGAAGAATATATCGCCGCCCTCGTCCTCAAGCGCGAGCAGCGCGCGCTGGATCGTCCCGACCGTCTGCGCGGAAACGTTGCCGTACTGCAGCTTGTATTCGTTGGCGTGGTCGCCGACGTGCTGTACCATGCTGCGCAGGTCCTTGAGGTCGAGCAGGAGCAGCCCCTTGTCGTCCGCGATGCGGAATATGATGCGCAAAACTCCGCTCTGCGTCTCGTTCAGCCCGAGCAGGCGCGCGAGAAGCACCGGGCCCATATCGGTTATCGTCGTGCGCACGGGATGCCCCTGCTGCGCGTAGACGTCGAAGAACCTGACGGGGTAGGGGGTATAGGTGAAGTTCTCTATTCCCATCGTGTCGATGCTGCGGCGGATGTGCTTGTTTTCGCAGCCCTCGTTGCACATGCCGGAAACGTCGCCCTTTATATCGGCGATGAAGGTCGGCACGCCCATCTCGGAGAACGATTCCGCAATGACCTTCAGCGTGACGGTCTTGCCGGTGCCGGTAGCGCCGGCGATGAGGCCGTGGCGGTTCGCCATCGACGGCTCGAGATAAACGCGCTCGCTCCCGGTGGCAAGCCAGATCTTTTCGTTGTCATTCATATACATCGCTGATTCCTCCCGATATTTAGTCTATAATAACACATATATACTATAACATATATTGCGGAGTATTGCAATACGTCGGCGATTATTATTGATAACAATTTGATTATAAAACGCGGATGTGAGAATATTTCAACAAAGGTTTGAAAAAAGAAAGAATCTGTGATAGAATATAACTGTAACGATCCCGAAGGGAAGTAATAAGTTTGAAAATCAAAAAAGCCGTCATCCCCGCCGCCGGCTACGGAACGCGTATGCTGCCCGCGACGAAGGCGATGCCGAAGGAGATGCTCCCGCTTGTCGACAAGCCCGCGATACAGTTCATCGCGGAGGAAGCGGCGGCGTCCGGCATCGAGGAGGTATTGATAATAATCGGCGAGCATAAATACTCCATCGTCGATCACTTTTCGCCCGCGCCGGAGCTCGCGGACGCGATAGAGGATAAGCACCCCGACCTCGCGGCGCAGATAAGGCGCCTTTCGGGTTTGGCGAAGATAAGCTTCGTTAAGCAGCCGGAGGGTATCCGCGGACTCGGCAGCGCCGTGCTCTGCGCGGAGGAGTTCGCCGCCGGCGAGCCCGTCGCGGTGCTTTACGGCGACGACGTCATCGTCAGCGAAACGCCGGTGACCGCGCAGCTCATCGCCGCTTTTGAAAGATACGGCAGGGGAGTCGTCGGCGTCGGCAGGGTGCCGCGGGAGGACATAGTCAAATACTGCACCCTCAAGGTCGAGCCGCTCGGCGGCGCGGAATACGCGGTCAGCGATATGATCGAGAAGCCGCGGCCGGAGCAGATAATGTCCGATTTCGCGGTGCTTGGCAGGTGCGTGCTGCCGCCGGAGATATTCGGAATCCTGCGTGAAACGCCGCCCGGCGTCGGAAACGAAAGGCAGCTCACCGACGCGATGAGCGTGCTCGCGCGGCGCGACGGCATGATTGCCGTCGAATACGAGGGCAGGCGCTACGACGTCGGCAGCAAGCTTTCCTACGCCGAAGCGGTCGTCGATGTCGCGCTCTCGCACCCGGAGATAGGCGAAGACTTCGCCCACTGGCTGCGTGGAAAAGTATCGTAGGGGCAATCTTGAGCGCCCGCAAGCCTTCCCCTTGAGGGGAAGGTGGCGCGAAGCGCCGGATGAGGTGTTCCCGCGCCGTGCGCGTCCGTAGGGGCGATTATCAATCGCCCGAGCATTAAAGCGGAACGTTGGCAGGCTCCCCTGTGCAAGGGGAGCTGTCTTTTTTTCTGCGCAAAAAAGACTGAGGGGTTGTATTGCCGCGCAGCGGCCTCTTGCCTCCATCTGAGGAGGGAGGTGGATTGCCGGAGCAAAGCGACGGCAAGACGGAGGGAGAGATAACGACGACTCTCCCTCTGCGCAGACTTCGTGCCGAAGACGGAAAAAAGATGATTCGTCGTCTCCGGCTCTGCGCGTTTGCTGAACGCGGCTCAGCGTTATCTCTCCCTCAGTCACTCACGGGCTGTCGCCCGCTCATGACAGCTCCCTCCTCAGAGGGAGCCAAGGCGGCGGCTTCGCCGCCCGCTAAAAATGACAACCACATAAAAATATGCTATAATAATAAAAAATTGTGACCGTTGGCCTTTGTTTTGCGGCTATATAGGTGAAGGGACCCTTTCAGAAACAACGGAAGGAGGGAAAGCGTGAAAGATTCGGAAATAGTCAAGCTGTTTCTCGACCGCGACGAATCCGCGCCCGCGGAAGCGGAAAAGCAATACGGCGGCTACTGCCTCTATATCGCGCGCAACGTGCTGCGCGACGAACGCGACGCCGAGGAATGCCTCAACGACGCGCTGCTCGCGGCGTGGGAGAGCATACCGCCGAACCAGCCGGATAACCTGAAGCTCTATCTCGCGAAGCTCGTCCACGAGGCCGCCCTCGACCGCTGGCGCCGCAATAACGCGCAAAAGCGCCGCCCTGATTCGCTCGCTTCGTTCGACGAGATCGGGGAGCTTGTCGCCGACTGCGGCGCGGAAACGGCGCTCAGCGAGCTCGAGCTTTCGCAGTTGATTTCCGACTTTCTGCGCTCCCAAGGCGAAACGGAGCGCAACGTCTTCATCCGCCGCTATTGGTATTACGACTCCGTCGGCGCGATATGCAGGCGTTACGGCTTCGGCAGGAGCAAGGTCAAAATGATGCTGAAGCGTACGCGCGACTCCCTCGCCGAATACCTGAGAAAGGAAGGTCACTATGGATTTTGATAAAATGAATAAAGCGATAATCATGATGGACGACGACCTCATCGAAGCCGCCGACGCGCAGCCGGAAAAAGCGAAGCCCACGGCGTTCAAGCCGTGGATGAAATACGCCGTCGCGGCGGTCTTGATCGCCGTTTTCGCGATAGGAACGCCCGTCGCGCTGAATATGGCGGGAGTGTTCGGAACGAATAACGTGGTCGACCCCGCGTCAAGCGGAAGCGGCTCCGGTAGCGACGTTTCGGAGATCATATATCCCCCCGAAGACGGTAGCTATTCGACCGTCTCCGAGCCGCCGCAGCCGATCACACCCGCATCCCCGGGCTCTTATGAAGAGCCTGACCCGAATGAAGCTCACGGGGGAGACAACAGAAAGATGCTGACAGATAACAAGTATTCAGATGACAGGTTAACCTGTATTAATCGGACGTGGAGAGAATATATTCTCGAGCAGACCGGCACGGAGGTCATGGTTCTTTGGGACACAAAGGAATGGTATGACGATGATGGGATAGGTTTCAGTTTGATGGAGATAAAAGATGAACTTAACGTTTCAAAAGAAAAGTTCATCGAAATGAACAATAAAGAGATCTCTGATATCCGCGCAAGTATCCGAGAAAACGGT
>JAFZXI010000125.1 GCA_017616855.1 Clostridia bacterium | reverse complement strand
CTGAGCCAGGATCAAACTCTCTAAAAAATTGTATCATAAGCGCCTTAAGCGCCTACAACCTTCTTTAGAGCTTTGACTCTGCTTTACAGAATCGCTTGCGTCTAGATTTACTCACGCCTTCTTCAGGCGCTTGTAAAAAGTACTCTCAAAAAAATTAAGGGTTCTTGTAATTGTCATAATGTTGTTTAATTTTCAAGGTCCGTACAGCCCCGCAAACGTACCCGTTTTTTGGGGACAGCTTGATTATTGTACCACCGCACTATCCCTTTGTCAAGAACTTTTTTTACTTTTTCAAAAAAATTTTTCAACCCTTAAAAAACGTTCTTTTTCACGCCGTAAATCAGGGCTCGTCTTATATATTATGAAGCTTTCCCCGCATTGATTCGTGCCGGAAAACAAACGGGCGGGTTATTTTCCGTTTCGGCTTATTTTCACTTGTAATTTGCCTGCCGATGTGATAAAATATCAGCATAGGCAACTGAAAGGAGTCAATACAATGGCTGAAGAATTTGACGATCTCATCGTACTTACCGATGAAAACGGCGAGGAATCGACCTGGGAGCACATCGGCACCTTCGACGTCGGCGGAAACTGCTACGTCGCGATGCTTTCGCTCGACGGCTGCGGCTGCGAAGACGACGACTGCGACTGCGAAGACGAGGAAGGCGAAGTCTGGCTGATGAAGCTCGTCACCGACGAGAACGGTGAGCAGGCGTTCGCGCTCATCGAGGACGAGGACGAATACGACGCCGCCGCGATGGAATACACCCGCATTTTCGAGGAAGGCGGCTTTGACGAGGAGGAAGAGGAGGAATAATATTCCTCCTTTTTTCTTTTCCCAAAACTGTTGCAATCCCGTTATTTTTGTGTATAATATAAGTGTCCTCGCCAAACGCGGCAGCATTTAAAACCTACAATTTCAATAAGGGACATCCGGCTCTCGTCTCGGATTGCAGACCTCCCGCCCAGGCGGAAGAAGGGAGCGTGAACAGCGAGGCGGACACCCACCTGCACATAAGCGGGTTTGAAATACGCTGTCGCGCCGCGGGGATTTTTATATCCGCGGATATTCAAACGAAAAGGAACCGATTATGACCACACGAGTTTACCTCATACGCCACGCGCAGGCGGAGGGAAATATCCAAAGGCGCTTTCAGGGGCATACCGACGCGGGGCTGACGCCGACCGGCGAAAAGCAGCTCGAATACCTCAAAAAGCGCTGCGCGGAATACAACTTCGACGCCGCCTACTCCTCCCCGCTGACGCGCGCGAAGCAGACCGCGCTCGCCGCGATCGGCGACCGCGACCTCGAATTGCAAATCGAGCCGCGGCTGATCGAAATGAATATCGGCGAGTTAGAGGACGTGCCCTACGCCGAGCTGACGGTCCGCTTCGCGGAGGACTACCGCCTCTGGACGAACGAGCCCTACCGCTTCGCGGCGCCGGGCGGCGAAACGATGAAGCAGGTCTACGACCGCACCTACGCCGCGATCACGGATATCGTGCGCAAAAACGCCGGCAAAAGCATACTTGTCGTTTCGCACGGGTGCGCGATGCGCGCGCTGCTATGCGCGCTGAAAGGCGTCGACTTCGAGAAGCTCGGCACGATCCCGTGGTGCGACAACACCGCCGTTTACATAATCGACTTCGACGACGATCTCAACCCCACCTTCGCGCTCGACGCGGATGTTTCGCACCTGCCGGAGGAGCTGGCGACCTTCCGCCGCCAGTCGTGGTGGAAGGAATCCGCCGCGCATCCGACGCGCATACTCGGCGTCGACTACGGCGACGCGCGGACGGGACTCGCGCTCAGCGACGAGAGCAAGACGCTCGCCTCCCCCGCCGGCACGATAAAAGAAGCCGACGCGGACAAGCTGATAGATAAGATCTCCGCTTTCGCGCACGAGAACAACTGCGCGCAGATCATCGTCGGGCTGCCGCTGAATATGAACGGCACGCGCGGGCCGCGCGCGGAAAAGGCTTCGGCGTTCGCCTTCGAGCTCGAGATGCGCAGCGGCATCTCCGTCTACTTCTGGGACGAGAGGCTGACCACCGTCGGCGCCGCCGCCTATATGAACGCCACCGACTTCAAGGGCAAAAAGCGCAAGGACAATATCGACACCGCCTCGGCGTGTCTGATACTGCAGGGCTATCTCGATTACATAAAAAAGAGATAAAAAAGTTAAACCGTAGATGACTAACAAAAACAAAGGACACGCGATTGCGTGTCCTTTGTTTGCTATTGTCCTATTTGACTGCGGTGAAGGCTATCGGTCAGTTCGTTTTTGTCAACGTAACCTCAATAAGCCCCGCTGTCATAGACTGGAGATAAATGCCATCTACCCCGATAAGGTATTCTCCAATAGCCGGATTATCGGCCGTTGTCTTGGTTAAAGAGTTGTTGTTCACTTTAACTTCCGATACGGAATAACCGGACGGGAAAGCTTCGAGCAGGTTTATATAAGCCTTAAAGTATTCAAATCCATTTTCCGGGTAATAAGGATTTGAATTACCCGGCTTCAATACCAAATCGTTGCCATCCGCATCCTTTATCTCCAAATCAATGATAATCTTGCAAGTATTTGAATCGATTGTTTGCTTTTCGACTCTGTTAAAACAGAAATGTACTTCCTTTGTGATTCTGGTATTTCCATCAAAAATCGAGTAAGCGACAATAGACGGATTACAAGTTAAAATAGGTGAAAAGTTTCCGGATGTAGTTATTACAGTATTTCCTGACTGCCACGCAGTTTTCACTACAAACTCTTTGAAAACCGTTACCGTGCAGGCATCGCTGAAGTCGCCTGCAGCAGCGGTAATCGTCGCGGTGCCGGGAGCGACGCCGGTGACAACGCCGTCCGCAACGGTGGCGACCGCTTCGTTGGACGAAGTCCATGTCACGGTCTTATCGTCAGCGTTATCGGGCGAAACCGTCGCCGTAAGCGTTGCGGTCGTTCCCATTTCAACGTCAAGCGCCGATTGATCAAGCGCAATTCCTGTGACAGGGATCGGAACAGTATAAGTGACCTCAAACGGGCTGAAGGACTTGGTGTAGATCGTCAGCACGCCCGTGGCGGGATCGTAAGTATAGGTCTGATCCGCGCCGGTGGTCGCGGCGGTCAGAGCCGTTCCGTTATGCTTGACGGAAGTGACGTTCGCGCCGGCGGGGAGGGTCAGGGTCATCGCATAAATATTACCGCTTGTGGTGGAGGTGACCTTGGTATCGTTCAGATACAGAGTAGCGTCAAAAGCAACGGAAGTCTCGCCGCTCGCGGCGTCAACTTCGGTGCTGGCGTTGGAAACGTCCAGTCTGTACTCTTTGGCGGCGTTAGGATCGGTGTTCGCGGGCAGAGCTACGGTGACCGGTCCCGCGGTGATCGAGGAAGCGGCGCCGTTCGGGGCGACCGTTACGCTCGCAACGGCGGGCAGCGTGGCGTCAAAGTCATAGTTCTTATCGAAGCTGTCTTCTTCGACGTTGTCCTGAGTGGCAACGACGGTGATGTCGATGGTGACGTCCTTCTCCTGATACTCGTTGCCCGCGGTCTCCTTCATGTGGATAGCGAGAGCAAAGTAGTCGCTGTCGTCGATGGTGGTGACCTGCTGGGTAACAGCATCAGTCGCATCGTAGGTATCGCCGGCAGGGGCAAGGGCGCCCTGATTGGCGGCAGTGATGCGGCCGGCGGCGAGATCGCCGCTTTCAACGCCCTGCGCGCCCGTGATGTCGGTCCACTTCATCTGAGCGAGGGTAGCGGCCGGATAATTCCCAGCCTCGGCGTTGCCGATAACGGCATACTCGAGAGAACCGATCAGACCACCGTCGATCACATCGATGATGACTCTGTATTTGGCGCAAAGATTGCCCAGATTCTTGATCTGCAGGAAAGCGATCTGAGTCTTGCCGGGCTCCCAAAGGGTGTCCTGAATGTTGTTTTGCGCAACGAGAGAATCGGCTTTGCCGAAAATGGGATCGCTGGCGCCGGTGATCTCATTGTAGACACCGTTGGCATCAGCCAGATACAGCGCGATATCGAGCTTACCGGAAACGATCTTGTTGCCGGAGCTCGTTACGCTGTCGGTGAACCACGCGAAGGTAGTTCCGGCCAGCATGGTGAAGCACATCGCAAGGATAAGCAGGGAGCTTATCAGCGCGCGCTTCGTTGACTTTTTCTTCATGGTTTGCTTTTCCTCCTTTGGAAAAAATATACTTTGCAAAATATTCAAAAAGAGCATGACCTCTTCTTGACGGGGTGGGGACGCGAACGGGAACAGCCGCTGACGTCATGGTGCGGCTGTTCCTTACGCCGCGTTTGAAAATAGCATCACAACAATTAAGAATGTTGTCAGCTCATATACGTCGCTCCGCCGCTTACTACATAATTGCTATTATGTTATAATTCGGAATAATAACGGGGGAAATCTCGTTTCAAACCGGCGTCGGTTGCTTAAAACACGGAGTAAATCAGGCGTTTTTTCTATAAAAGTATTGACATTTATTAAATAATCGTATAAAATACGATTTGTATTATCGCTTGATACTGTAATTAGTGCCCTTTTGGCAGAAACGCACGACTACATAATAGCAATTATGTTGCAGAACAAAAGAGCGTATACGCAAACGCGTATACGCTCTTGTATTTTTATTGATTTTGACTGATTGGCGGTAAGGACAATCAGTCTTTTTGCCGTTATCCGACGATCACGCCGTAGGTCTCGCCGGCGTAGCCCATAGCGTTGGCTTCGTCGGTGTCGATGTGCATCGCCTTTTTGAAGTTCGGGCTGACGCGGACGACGACGTTGTCGAAAACGAGTCCGCGCTCGCCTTCGGTCTTGACGCTGACGATCTGGCCGTTGGTCACGCCGAACTCCTCGGCGTCCGCGGGGGTCAGGTGGATGTGGCGCTTCGCGGCGATGGCGCCTTCGGGGATGTCGATGCTGCCTTCGGGGCCGACGATGGTCACGGGCGCGCTGCCGGCGATGTCGCCGGATTCACGGACGGGCACCTTGATGCCGAGCGCTCTCGCGTCGGTGCAGGAAAGCTCGACCTGCGTCGCCTTGCGGACGGGTCCGAGAATGGAGATGTTTTTGAGCGTGTTCTTCGGGCCGACGAGGTCGACGCGCTGCTCCGACTGGAACTGGCCGGGCTGGGAAAGCTCCTTTTTGAAGGTAAGCTCGGCGCCCTTGCCGAAAAGGATCTCAACGTGCTCCTGCGTCAGATGGACGTGGCGGGCGGATGATTCGATGAGTACGGTTCTTTCCATTAATAATACTTCCTTTCGTTTTTCTTACACCCGTTATTTTACACCTTCGGCGCGGTTTTTTCAATACTCTTTGAGAAAACGGGCAAAATAATTTTATGAAAAGACGAACGCTCAAGTTTTACGCACTGCTGATACTTACTCTGACCGCACTGCTGACGCGCGTCTATTCCGTCATGAGCGACGAAAGCATGGCGGTGCTCGCTTCGGGCAGGCGCTATTCCGTCAAGCTGACGGAGATACGCGGCGACATCGTCGACCGCAACGGCGCCTCCCTGCTCGACGGCGAAAACGACGTTTACGCCGTATGCGTTCCGCCGCTGAAGGGCGGCGAGTACGCGATAAGGCGGCTCGCGGAAGCCGCGGGCGTTTCCGCGGAGCGCGTCGCGAAGAACGTTGAAAGCGGCATGCCCTTCGCGCTGAAGGTCGGCGACGCGGACCTGCGGCTCGAAAACGTCGCGCTGCTGGAGGTGCCGCGGCGCTTCCCCTCCGACGGCGTGGCGGCGCATATAATCGGCTACGTCGACGGCGAAGGCAAGGGTGTTTGCGGCATCGAGCGCGCTTTCGACGACGTATTGACCTGCGACGGCGTCTATAACGCCTCAGTCACCGTAAGCGCCCGCGGGCGCGAGCTGACGGACGCCGTCATAAGCGGCGGCGGAAGCGGCGGCAGGAGCGCCGTCGCGCTGACGGTCGACAAAAACCTTTCGCTGATGGCGCGGGCGGCGTTTTATTCCGTAGAGGGCAACGAGCGCGGTGCCGTCGTCGTCATGGACGTGAAAAACGGCGATCTGCTCGCCTGCGAATCCTTCCCCGACTACGACCCGAACGACGTCGCGGACTCGCTGAACGGCGCGAACGCCCCCCTGCTCAACCGCGCATTCTCCGCTTTCAATATCGGCAGCGCGTTCAAAATCGTTACCGCCGCAGCGATACTCGAAGGCGGGCTCGGCGGGACGCGATACACCTGCCGCGGTTATATCCACGTCGGCGGGCGCGACGTCGCCTGCCACAATGAGAGCGGTCACGGCGCGGAGGACCTCGCCGCCGCGTTCGCGAACAGCTGCAACCCCTACTTCATCAACGCCGCGCTCAAGCTCGACGCCGACGGACTGATAGGCGCCGCTGAACGTCTCGGGATCGGACGCGCGTACCGGCTCGCCGACGGAATGGTCACGGACGGCGGTAATCTGACCGAAAAAAGCTCCCTTTCCGTTCCGGCGGCGAAGGCGAATTTCTCCATCGGGCAGGGCGACTTAATGGTAACACCCGTTCAGGCGGCGGTGATGGTTTCCGCGGTCGCGAACGGCGGACTCCGCCCGACGCCGCGGCTCGTCACCGCGGTCATCGGAGAAATGGGCGATAAGACGGAGGTCTTCGACTCCGCGGAGCCGGTGCGCGCGCTTTCGGAGGAGGTCGCCGCGGAGCTCCGCGCGCTTATGGTGAACGCGGTTGAAAACGGCACCGGCGCTGCCGCTAAGCCGAAGAACGGCGGCGCGGGCGGCAAGACCGCGACCGCGCAGACCGGCAGTTTTTCCGGCGGCGCGCGCGTGAACAACGCCTGGTTCGTCGGCTTCTGGCCCGCCGAAAACCCGCAATACGCAATCGTCGTTTTATGCGAAAACGGGAGCAGCGGCTCTCGAAGCGCGGCTCCCGTTTTTCGTATGATTTGTGATTATTTGGACTGACGACGGCGGCATTCGCCGCAGGTGCCGTAAAACACCGTCTTGTACGGATCGACGGTGAAATCGTGGTCGTCGAGCATATGCGAGGCGACCTCGGAAAGATGGTCGCAGGTCAGGTGGAAGAACGCGCCGCAGCTTTCGCACTTCACGTGAAAGCAGTTTTCGCTTCCGCAATCGGCGAGGCGGAAGCAGGCGCTTTCTCCGTCGGCGGTGGCGTACTTCACGAGCACTCCCTCGCCCACGAGCCGGTCAAGGCAGCGGTAGACGGTGGTCAATCCGATACGCTCGCCCTTCGCGTGAAGGCGGTCGGTCACCTGCTGGGCGGTCATGTGTTCGCCGGCGCTTTCTTTCACGCAGGCAAGCACGCTTTCGCGCTGGCGCGTGTTGTAAACTCTGTTCGCCATGGCTTCACCTTACGCGAGCAGGTTCTTCGCTCTCGGGAACGGGATGGTATCGCGGATGTTGCCGATGCCGGTGATGTACATAAGCATGCGCTCGAAGCCGAGACCGTAGCCGGCGTGCGGCACGGAGCCGAAGCGGCGCAGGTCGGTGTACCAGACGTAATCGTCCATCGTCATCTTGCGGTCGGTTATCTGCTTCATCAGCAGGTCGTAGTCGTCTTCTCTCTGGCTCGCGCCGATGATCTCGCCGACGCCCGGAACGAGCAGGTCGGTGGCGGCGACGGTCTTTCCGTCGGGGTTCAGCTTCATGTAGAACGACTTGATGTCCTTCGGATAGTTGATGACGAAGACGGGACGCTTGAAGACCTCGTCGGTGAGGTATCTTTCGTGCTCCGTCTGGAGATCGAGGCCCCAGTCGACGGGATAGTCGAACTGCTTGCCGGACTTCTTGAGAAGCTCTATCGCTTCGGTGTATTCGACGACGGCGAACTCGGAATTGACGATGTTGAGGAGCTTGTCCTTCAGGCCCTTTTCATAGAAGCGCTCGAAGAAGTCGATTTCCTCGGGGCAGTTGACGAGGACGCTGTTCGTGATATGCTTTATCATCGCGGTCGCGAGCTCGATGATGTCGAAAAGGTCGGCGAACGCGACTTCCGGCTCGATCTGCCAGAACTCCGCGGCGTGGCGGGGCGTATTCGAGTTTTCGGCGCGGAAGGTCGGGCCGAAGGTGTATATCTTGCTGAGCGAAAGCGCCATCGCTTCGCCCTCGAGCTGACCGGAAACAGTCAGGCCCGCGGTGCGCTTGAAGAAGTCCGTCGCGGCGTACTCCTCGGCGCTCTTGATATCCTCGCCGAAGACGTGAGTCGTGACGTGGAAGATCTCGCCCGCGCCCTCGCAGTCGCTGCCGGTGATTATCGGCGTGTGGACGTAGGTGAAGTTTCTGCCGCGGAAGAACTCGTGGATCGCCGCCGCGAGCTGCGAACGGACGCGGAACATCGCCGCGAAGGTGTTGGTCCTGCCGCGCAGGTGCGGGATCGTGCGCAGGAACTCGAGCGAATGCGCCTTCTTCTGCAGCGGGTAGTCCTCGGGCACTTCGCCGAGCACGTCGATTTTGTCGGGGTGCAGCTCGAAGGGCTGCTTGGGGTTGATGGATTCGACGAGCTTGCCGTGAACGGCAAGGGACGCGCCGGTGTTCTGCTTCAGAACGGTATCTACGTCGGCAAACGACGCTTTGTCGATGACGACCTGCAGGTTTTTCATCGACGTGCCGTCGTTGAGCTCGATGAAGCAGACCTGCTTGGAGTCTCGGATTGACTTGATCCAGCCGCAAACGGTCATTTCTTTCCCGATAAGCTCTTTATACTGCTTATGGATATCGCAAAGATCTGTATGTTTCATTTATATTTCCTCCCTAAGGGTTTTCTTAATTCTTTCTGCCGCTTCCGCGGTGCGTTCCCTGTCCCCGAACGCGGTAAGACGGAAGTAGCCCTCGCCGTTGACTCCGAAGCCCGCGCCCGGAGTGCCGACGACGTTCGCCTTGCTCAGAAGCAGGTCGAAGAACTCCCATGAGCCCATGCCGTTCGGGCATTTCAGCCAGATATACGGCGAATTCCTGCCGCCCGTGTATTCGATTCCGAGCTCGTCGAGAGCCGCGGAAATGATACGCGCGTTTTCTTCATAGTAGGCGAGGTTTTCCGCTATCTGCTTCAGCCCCTCGTCGCTGAGCGCAGCTTCCGCCATGCGCTGGACGATGTAGGAGACGCCGTTGAACTTCGTCGCGGAGCGCCGCGCCCAGAGCGCGTTCAAGCTGACGTCTCCGGACTTAAGCTCCTTCGGAACTACGGTGTAGGCGCAGCGCGTTCCGGTGAAGCCGGCGGTCTTGGAAAGACTGCCGAATTCGATCGCGCACTCCCTCGCGCCCTCGATCTCGAAGATGCTGTGCGGCAGGTCGCCCTGCACGAAGCCCTCGTACGCGGCGTCGAAAAGTATCACGCCGCCGCAGTTTCGCGCGTAATCCACCCACTTTTTCAGCTGCTCCGCGTCATAGACGGCGCCGGTGGGGTTGTTCGGAGAGCAGATGTATATCACGTCGGCGGCGGGCGTCGTTTCGTCCGGCACCGGCAGGAAGCCGTTACCGGCGTTGCCGCCGATATAGACGATTTCGTTGCCCGCCATTATGTTGGTATCGACGTAGACGGGATAGACGGGGTCGGGCACGAGCGCCGTTATTCCGGAGGCGAAGATGTCGAGAATATTGCCGACGTCGCACTTCGCTCCGTCGGAAACGAATATCTCATCCGGCGCGATATTCACGCCGCGCCTGCCGTAATAGCGGCTGACGGCTTCGCGGATAAAGGGATAGCCGCCGTCCGGCGCGTAGCCGCGGAAGGTCTCCGCAACGCCCATCTCCTCTGTCGCCTTCTTCCCCGCTTCAACGACGGCGGGGCAAAGCGGACGCGTAACGTCGCCGATGCCGAGACGGATTATATCCGCCTGCGGGTTTCGCTCGCGGAACTCGGCGGTGCGCTTGGCGATTTCGGAAAACAGATAGCTCGGCTTCATCCTGCCGAAGTTTTCATTTACCTTCATAGTAAATCCCTACCCATTTTATTATGTATGTAATTATACCACAATCGGCGCGGATTTCAATAGGTATTTTTGCGGAAAGTCAGCAATTTTGAGACAAGGCAAAGCCCGAGCAGCAGCGCGGTCGGGTTTTTGCCGAAGGCGAAGAAAATATACGCTCCCGCCGCCGTCAGCAGAAACGTAACGGCGACGTCGCAGGCGAACGATATCCTTTCCGCGTTCGGACGCTCCCCGAGCGCGAGGCGCAGGAGCTTTCCCCCGTCGAGCGCGGAGTGCGGGAGCGCGTTCAGCGCGCAAAGGATTAGATTAGCGCCGAAGAAGATATACGCGCGCAGCGACGCGCCGCCGAACGCCTTTACCGCGCCCGCGGCGAGCAGGTTACCGAAACAGCCAGCGGCAAGAATCAGCGCCGCTTTCGTCTTCGGCGGCTCGGCGTTCAGCTCCATGCGCACGCCGCCCGCGTGCAGCGACACGCGCCGCAGCCGGAAGCCGCAGGCGTATATCGCGAGCAGGTGCGCCGCTTCATGCGCGGCGGCGGCGAAGACCGCCCATACCGCGAGACCTCCGCTTATAAATGCGAGCAGCCCGATTGAGATCAGGAACGCGACGCCTACGTCGAACCGCAGCCCGTGACTACGCCGTGAACTCGTTATATTTGCCGACAACGTACTTCACCACCCCGATCGTGCTTCCGCCGGAGACGATCTCGCGCTTAACGCCGGAGGTGTTGCCGCCGCAAAACCGTACCGTCAGCAGCACCGCGACGACGAGCGCGGAAAGCGCGATTCGCGCAGTGCCGACGCCGAGACGCGACAATGCTTTTTTCATTTGACTCACCCTTTCAGCAGTCGCTGATCGCACAGGGACAATCAGTCTCGCTACATTCTATTGAGGGCAAGTCCGGAATAGAACGAAAAACGGAGGGAGCGCCCTCCTTCCGCAAGTTTTCATTCAATTTGATACGCCGCGTCAATACGCGTTTTTCAGCTCACGCGGTGGGTGGAACTGGCGGCGTTTCTCGTAGTTCGCCGCCTTTATCGTGATGAGGTTTTCGGGTACGCCGAGCGAAGCCGCGAGCTCCGCGGCGGTCAAGCCGTTCACGGCGGCGTGGGAAACCTCCATGTCGTCTATAAGCAGATTCGCGGCGAAAAGATTCGCCTCGTACTCCAGTTTGTTCTTAACGTCGAACAGCACGAAGTCGCACAGCCCCGCCTTCGCGGTGGCCGCGCGGTGAAGCCGGTCGTGCCCCAGTTCGTGCGCGCAGATATAGCGCAGCTCTTCTTCGGGAAGCCCGGCGTTTAGAAATACGCAGCGGCGGCGCAGAATGACCTTGTACATGCCCTTCAGCTTGGTGAAATCGTCTCTGTAATATATCGCGATTCCTTCGGCGCGCGCAATCTCAAACGGATCGTTCGTGCCGTGCTTCGCCGCAAGCGCTTTCGCTTCCGATTCGATATAGTTCATTACGGTCAGACCTTCGCGTACTTTTTGTTATCGCTTTTCGCGTCCCAGTAGGCGTCCATGATAGCGCGCAGGACCGCGTCCTTGTCGCTTTCCTCAAGCTCGCCGCCGGCGAACAGACCGCTCACCTCGGCGACAAGTTCCTTCGCCTGCGCCATGCCGCGCGCGCCTCCGCGCGCATGCGCCTGCGCGACGAACTCGTCCGCCTCGCTCATCAGGTAATCGGCGCTGACCGAAAACCGCTTGGCAAGCCGCATGATAATCTCCGTCTGCTTCGGATAGCAGCGGCCGCTCTCGTAATTGATAAGCGTGCGCTTGGTAACGTCTATCTCGGAAGCGAGCGCCTCCTGCGTCAGACCTTCCCTCTTGCGCAGTTCCTTGAGCTTTTCTCCGAACAGCATTTAGTTTCCTCCTCTTATACAAAAAACGGTTGAAAATAGGAAATGATTTTCACTATCTTTCACTTGACAACGAACTTCGTTTCACTTACAATAGTATATGCAAGCGAAAGTGAAACAACTTTCACCGATATATTACATCAACTTTCACCGTTTGTCAAGAGGTTTTTGCGAAAAACCGCGTTTTTCGCGCCGGAACTCCGCAAACGGCGAGGGCTTGTTTATTGACGCCGTTTTTGCGGAAGGGAGTGAGAATATGAACCGCACGGTGCTGCATTGCGACATAAACAACTGCTTCGCCTCGATAGAAGCGGTGCTCGACCCTTCCCTGAAGGGACTGCCCATAGCCGTCTGCGGCTCGAAAGAGGAGCGCCACGGTATCGTGCTCGCGAAGTCTGAGGAGGCGAAGAAATACGGCGTCGCGACCGCCGAGCCGATATGGCAGGCGCAGAAAAAGTGTCCGCAGCTCGTGATAGTCAAGCCGCACTACGGCGAATACGCGCGGTTCTCGCGCGCGGCGAGGGAGCTTTACGCCGAATACACCGACCTCGTCGAGCCGTTCGGCATGGACGAATGCTGGCTCGACGTGACCGCGAGCGGACTGCTTTTCGGCGACGGGCGCGCGATAGCGGATGAGCTGCGGCGGCGCATGCGCGAGGAGGTCGGGCTGACGATCTCCGTCGGCGTCAGCTTCAACAAAGTCTTCGCGAAGCTCGGCTCGGATATGAAGAAGCCGGACGCAGTGACGGTCATCGGCGGCGACTTCCGCGATAAGATATGGGGGTTGCCCGCCTCCGACATGCTCGGCGTCGGCCGCAGCTGCAGGAAGCAGCTCGACCGCTACTGCATCCGCACGATAGGCGACCTGGCGCAGACGAATCCGGACTTCATGCGCCGCGTCTTCGGCAAGGCGGGGGACGTGCTTTGGCGGTACGCCAACGGGCTGGACGCCTCGCCGGTCATGCCGATCGGCTACGTCAGTCCGATAAAGAGCGTCGGGCACGGGCAGACGCCGCCCGCGGATATGGAAACGAACGGCGCGGTCTGGCTCATGCTACTGAAGCTCGCGCAGGACGTCGGCAGGCGCCTGCGGCAGAACGGACTCGCGGCGCGCGGCGTTTCCATTCGTGTGCGGGACAGCTTCCTCGCCTTCGAACAGTATCAGATTGCGACGCGCTGGCCCACCTCCTGCGCGTACGAGCTTGCGGAAACGGGCTTCCGCCTCTTTCGCGAAAGGTACGACTGGAGCCGCCCCGTCCGCGCGGTCACAATAACGGCAATAAACCTGTGCGCCGAGGACTTCCCGGCGCAGCTCGATTTCGGCGGCGGTTTCGAGCGGCACGAGCGCGCGGAGCTCATCGAGCGCACCGCCGACGGCATACGCTCGCGCTACGGCAAGGGCGCGATAACTCCCGCGGCGCTGCTGCTGCAAAAAGCGGGAGAGTATATCCCTCCCGCGTTCGCCGACCCGCTCAAGTTTATTGAAACATAAAAACCGCACCCCGTAGGGTGCGGTTTTTTCCTTTTTTATAACGTCGATTACTCGGCTGCTTCCGTCTTTTCCTCGACGGCTTCAGCGACTTCCTCGACCTTCTCTTCGACGGCAGAGGCGGCTTCTTCTACCGCTTCGGCAGTCTCTTCGGCAGCGGCGGCAGCTTCCTCGACGGGAGCGGCGGCCTCTTCAACGACCGCTGCGGCTTCCTCGACCGCTTCAGCGGCGGGAGCGACCTCGGCGGGGACTTCTATCGCGGCGGGATCCTCGGCGGCTTCGGCGACGGCTTCGGTCGCTTCGGCGGCGGCTTCCTCAGCGGGGGCTTCCTCGGTCTTCTTCGGGAGAAGCGCTCTGATGGAGAGCCCGACCTTGTGGTTCTCGGGGTCGATAGAGGTTATCTTCGCCTTGACCTGCTGGCCGACCTTCAGCTCGTCGGACGCCTTCTCGATGCGGCGGTCCGCGATCTGCGAAATGTGGATAAGTCCGTCGATGCCCGGAACGATGGCGACGAAAGCGCCGAAGCTCATCAGGCGGTTGACGGTCACGTCGATGACGTCGCCGATGGCGAAGTTCTCGGTGAAGGTGTTCCACGGGTTATCCTCTTCCTTGCGGTAGCCGAGGGAAATGCGCTTTTTCTCCTGATCGAAATCCTTGACGTAGACTTCGACTCTGTCGCCGATCTTGAAGATGTCTTCCGGCTTCTTGCCGCGCTCCCAGGACATCTCGGAAACGTGGACCATGCCGTCCACGCCGCCGATGTCGACGAACGCGCCGTAGCTGGTAAGGGACTTGACCTTGCCGGTATACTTCTTGCCGACCTCAATCTCGGACCAGAGCTGCGCCGCGAGCTCCTTGCGGGTGCGGCGTTCGCCGGCCTTGATGGAGCCGATGACTCTGCGGCGGCGGGGATTGATCTCAAGGATCACTATCTTCTGGGTGGTGCCGACCAGGACGGAAAGGTCTCCGTCGCGCGGAATGCCGGTGCGGGACGCGGGAATAAACACGCGCACGCCGTTGACAATCGCGATTACGCCGCCGTTGACGGCGTCGGTGACGGTGCCTTCGAGCGGGACCTGAGTTCCGACGGCCTTTTCGATTTCTTCATAGCCCCTCATCGCGTCGACACGCTTCTTGGAAAGCGTGACCATGCCGTCAACGTCGTTGACTCTGGTGACGATAAGGTCGAGCTCGTCGCCGATGGAAACGAGTTCTTCGGGCGACTTGGTCGTGTCACTGCTCAGCTCGGCAAGCGGAATAAAAGCGTAGTGCTTGGTATTCAGCTCGATCTGTACCTCCGTCGGAGTTATGCCTATAACTCTTCCGGTTACCCTTTCCCCTGTATATAAAGTCTTGAACGTGTAATCGACTGCTTCGGCAAAGCTCATCTCGTCAAGGTCTACTTCCTTAACAGGTTCTTCCTCCTTGACTTCAGTTTCAACGGCCTCGGCCGCTTTGGTCTCCTCGGCTATCGCCTCGGGCTCCTGCGATTCGATGATCGCATCTTTTGTTTCTTCGTTCATCTTGTGAACAACCTCCTCAATTATTCCCGACGGAGTGGACGCTCCGGCGGTAATCCCGACAATATCGGTATATTCATACCGGCTCATATCGAGCTCGCTTGCGCTCTCGATAAGAACGGTATTGTCGCAATGCTTGCGGCAAAGCTCGTAAAGCTTCGCGGTGTTGGAGCTGTTTCTGCCGCCTACGACAATCATCGCGTCGCACTTCGCGGCAAGCTCCGCGGCTTCCTTCTGTCTCGCGGCGGTGGCGCCGCAGATCGTTTTTTCCACTCGCGCCTGCGGGAGCAGTTCAGCGGCGAGCGCCGCACATTTCTCCCACTCGGCTACGGAAAAGGTCGTTTGAGCCGCCAGAATTATATTATTATACTCCGTAATTCTCGATTCGTAAAGAGTTTTTTTGAAAAAATCAGCATTTTTGAAGACAAAAACGGCACTTTTTGCGTATTTTATTATCCCTTTTATCTCCGGATGCGTTTCGTCGCCCGCAAGGAGCAGCAGGTCGCCCTCTCCGAGCGACGCCGCGAGCTCGTGGATGCGCTTGACGAAGGGACAGGTCGCGTCCGCGGTCTGCGCTCCGGCGGCGGCGAGAGCCGCGTAGGTATCCGGACCTTCGCCGTGGGAACGGATAAGCACCGTTTCGCCCTTCCGCGCTTCGTCGGGCGACGCAATCAGGCGCATGCCGCCTTCCAGAAGCTCCTTCGTGAAGGCGGGGTTATGTATCGGCTCGCCGAGCGCCGCGGAGGGTTTACCGGAGGCGATAAGTCCGCGGGCAAGTTCGACTGCGCGGGCGACTCCGAAACAGAAACCCGCGGTTTTCGCGAGGATCACTTCCATTTTTCGGGTACCCTTTCTTTAAGCGCGAAGAGCGTTTCCATAAACCCGCTCGCTTTGCGGCGGTAATCGAGCATCGAGCCGCCCTCGACCGAGAACTCTGACGCGGGGATAACGTCGCCGATTACGACGACGTTGCGCGAGAAGACGCGCACCTTGCCTTTTTTGTTATAAACGTAAACGGGAAGCACGCCGACGCCGGTCTTGTCGGAAAACATCGCGATTCCGGGCTTGCCGTCATCGGGGTCCTCCTTGTACGGCGTGCGCGTCCCCTGGGGGAAGATCGCGAAGGTCTTGCCTTCTTCGATTATCTCGTAGACTTTGTTCGTCGCGTCGCTGTCGCGCATTCCTCTGTGCACCGGGAAGGCGCCGAGGGAACGGATGAGCGCTCCGAAGGGCTTGAAGCGGAAGAGCTCCGCTTTCGCCATGTAATAGAGGCGCTTTTTGCACGCCATTCCGATAAGTATCGGGTCGATAAACGAGGTGTGGTTCGACGCCACGATGACCTGTTCGTCCATCGGGAAACCCTTTTTGTTAATGACGCGCTGACCGTAAAACAGCTTGAAAAACGGCGTTATTATAACCTTCGCAACCGCGTAAAAGCTCATCAGACAAGCTCTCCTATCATTCCGGAAATATACGAGACCACCTGCTCGAAGGTCATATCGGTAGAGTCGACGACGACAGCGTCGGGAGCGGGCTTCAGCGGCGATATCTCACGCGTGCTGTCGTTTTCGTCACGGCGCTTTATATCCTCGACGATGGCGGAATAGTCCGCCTCTATCCCCTTCTCCGCGAGCTGCGCAACGCGTCTGCGCGCGCGTTCCTCTGCGGAGGCGGTGAGGAATATCTTGATATCCGCGTCCGGCAGGATTACGGTGCCGATATCGCGGCCGTCCATGACGCAGTCGTTTTCGCTCGCGATATCGCGCTGGAGCGCGAGCAGGAACTCCCTGACCGCGGGAATAGCGGAAACGTCCGACGCCGCCATGGAAACGTCCGGCGTGCGTATCTCGTCGCTGACGTCCCTGCCGCAGAGCAGGACGTGCTGTTCGCCCTCCTCAAAGCGAAGGGAGACCTCGATTTCGGGAAGCAGCGCTTCGATTGCGGCTTCGTCGCGGGTGTCCGCGCCTTTTTCGAGCGCAAACAGACCGATAGCGCGGTAAAGCGCTCCGGTATCGAGATAAAGTATGCCGTGACGTGCCGCGACTTCACGTGCGACAGTGCTTTTTCCCGCGCCGGCGGGACCGTCAATCGCTACGTTGAGCATTATTCGGCTTCGGCGGCAACGTCTCCGCGGCCGACGTTCTTCATGTTCTGGCGCGCCTTGCGGATCTCGGTGAGCTCCTGCGTCAGCACCTCGTCGGTGTGCTTGAGCATATTCTCGATATACTCGTTGGTGGAGCGTTTGAGGTCGGCGGACATCTTGTTCGCCTGGGCGACGGTCTCGTTCGCCTTCTGCTGCGCCGCCTTGTAGATTTCTTCCTGCGTTACCATGAACGCCGCCTTCTCCTCGGCGACGCGGATAACGGTATCCGCTTCGCGGCGGGCGTCGGCGATGATCTTGTTGCGGTCGGCGACTATCGTCTTCGCCTGGCGGATCTCGGCGGGCATGTTCAGGCGGATATCCTGGACAACGTCCTTGATCTGCTCCACGTCCACCATGCTCTTGGAGGACAGCGGCACCTTCCACGCCTTGTCGATGAGCTCGTCCATTATGTCGAGCAGGTCGTCAATGTTCATATCCATAGTTCTCTCTCCTTACGGTCTTATTTTTTTGATTACGTCTTCGGCGATTGGCTCGGGAATCGCGTCCTTCACGAAACCGCCGTTACGTATGATTTCTTTAACAATGCTGGAGCTGAGGTACATATACTCCGCGCTCGTGGTCAGGAAGACCGTGTCCGCGTCGGGATAAAGCTTGCGGTTGGTCAGCGCCATCTGGAACTCGTATTCGAAATCCGAGAGCGCGCGCAGGCCCCTGACGATAAAGCCGGCCCCCTGCTGCTTCGCGAAATCCGCGAGCAGTCCGCCGTAGGACGTTACCTCGATGTTTTCTATGCCGGCGGTGGCGCGCTTTATCAGCTCCACGCGCTCGTCGGGCGTGAAAATCGGGGTCTTCTTCGCGTTCGACATCACGCAGATGACGAGCTTATCGAACATCACCGAGGCGCGCTTGATTATGTCGATATGCCCCATCGTTATCGGGTCAAAACTGCCCGGATATACCGCTGTCTTCATCGGCGTCGGCTCCTTTCATTCCGGTCTTCTCAAACAGAGTTACGACCGCTCTGCCGTAGGTGTAGACTTTGCGTACCGCCAGCCCTTCGACCGGCTCGGGACGCGGCTCGGAAGAGTCTGTCTCGCAAAGCATTATGCCGCCTTCTTCAAGCAGCTTCGCCGCAAGCGGAAGCAGTTTTTCCGTCCAGCCCCTGTTATAGGGCGGGTCGCTGAAGATGACGTCGAAGCGATCCTTGCAGGCGCTCAGGAACGCTATCGCGTCCGCGCGAACGCTCCTGCCGGTGAGCTTCGTCTTCGCGAGGTTCGCCTTTATGCAGCGCAGGGCGGCGACGTCGCAGTCGACGAAGACGCAGGACGCGGCTCCGCGGCTTAACGCCTCGATGCCCATGCCTCCGCTGCCGGCAAAGACGTCCAGCACCTTAGCGCCTTCGAGCTCGTACTGGATTGCGCTGAAAACGCCTTCCTTCGCCTTATCGGAGGTCGGGCGCGTGGTCATTCCCTTCGGCGCTTCGAGCGTTATGCCTCTCGCGCTGCCGCTGACGACTCTCATAGCTTCACTCCGTTTTGATACGCGCGAAAGGGCGGAAACTCCTACCCTTCCACCTTAATACTATATGTTACCATATCCTAAGAGTTATATCAAGCGGTTTTTTCGATATTCCGCGCTTTTTTCGCAAAAATTATTCCTCCGCGGGAATGGCGGCGAAAAACTTCTTTACGTTTTCGGCCGCGGGGCGGCTCATGCCCTTGACGGCGGCAAGCTCCTCGACGGAAGCGGAACGCACTCCGTCTATGCTGCCGAACACCTTCAGAAGCGCTTTGGCGCGCGCTTCGCCGACGCCGTCGATAACGGTCAGCTGCGAGGTCTTCAGCTCCGCGGAGCGCGCCGCATGGTGATAGCTTATCGCGAAGCGGTGGACCTCCTCCGAAACGGCGTAGACAAGACGGAACGCGCGCGTCGTTTTGCCGATATCAATCTCGCCCTCCGGCGCGACGAGGCCGCGCAGGGAGTGCTTGTTATCCTTAACCATGCCGAAAAGCGGGATATCCACGCCCTTTTCGGCAAAGAGCGCGCTTATCGCGGCGACGTGCTGCGAACCGCCGTCAAGCAGTATCACGTCGGGCCGCTCGAAACCCTTTTCGCCGAGGTGCGCGAGGCGGCGGGAGATTACTTCCGCTGTCGCGGCGTAGTCGTCGCCTCCGGAAACGGAAACGCGGAAGCGGCGGTAATCGCTCTTTTTCGGCGCGCCGTTCTCGAAGACGACCATCGCGCCAACGGTCGTTTTGCCGCCGGTGTGGGAAATATCGAACGCCTCGATGCGCGTCAGTTCGCCGGAAATGCCGAGGTAACCTTTCAGCTCCTCAGCCGCCTTCGTCTTCTTTCTGCCGCCGCGGCGGACGCTGTACTGCACCAGCGCCTCCTCGGCGTTGTCGAGACAGATGCGCGCGGTCTTCGGCAGTTCGCCCCTGCCCTTGCAGCGCAGAGAAACGCGCTTGCCGCGCTCCGCGGAGAGCCAGTCGCGCAGCAGCGTGAAGTCCTCCGGCTCGGTGGCGAGCGCCACGACCGGCGGGATCTCGTGTTCGCCGTAGTATTCGCAGACGAAACTCGTCAGCAGTTCGGGACCGCTCTCGGTCTCGTCGCAGTCAAAGAAGCTCGATTCCTTCAGCTTCACCCTGCCGTCGCGGACGTTCAGCACGCAGACGCACTGCGTCAAGCCGTCGGAGGTCAGGGTGAAAACGTCGTGCTCGCGGCAGTCGTCGGACACGACCCCCTGCCGCTGCCAGACGCGGTTGACGGCGGCAATCTTGTCGCGGAGCTGCGCCGCCTTCTCGTATTCCATCGCGTCGGAGTATTCCTTCATGCGCGCGGTCATTTCGTCGACCGCTTTTTTCATTCCTCCGCCTATGAAGGCGAGCGCGGCGCGCACGCTTTCGGCGTAGGTTTCCGGCTTAACCCTGCCGGTGCAGGGTGCGCAGCACTGCTTGATAAAGTAGTTCAGACAGGGCCGCTCGGAGCGCTTTTTGTATTCGAGCTTGCGCGTGCAGGTGGGCAGCAGAAACAGCTTCGACGCCAGCTCGAGCGTCTGCCGCGCCGCGCCTGCGGACATGTACGGGCCGAAGTATTCGGCGCCGTCGTCCCGCTTGTGATAGACGACGGTGAAACGCGGATACTGCTCCCTGCTGAGGCGGATGAAGCAGAAGCCCTTGTCGTCCTTCAGCAGAATGTTATACTTCGGGCGGTGCTGCTTTATCTGCGAGCACTCGAGCGTCAGCGCCTCCAGCTCGGAGGTGGTGAGGATATATTCAAAGTCGTAGACGTTTTCGACCATGCGGCGCGTCTTGCCGGTATGACTTTCAAAGCGCGCGAAATACTGGCTCACGCGGTTGCGGAGCTTCTTCGCCTTGCCGATATAGATAATCTCTCCCTCTCGGTTTTTCATGATGTAGACGCCGGGAGTAAGCGGAAGCGAATTCGCCTTTTTCAGGCACGCTTCAATGCGATTATTTTTCAAAAAGGTACTCCTCTTCGATATTGTCGGTAACGACTTTGTTGAGATATTTCAGTGAAAAGCCCGCGTAAGTCTTCGACTTGCAGCCGTGAGCGGAAGCGAGCTCCTCGGTGTATTCGCTCAAGGGGTAGAGCTTCACGTTTGACATTCCTCTGCCGTAGTGGGTAACGATAGGCACGTAGCATATGTTTTCGACGGTTATCTCGCCTGTGCGCCCGTCCTTCCTGACGTCGAAATCGACAAGACCGCCGAGCATGTTGCATGGCCCGTTCATCGCGGAAACAAAGTTGCCGAGCGAGTAGATGCAGAATGTGCGTCCGCCGTCGGCGCGGTCAAGCCACTTCATCGGCTGTATGACGTGCGGGTGGGTGCCGATAATCACGTCGACGCCCCAGTCGGCGAGCTTCTGCGAAAGTTCCTTTTCGAGCGACGTCAGCGCGGTCGTCGTGCGCTCGGAGTAATTCTCGTTGCCCCAGTGCGCGGAAACGATGACGACGTCGCATTCCGCCCTCATGACGTCGACCGCCTTTTTGATAACCTCCTCCTGCGAGGCGTAGACGATGCGCTCGGTCATGTCCTTCGGCGCGGATAGCCCGTTTGTGTGCTCGGTGAAGCCGAAGAAGCCGAACTTTATGCCGTTTTTCTCGATGTAATGGCAGGAGTAAAGGTCGTTTTCGTCCTTGTACATGCCGAGGATGCAGATATCCTCGTCCGCCTTGGTATCCCAGTATTCGAGCGTGGCGGCGATGCCCTTCTGCCCTTTGTCGAGCATGTGGTTGTTCGCGTGGTTGAAGACGTTGAAGCCGACGTCGAGCAGGCAGTCGCCCATTTCGGTCGGAGTGCAGAAGCGGGGGAAGTTCGACGGCTCGAAGTATTTGCCCGCGAGGACGGTCTCCTGGTTGATGAAGGCGACGTCCGCTTTTTGAATTATAGGTTTTACGTTTTCGTAAACGTAGGAGAAATCGTATTCGAGCTCGGCGGTGCCGCGCTGCTTCGCCTGGTTGTATATAACGTTGTGGATAAGATTATCACCCACAGCCATAACGCGCGCGACGGAATCCTCCGGTTCCGGCGGCGCGGGTTCCGCGGACGAAGCGGACGAAAGCGACGGCTGCTCCTCCTTCACTCCGCATGCGGCGAAGGAAAACAGCGCGAGCGCGAGCAGTATGAAAGCGGCAAAACGCTTTAACTTCATCGAAAACACCTCCGATGTTATCATTTTAGCATAACGGGCGGATAAAATCAAATATTATGTTACAATTATGTTGCAATGCGTCGAAGCGTATGTTATAATTAGCATGTTATAAAAAATAAAGTGAAGGGACGAACGAAAAATGTTGCACGAAAATCCGATAATCTTCAATCATCCGCTTATTTCTCACAAGATCACTCTGCTGCGCGACGTAAATACCGGCAATATGCAGTTCCGCGAGCTGGTCGAGGAAATAGCCACCCTGATGGGCTATGAAGCGCTTCGCGATCTGCCGACCGAGCTGATTGCGATTGAAACCCCCATCACGAAAACGATGGCTCCCGTCATCTCCGGCAAGAAGCTTGCTATCGTCCCTATCCTCCGCGCCGGTCTCGGCATGGTCAACGGTATCCACGCCCTCGTCCCCACCGCAAAGGTCGGGCATATCGGACTTTACCGCGATCATGAAACGCTCGAGCCGCACGAATACTACTGCAAGCTGCCCGAGGACATCGATCAGCGCCTCGTCATCCTGCTCGATCCGATGCTCGCGACCGGCGGAAGCGCCTGCGCCGCCGTCGATTTCATCAAGCAGCGCGGCTGCAAGCACATCAAGTTTATGTCCATCATCGCCGCGCCGGTCGGCATCAAGCGCCTGATGGAAGCGCATCCCGACATTCAGCTTTACTGCGGCTGCCTCGATGAGAAGCTCAACGAGAACGGCTACATCGTCCCCGGTCTCGGCGACGCCGGCGACCGTATCTTCGGCACGATGTAAACGCTAACGCAATAACAAAAAAATCACCGCTGCGCGCAGCGGTGATTTTTTAATTCTTAATTTTATACAAGTTCCACGTCGGGCGTGATTTCGATGATAACTTGTACACCGAAGCTCGATGAAATCTCATCCGCGAGGTCGCAGGCGTCTTTGTTCTCATCGTTTACGCCGAAAAGAATGATGTTCCCCTCCGACGCGTGGATGGTGTTATACGCAAATCCGCGAGCGTTCAGATACGCTCCAATCTCGTCGATGACCTGCCCGAGCTCCGCCTCCGAAAGTTCATATTTTTCAAACCCGATGAGGTCGGCGTACTCCTCGCCAAGCAGCTCGACGTAGCGCTGTTTTGCGCTCGGTCTGTCGTCGGTGACGACGATGACGAGTTTTTCCGGTTCGCCTTCGATGCGGCGGTCCACATAGTTCGCAGGCAGGGAACCGGCGTCGGCGAACACCTCTTCAAAGCGTTTTTCCGCGCCCGAAGCGGTCTTTTCACAACCGCAGACGCACAGCGCGACGCAGACGAGCAACGCTGCGGCAATAAGCGATCTGAGCATACTCTTTGACATAACTCCCGACCTCCTTTGTTTTATTCTCCGATTTGATTATACTACAATACCGGCGTAAGTCAAGCGACCGTTAAATGATTTACAAAACTTTCACTTTTCCATAAAAAGAGAGGCCCGATTGAATCGGGTCCCTCTTTTTTAGCTTTTACGTATCGGTTTTACTTCTGCGATCAGGCAGCCGCCTTGGCATACCAGAAGAAGAAGTAGCCCATGCCGGTGTAGCCGACGTTGGTCAGGCCCTTCATGCAGTACATGTTGGTGTAGTAGTAAATCGGGCAAACCGGGAATCCGCCTTCGCCGAAGAGGGTCTCTTCAGCTTCATAGAGCAGCTGGTCACGGCCGGCGCCGGCGAGCATCGCCTTCGCTTCGGTGATGTCCTTATCGAACTCGGTGTCGCTGTAGAGACCGTAGTTGTAGGAGTTGCCGGTGACGAGCAGTTCAAGGTAGGTGATCGGGTCATTGTAGTCAGCGATCCAGCCGAGACGGGCAACGCCGAAGTTGTGTTCGCCGAGGCCGTTGGTGTAGGTCGCCCACTCCTGGTTCTCAAGGCTGATGGTCATGCCGAGAACGGTCTGCCAGTCGGAGCCGCAGGCCTCGGCGATCGCCTTGTGAGTTTCGGAAGTGTTGAAGTTGTAAACGACGGTGGTGTTGGGATCCCACTTGCCCTCGTCGACAGCTTCCTGATAGAGCTTCTTGGCAAGGTCGCATCTGCCGGCATAGGTCGAGAGATCATAGTCGGCATAGGTCTTCTGCAGGGTGTTGAACAGAGCGCCGAGAGCGCCGCCGCCGTAGGCAAAGTCAGCACCGGTGGAATCAAGGATACCGGAAGCGACAAAGCCGGTCGCAGGAGACTGACCTCCCTGGGTCACGTTGTTGACGATGTTCTCACGGTCAACGGAGAGGACCATCGCGGCACGAACGCGCCAGTCTTCGATCTTGGAGCAGTTGAGATAGAGATAGTAGGTGCCGACGTAGGGGTTGATGTAGCAGTCGCCGGACGCCTTCAGGGTCTCGATCATGTCGGTCGGGAAGTTCTCGATGAAGTCATACTCGTCGGCCTGATAGGCGGAGAGGATGGCGGTCTCGCTGTCGCTCAGCCACCAAATAATCTCATCGGGGCCGAGGTTTTCGACGTCGTAATACTTCTCGTTGGGAACCATCTTGATGTAGCTGTCGTGGACCCACTCGGTGATGATGTAGGGGCCGTTGACAACGATGTTCGCAGGATCGGTCCAGTTGTCGTTGCCTTCAACAATGTCCTCGCGCAGCGGGACGAGAGAGGCGAACGCGCACATCTCGAGGAAGTAGGCGCAGGGTGCTTCCAGAGTGACCTCGAAGGTCTTGTCGTCGACGGCCTTGACGCCCAGTTCTTCCTTGGCCATTTCTTCGGCCTGGATGGCGGCAGCGTTCTTCACGATGCCGTCGAGGAAGTAGCCGTAGTCGGACGCAGTCGCCGGATCGACGAGACGACGCCAGCTGTAAACGAAATCGTTCGCAGTGACGGGCTGACCGTCGGACCAGTAAATGTCGTCGCGGAGCGTGAAGGTGTAGACGCAAAGATCGTCAGACACCGTGTAGGACTTCGCCTGTCCGGGAACGACTTCGGTGTTGTGCATGTTCGCATCTTCACCGGCCAGATCGTTGACCATCTGATACTTCATCAGGTTCTCGAACTGGTGCTGAGTGTAGGTGGAGCCGTCAACGGAGCTGATCAGACCGGGGTCGATCGTCTCGGGCTCAGACGCGATGCACGCGTTGATCACAAAGGGTTCGTCATCCTGCGCTTCGCCGCCGCCTTCGCCGCCGCAAGCGACAAGCGCGAGGGTCATGCAGAGAGCAAGAAGCAGAGCAAGGATTTTCTTTGAGTTCTTCATGTGTTTCCTCCATACAAAATTTATTGTATCAAGTTCCAATGGAACCGAATACCGATTTTATGCGCCGCCTACTGCAAGTGACAGGCGACAAAGTGGCCGGGAGACAGCTCCCGAAGCTGCGGGCATTCCTCGCGGCAGCGATCCGTCGCGTAGGGACAGCGGGTGTGGAAACGGCAGCCGCTCGGCGGATTCAGCGGGCTCGGGATCTCCCCTTCCAGCAGGATGCGCTGACGGGCCCTGCTCTTGACCGGGTCGGGCAGCGGCACCGCGGAAAGCAGCGTCTTCGTATACGGGTGGACGGGCTGACTGCAGAGCTCGTAACTGTCGGCAAGCTCCACCATCTGACCGAGGTACATGACTCCGATACGGTTGGAAATGTGGCGCACCACGCTGATATCGTGGGCGATGAACAGATAAGTCAGGTGGTTCTCCGCCTGCAGATCCTCAAGCATATTGACGACCTGCGACTGGATCGAAACGTCAAGCGCGGAGATCGGCTCGTCGCAGACGATGAACTCCGGGTCAACCGCCAGCGCTCTGGCGATACCGACGCGCTGCTGCTGTCCGCCGGAAAACTCGTGCGGGAAGCGGTTGGCGTGCTCCGTGTTGAGTCCGACTTCGTCGAGGAGCGAATTGATACGCTCGGCGCGTTCCCTCTTGTTCGCGCAAAGCTTATGGATATCGAGCGCTTCGCCGACAATCTCGCCGACGGTCATGCGCGGGTCAAGCGACGCCGAGGGGTCCTGAAAGATTATCTGCATCTTGCGGCGGTACGGGAGCATCTTGACCGCGATCTTCTGTTCGCTGTCGTAGATGGGCGTTCCGTCGTAAACGATTCTGCCGCTCGTCGGCTCGTAGAGACGGATAATCGTGCGGCCGAGGGTGGTCTTGCCGCAGCCGGATTCTCCGACGATACCGAGCGTTTCGCCGCGGTAGACGGTCAGGGATACGGATTCGACCGCCTGGACGTATTTTTTCTTCTGGAAAGGATTCGTTCCCTTCACGGGGAAGTATTTGCGCAGGTTTTCCACTTCAATAAGCGGACGCTTTTCATCGATCATTCCTCAGTCGCCTCCTTCCCTTCCGGCGGCGTGAAATGGAGCCAGCACGCGGAGATGTGACCGTCGCCGACTTCAACGAACGGCGGCTTTTCACGCAGGCACACCTTCATGCAGTGCTCGCATCTGGGGCCGAAGTTGCAGCCCTTGGGCGGATTGAGCAGGTCGATAGGCGTGCCTTCGATGGGCACGAGACGCTCTTTCGTAACTTCGTCCATGCGTGGCGTGGACGAAAGCAGTCCCTGCGTATACGGGTGCTGCGGATTATAGAAAACGTCGTTGACACTGCCCTGCTCCACTATATGCCCGGCATACATGACGGAGACGCGGTCGCATATTTCCGCGACGACGCCGAGATTGTGAGTTATGAATATGATTGAAGTGTTTTCCTTTTTCTGCAGGTCCTTCATCAGCTCGAGAATCTGCGCCTGGATCGTAACGTCAAGCGCCGTCGTCGGTTCGTCGGCGATAAGGAGCTTCGGTTCGCAAATCAGCGCCATCGCTATCATCGCGCGCTGACGCATTCCGCCGGAAAACTCGTGCGGATACTGGTCGATGCGCTTTTCCGCGTTGTTGATTCCGACGAGCTTCAGCATCTCAATCGCGCGGGCGCGCGCCTGCTTGCGGTCGTAGCCCTTGTCGTGTCACATGAGCGCCTCGACGAGCTGGTTGCCGATTGTATATACGGGATTGAGGCAGGTCATCGGGTTCTGGAAGATCATGCTGATCTTGTTGCCGCGGAGCTGCCGCATCTGTTCCTCATTATACTTGAGAACGTCCTCGCCCTCAAACTCGATCGAACCGCCGATGACCTTGCCCGGGCTTTGCAGGAGTCCTATTATCGAGTACGCCTCGACGCTCTTGCCGGAACCGGATTCACCGACGATGCCCATGACCTCGTTGTAACCGAGCGAATAGGAGATGCCGTTGACCGCCTTGACCTCGCCGGCGGGCGTAAAGAAGGAGACCTTCAGGTCTTTGACCTTGAGCAGGACCTTCTCGTCATCGGCTTCCGGAGCGGCGGTCTCTTCCGCCGCGGGAGCTTCTTCCATGACCGGAGCTTCGGTTTCTTCGATTTCCGGAGCTGTTATTTCTTCCGTTGCCGGAGTCTTGTTTTCGTCCATTACCGTCTGCCTCCTCTCACTTCTTAAGCCGCGGATCAAGCGAGTCGCGGAGTCCGTCGCCGATGAGGTTCAGCGTCAGGATAACAATCGTCAGCACGATGCCGGGGAAAATAAGGCGATATGGGTAAAGCTGAATCGTCTCCAACGCGTCGGAGCAGAGCGAGCCGAGACTCGCCATCGGCGCGGAAACGCCGAGACCGAGGAAGGAGAGGAAGGATTCCAGGAATATCGCGCTGGGGATCTGCAGGCAGGTGGTGATGACCACGCTGCCGACGCAGTTGGGCAGCAGGTGCCTGCGGATGATGCGTCCGTTGCTCGCGCCGAGCGCAGTCGCCGCGGTAACGTACTCCTGCTGCTTGAGCTGAAGCACCTGACCGCGCACGATACGCGCCATCGTTACCCAGTACAGCAGCGCGAACGTTATGAATATGCTGATAATGCCGGAGCCGAGCGAAGACATCGCCTTCACGAATCCGGACGAACTCGAAGAGAACCACTCGGTCAGAGGATCCTTCAAAACGACCTGAAGCAGCAGCACCACCAGGACCTCGGGAATCGAATAGATGAGTTCGACGATACGCATCATCACGAAGTCGACCTTGCCTCCGGAAAGTCCGGAGATCGCGCCGTACGTCGCGCCGATGATCAGAACTATGATCGCCGCCATGACGCCGATGATTATCGAAACGCGCGTGCCGTACATCGTGCGAGCCATCAGGTCGCGGC
Source organism: Clostridia bacterium (assembly GCA_017616855.1). GTDB lineage: Bacteria > Bacillota > Clostridia > Oscillospirales > RGIG8002 > RGIG8002. The sequence goes on along the minus strand of JAFZXI010000125.1, from coordinate 15,241 downwards.
CGGCGCTGTCGGTTCCGAAAACGTGCGGGAACACGCCCGTCGAAAGTTCAAGCTTCATCGCGTCTTCCGCGGCGGTATCGGTATAGGAAATCGCCTCGTATTTGCTCCACGAGCCGTTTTTGATGTCGTCTTCCTTAACGATGATAAGCGGATCCTTATCGTCGCGGCGAAGAACGATCACGCTCTTCTCAAGGGCTCCGTCAAGCGTGAACGCGTAAATCTTGCCCTTGTCTTTTATGAAATAGTTTCCCTTGTTGAGCGCGGTGATACTGCCGGCGCGCAGCGCAGTGGCGTAAAAACCGTCGCAGGAGTCGGCGATCGACTTGATAAGCTCTTCGCCTTTTGAATACTCGAACGGACCCATCTTCTGCGAGGTCCGGTACTGATCGTCGTAGCTGTACGGGATAAGCGCCGGTCCGAGGAACGCGAACAGCAGGCAGATGATGAATATCACGAGCGCCACCATCGACACCGTGTTGGAACGGAAACGGCGCCAGGCGTCGCGCCAGTAGGACACGCTCTTATGCTTTTCCTCCATCGCGGCCTTTTCTTCGTCGTTAGCGGGGACGAAATCCTCCGCGGTCAGCGAAAAGGTCTTCTCGATCTTTTCCGGATCGACATGGAAGGGACTGAATTTTGAAAATCTGCCGTTCACGCGTCAGTCCTCCTTCCCCGTCAGGGTGATACGCGGATCAACGATCTTGTACGCGATATCAACCACGAGATTCATAAAGATAACCAGCGCGGCAAGCACGACCGTCGTCGCCATAATGACGGGATAGTCGCGGTTCAGAATGCTCTGAATGAAGTATTTGCCGAGTCCGGGTATGGAGAACGTCGATTCAACGACGAATGAGCCGGTGATAATACCCGCCATGACCGGCCCGAGATAGGTAATTACCGGAATAAGCGAATTGCGCAGCGCGTGCTTGACTATAAGCTTTCGCGTTTTGACACCCTTCGCGCGCGCGGTACGGATATAGTCCTGGTTTATCGCGTCGAGCATGCTGGTACGCGTAAGCTTCGCCACGTAACACAGGAAATAGAACGAGAGACTTATGACCGGCATTATGTAACTCTTGAACGAGGGCAGACTTCCGCTCAACGTCGGCAGCCAGCGCAGCTTCACCGCAAACGTGACCAGCAGCAGCGTCGCCAGCACGAACGTCGGCACCGCGACGCCCACCGTCGTTATTACGCGGAGCAGACCGTCTATCCACTTGCCGCGGTTATACGCGGCGATACAGCCGAGCGGGATACCTATCAGCACCGCCAGCACCAACGCGACGACGCCGAGCTTTATCGAAAGCCAGAACTTTCCCTGGCCGAAGATAATCGTTCCGACGCTTGTGCCCTCCTGCATCTTCAGCGACGTACCGAGGTCGCCCTTAAGATAGTTCTTTATGTAATTGAACAGCTGGACCAACAGCGGTTGATCGAGCCCGTATTTGGCGTTTGCCCTGGCTATCATCTCCGGCGTCGACTTTTCAGTCAAGAACGGGCTGCCGGGAACTGCGTTCATCAAAAGGAAGGTGATGCACATTATCAACAGCAATGTCAGCACCGAAGCGATGATACGTTTTACGATATATGCGGTCATATAATCTCCCTGTTTCTGTTTTCTTCGCGTGTATTTTTCGCCGCCCCGGACTGCGTTTTTCCCTCCGCGGCAGGCGTAAGAGTAGAAATTATCTCAGCACCGATAACAATAATCTTGCTTTTAATTGTTTAATTCTATAACACTTTAACGCTTTTGTCAAGTAAAATATAAGTAAATCTCACCGGTGAAAGCACTTTTCACGGTGAGATTTACAATACAGACGGTATTTTCGTGTGAGCAGAGCCGCTATTCGATATCCGTGTTATTCATGACCGAAAGCGGATCTATCAGCTCGCCGTTCCTGCGAACTTCGAGGTGGATATGCGGTTCGTCGCCTATTTCAAGCCGCGCCTGCTGCCCGACTCCGCCGATCGTGTCGCCTATTCCGACCGTGTCGCCCTCCTTAACGGCTATCCCCTCCTGCACGTTGCAGTAGGAAACAACATAGCTGCCGTGAGCGATTTCTATCACCCAGCCGAGCATGTCGTCCTCGCGTATCGAAGTCACCTTCCCCGCCGCCATGGCGCGCACCGCGGTACCGACCGGCGCGGCGACGTCGATACCGTTATGCGTGCGCCAGTCCTGCATCGTCGGCGAAAAAACGAGCGCGTCCGCGCTGTATTCGCGCAGGAGCGTGCCGCCTTCGACCGGCCAGATGAGCAGCGTCGGCTCCGGAACGGTATTCGCCGGTTTGTCCTCCGCGCTGCTCTCCGGCACGGCGCTGCTCGCCGGCTCCGGCTTTTCGACGACGCCCTGCTGCTGCTTATCGACCTTTTCCGCTTCGCTGCTGTGCTGCGGTTCCTCGACGGGGCGTGTGTAGGTCAAGCTCTTATCTACCGCGATATATCCCGCGACGAGCACGGCTATCGCGCACGCCGCGAGCACGGCGATAAACTTCTTTTTGCCCTCAAGTTTGCTCTTTTTCTCACTCGGAAGCTTCAGTTCCTTCATCGTATCAATCCTTTCAAAAAAAGATGCCTTTGAGCTTATTTTGCTCAAAGGCACCCGTTTTTATGAATATTACGATAAATACGCAGAAATTGTTACTGACGGTTTTTCATTTCAAGCCACTGGTCGCGCGTGAGGAGCACCTGGCGCGGCTTGGAGCCCTCGAAAGGACCGACGATGCCGCGCGCCTCCATCTCGTCGACAAGACGGGCGGCTCTCGCGTAACCGAGCTTCAGCCGGCGCTGGAGCAGCGAAGTCGAAATCGTCTGCGCTTCGACGGCAATCTCGATCGCGGCTTCGAGCATTTCGTCGGTGTCGCCTTCTTCTTCGCCGCCGGCGGCGGCAGCGGCGCCCTTGTCCTTCTGGTTGGCGGAGTAGGCGTCAATCGCCTCGTTTATGCTCTCGTCGTAGTTCGCGGACGCCTTCGTCTTGATATACTCGACGACGCTGCGGACCTCTTCCTCGGATACGTAGCAGCCCTGAACGCGCTGCGCCTTGGAGGCGTCGATCGGCGCGTAGAGCATATCGCCGCGGCCGAGCAGTTTTTCGGCGCCGGCGTAGTCGATTATCGTGCGCGAGTCGACCTGCGACGTGACGGCGAGCGCCACGCGGGTGGGGATATTCGCTTTGATAAGTCCGGTGATGACGTCAACGGAGGGGCGCTGCGTCGCGATAACGAGGTGCATACCGGCGGCGCGGGCAAGCTGAGCCAGCTTGCAGATGCTGTCCTCAACCTCCTTCGGCGAGGTCATCATCAGGTTGGCGAGCTCGTCGATAACGATGACGTACTGCGGAAGCGGCTCCGCGCTCTCGTCCTCCTTGACGCGCAGGTTGTAACTCTTTATGTCGCGGCAGCCGGATTCCGAAAGCAGCTTGTATCTCCTCATCATCTCGCGGACCGCCCAGGCGAGAGCACCGGCTGCGCGCTTCGGGTCGGTAACGACCGGAATCGCGAGGTGCGGCAGTCCGTTATAGACCGTCAGCTCGACCGCCTTCGGATCGATCATTATGAACTTGACTTCGTCCGGACTCGCCTTGTATATTATGCTCATTATGATGCAGTTTTCGCAGATGGACTTACCGGAACCGGTAGCGCCCGCGATAAGCATATGCGGCATTCCCGCGAGGTCCGCGATTATCGGATCGCCGGAAACGCCCTTGCCTATCGCTACGGTCAGACGGCTGTGGCTGTCCGCGAAACCCTTGGTTTCGAGCAGGTCGCGGAGCAGAACGCTGCTTCTGATCTTGTTCGGCACCTCGATGCCGACCGCGGCTTTGTTCGGGATCGGCGCCTCGATGCGTATGCTGCTGGCGGCAAGCGAAAGCGCGAGGTCGTCCGCAAGCCCGGTAATCTTGCTGAGCTTTACGCCGGCGTCCGGCTGGAGCTCATAGCGCGTGACGGACGGGCCGCGGCAGACTTCGCTTATCGTTGTGGAAACGCCGAAGGAGCGCAGCGTGCGGACGAGCTTGTCCGCGTTTTCCTTCAGCTCGTTGGAAACGTCCTCGGACATTCCGCCGACGCCCTTTTTGAGCAGCGAAAGCGGCGGAAAGCTGTATTCCCCTTCCTTCGCTTCGGCAGGCTTTTCGGCCTTTTCCAGCGGCTTTTCCGCGGCTTTGTCCGCTGGCTTGTCCGCCGGTTTCGCGGCGTCCTGCGCCTTCGGGACTTCGGCGGTCGCCGCGGGCGCGGCGGCTTTGTTTATTATGTCGTCGATGCGGAGCTCCGGCTTCGGAGTCGGCTCCGCTATGGTGAGGTCGGGCGCGGTGATGGGTCCGTCCGGAATCGGGATATCTATCGCAGAACGCTTTTTCTTATCCGCCTTCATCTCCGGCTCTTTGCCTATCTTTTCTATCGCGGCGACGGGATCGCCTTCAAGCTCATCTTCCTCGTCGTCTTCGTCAGTACCCATCGTGAACAGGTTTTTGAACCAGTTGAAGATATTTATTATCGTAATGCCGGCCGCCATCATAAGGGAGCCGCCGAGCACGAGGAACAGCGCTATCATGCCGCCGACCTTGCCGAGCGCCTTCGTGAAGACGAACCCGATGCCGAAGCCGATGGCGTTGACTTTATTCGCGTTGAACACCTCGACGATGTCCTCGCTTCCGGCTGAAATGATGAAGACCACCGCCGCGAGAATGAACATCGCGAGCAGACTGAACCAAAAGCGCAGCGCTATGTATTTCTTCGTCTTCTGCACCGCGAGCAGCACTCCGATATAAATAAGCAGCGCAGGCAGGAAATACATCACCCACGAGAGCAGGAACTGCATTCCCTTCTGTATCGCTCCGCCGAGAACGCCCCTGTCGGAAACGACGAGCAGCACGAAGAGCAGCACGCCCACGAGGATCAGGACGGTGCTCCAAATCACGTTTTTGGTGCGCTGTTTTTCAGCCGCCGCAGCCCTGGTTTCCGCCGCTTTCTTCGCGGCGGCGCTTCTGGACGAGGCGGAGGCGGTCTTTTTATTTTTCGAGCCCTTCGGCCTTCCTCTTTGTGCCATTTTTACACATCCTTAAGTCAGAATCAAACGGGATCAGAGTCCTATTATTCCCGCGAAGACGGAGAAACCGCCGAGCAGGAAAAGATATATCGAGAATATCCAAAGCTTGTCGTTCTTGACCAGCCACGACAGGCATTTTATGGCGAACCAGCCGACCGCCGCAGCGGTCAGTACCCCCACGATCAGCGGGAACGCGCCTACGCCGAAGCCATCTTTGAACGCGCCGCCCGCTTCGCTTATTCCGGCGGCGACTATGACGGGGATGCTCATTATGAATGAGTATTCGACCATGAATTCGCGGTCGACTCCGGAAATCATTCCGGCGCCTATCGTCGAACCGCTGCGGGAAACGCCCGGAAACAGCGCTATCGTCTGCATCAATCCTATGTAGATCGCTCTGCCGGGATTGACTTCACGGAGCGGCTCCTCCGTGCGCTTCGCGGTATAGCTCGCGAGAAGCAGCAGAACCGCCGTGTAAATAAAGCAGAAACCCTCGACGACTATGTCTTCGTCCTCAGCGAGCGAGGATATGGAGTCTTTTATCGGATAAACGAAGATGAGCGGCACGAGTGAAAGCATCATCATGAGCAGCATGCGCCGCGTCGGAGACGCGTTTTTCCAACTGAACTTTCCTCTGAATATATCCGCTATCATGCGGAAGAACTCAATAAACAGCTCGCGTATACGCGGAAAGAACGCTATTACCACCGCGGCGAGCGTTCCGAGATGGAGAAAAACGGAAAAGGCGTTGCCGTCCGTCTCCGTGCCGGTAAAGTGGCGGAAAAGGGACAGGTGCCCCGAGCTGCTGACCGGCAGGAACTCCGTCAGACCCTGTATCAACCCCTGTATGAACGCCTGAAAAACATTCATTATGATATCGCCCTCGAACTATGTATTGCGGTTTTCACCGCCGTAAAAACTATGCCGCTTCGCCGCGTATCATGCCTCTATCAGCCGATAAAGCGCGGAAACCGCGTCCTTCAGACCTCCGACAGCGTCGATAAATCCCTCGCGTACGGCGGCTTCGCCGTCGAGCACGGAGCCCATATCCGTCGCGAGCTCGCCCGTGTTCAGCATCAGCTCGCGCATGCGTTCGGGCGCTACCCTGCTGTTTCCGGCTACGAAGCGCACGACGCGCTCCTGCATCTTCTGGAAATAATCGAACGTCTGCGGCACCCCGAGCACAAGCCCGGTAAGCCGTACCGGGTGGACCGTCATCGTCGCAGTCGGCACGATGAACGACCGTCTCGCCGACACCGCGAGCGGAACGCCTATCGAATGGCTCCCGCCGAGCACGAGCGAGACCGACGGCGTTTTCATGCTCGCGATGAGCTCCGCTATCGCGAGCCCCGCCTCGATATCGCCGCCGACGGTGTTCAACAACAGGAGCAGACCTTCTATCGCTTCGTCCTGCTCCGCGGCGACGAGACGCGGAATAATGTGCTCGTAGCGCGTCGCCTTTTCCTGCGGCGGCAGGGCGTAATGCCCTTCGATCTGCCCGATGACAGTCAGGCAGTAGATGATGTGGCTTCCGGTCTTCACCGTGACTGCGCCGTCCTCGCGGACGTCCTCACGCTCCGGCGTTTTTTCGTTTTCTTCCGTCATGCGTTCACCCCGCTTTTCGTTCACGGGTTTATTATGCGCAGACATGAAAACGATATGCCGCCTAATAATCTATTATAATTTTACAACATTACTCTGAAAATGTCAAGAACAGGAAAAAACGCTTTTTTCGCTTTACTTTTCCGAAAAAGCGTGATATAATCCACTCGAGCAAGTCGGACTGCCGCGTATACCTTTTAGGTATATGAGGAAAGTCCGGGCATCGCAGAGCGGGATAGCGGGTAACGCCCGCCGGAGGCGACTCCAGGGAAAGTGCAACAGAGATATACCGCCGGCTCCTGCCGGTAAGGGTGGAAAGGCGAGGTAAGAGCTCACCCGTCCCCACGGTGACGCGGGGACGCTGTAAACCCTATCCGATGCAACACCGAAGAAGGCCATACGGCTGCTCGCCGTGCCTTGAAGGGTGGCGCGAGGCGCGCGGCGACGCGCGTCCCAGATAGATGGCAGTCTTAAAGGACAGAACCCGGCTTACAGGCTTGCTCAACGCATGCAAAAGCGGCGCACGAATTTCGTGCGCCGCTTGTTTTATTATCCTTATTATTCCAGACCGGCGAGCTTGTCGCTGATGTCGTCCGCGAGGTCGGAAAGATCGTCTTCCGAAGCGGTGAAGTCGCTGTCGTCTTCGAGATCGGGCAAAACGTGCTTCGCCCTCTTGATCTTCGGCTTCGTGAAAAAGCTGATGCGATAGTGCTTCTTCTCCTCCTCGGTCTTGCGCCTTATGCCGAGCAGCCACGCCTTGTAGGTGAAGTCGCCGTTCTCCTCTTTTTCATACTCGTAGGGGGCGAACATCGCCAGCAGTCCGGCGACGATGAATAACGCCTTGAGAATGTTTTTGAAAACTTTCATAGTAATATCTCCTTCCGGAACGATTCATCATTCTATGAATATATTATACACCCGTTTGAGACGATATGCAACAGTTATCGCGAATTTTTCCAGAGCGGAGCGGAATATCTGCCCTCCGCGGTGAAAGCGGCGATGCGTTCGCGCAGCTTCGGCAGGTCCTCGCGGTAGGTCACGCCGAAGCAGCCGTCCGGCGTCGTGAGTACCTTCACGCGCGCTTTTCCGGCTTTGAGCTGCCCGCCGACGAACTCCGGCAGGAAGTATTCCGCCGTTGCGAGTTTATCCCTGTTCGCCTCGAAGAAGCGCGGGAAGCCATCCGCGAGCCCGTCGATGACGTCGGGCGTGAAGCCCCAGCAGTTCATCGAAGCCACGGAGTCCTCCGGCAGCGCGGTCCACGTCTCGCCGTCCTCGGTGAAGCAGATGCCTTCTTCGCGGCGCATTATCTTCGTGCGCTCGGTAACGCCGAGCAGATAGCCGTCTTCGCCGATCTCGCATATGCCGCGGGCGACGGTGCCGTTTTCGGAAAGCGTGTTCGCGACGCCGTAACCGACCATGCAGTAGTTCGCGACGCCGTCGGCGCTTCCCTGCTCCGTCAGGCAGGCGTAAAGCAGTCTGTACGCTTCCGCACCGTAGTAGTCGTCGGCGTTTATCACGGCGAAGGGCTCGTTGACGATGCCCTTCAGCGACATGACCGCCTGACCGGTGCCCCACGGCTTTTTGCGCTCCGGCGGTATTTCGTAGCCGGCGGGGATGTTATTCGGGTCCTGTATGCAGAAATCGCACTTTACCGACGCGGGAATGCGCGAGGAGACGCGCTCCTTGAACTCCGCCTCGATCTTTTCGTTGATGATGAAAACGACTCTGCCGAAGCCCGCTTTTACCGCGTCGTGAACGGAATACTCGAGGATGATCTCGCCGTTCACGCCGACCGGCTCGAGCTGCTTCAGCCCGCCGAATCTGCTGCCGAGACCCGCCGCCATAACGACGAGCGTCGGACGCGTTACGGATACGCTCATTTGTTCGCCTCCGTCTTTCTGCCGGGCTTTTTTCCGGCGATGGGAATGATCTTGTATTTGCAGCTGAAATCTCCGCCCGGTTTGAGCGAAAGAACGCCGCGGCGCTTTCTGAAAAGCGTGCCCTCGTCGGCGCATTTGCCGATGCCGATCCACGGCTCGATGCAAACGTAGGGCGCCTCGCCGGGATAGCGCGTCCAAAAAGCGAGATAGTTGAAGCTTTCGTCCGCTTCCACGCGGACGCCGCAGCCGGAAACGCGGCTGCGCAGCGTGCAGGAACGGACCTTTTCGTAAATCAGCGCGTCGTTCGAGAAAAGCTCGCGGTTCAAGCTTATCACGCCGTCCTCGTCGACGCGGCGGCGGTTGGAAAAGTCGATGAACATATCCTCCGTCATCGCCGGTACGGTCGGATCGGCGCACTCGCCGAGCTCGATCTCGTAGTCTTCGAAGCTCTCGCCTATACGCAGCGGAACGTTGAAGCCGGGGTGCCCGCCGTAGGTGAACCACATCTTGTTGTCGCCGATGTTCTCGACGCGTGAAATTACCGTAAGCTCGCCGTTTTCGACGGTGTAGGTCATCAGGAAGCGGAAGCTGAACGGATATATCTCGCGCGTTTCGGGGGTGTCCTCGATCTTCAGCGTGATGCTGTTTTCGCTCTGCGCCTGGACTGAAAACTCCATCTTTTTCGCGAAACCGTGCGAAGCCATCGGATAGTCCTTGCCCTCGATGCGCAGGACGCCGTTGCGGCTGCGCGCGACGGTCGGGAAAAGTATCGGCGCCTGCTCCTTCCAGTAGCGCTCGTCGCCCTGCCAGAGGTACTCCACGCCGCTTTTCACGACGGAGCAAAGCTCGGCGCCGAGCCGCTTGACGCGGACGGTCAGCTTGCCGTCGGTTATAGTATAGATATTGCTCTCCTCGGGGATGTTTTTCATAAACAGCCGCTTTTCCGCCGCGGTAAGCTCGCATTTCGAGATAAGGTCGGGGCGGCTCTTGGCGGTCAGGATTATGCTCTCCCTGCGGCGCCAGCGGTCGATTTCCCCCTGGTTGCCGGAAAGCAGCACCTCCGGCACGCGCATGCCCTCATACTCCTCCGGGCGCGTGTACTGCGGATACTCGAGCAGCCCGTGCTCGAAGCTCTCTTCCATATAGCTTTCCGACGTTTTCAGTGTCCCGTCGAGCAGACGGGAGACCGCGTCGATAAGCACCGCCGCGGGAAGCTCTCCGCCGCTGAGTATGTAATCGCCGACGGATATCTCCTCATCGACGATCGTGTCGATAATGCGGCGGTCGACGCCTTCGTAGTGCCCGCAGAGTATGGCGATATCGCCGCCTTTCGACAGCTCGTGCGCCTTCTTCTGCGTGAACGGCTTGCCGTGCGGCGACATGTAGATGAGCTTCGGGCGCTTGCCCGCCCTGCGGCAAACTTCGGTGTAGCAGTCGAAGACCGGCTGCGCCTGCATGATCATACCGAGACCGCCGCCGTAAGGGTAATCGTCGGTACGGCGGTGCTTATCCGCGGTGTAATCGCGGATATTGAAGGTCTCGATGCTGATTATTTTCTTGCTCAGCGCCCTGCCGATGATGCTGTCGTCGAGCGCGCCCGTCACGAGTTTCGGGAAAAGGGACATAACGTAAAACTTCATATGTCAAACAGCCCCTCCAGCGGCCTGATAAGCATCTCCCCGCCCGCGATATCCACGGATATCACGACCTCGGGGATCGCCGGCAAAAGCAGCTCCCGCTCGCCCTTCACGACGTAAACGTCGCGGGCGCCGGTCTGCAGGACCTCCTTCAGCTTGCCGTAAACCTCGCCGGAATCGGCGTCCTTCACGGTCAGCCCTATCAGGTCGGCCACGAAAAAAACGCCTTCCTCAAGCTGAAAGGCGTCCTTTTTTATATACGCCGAAACCCCGACAAGCGCCTGCGCCGCCGGGAAATCAACGTCTTTGAACTTGACGATGAGCTGACTCTTTTGCGGGAACGCCCTTTCGACGGCGTAGGGCTTTTTTTCAACGCCTAACCAAAGGGTCCCCGAATCCGACAGAAACTCCGGTCCGTCGCAGAAAACGTTGAGCTTGAGCTCGCCCTTTATTCCGCGGACGGCGACGATCCTGCCGGCCTCCAAAAACTCATTCATAACGATCTTCCTGTCGTCGGTATTGCGTTTTCCGCGCGGGGAAATCCCCGCGCGGACGCGGACAAGCGAAGCGTCAGTCGACGATCTCGACGGAGACCTTCTTGTCCTCGCGGGTCGCGGCGGCACGAAGCAGCGTACGGATGGCTTTCGCGATCCTGCCCTGCTTGCCGATGACACGGCCCATGTCGCCCTCTGCTACGCGCAGATAGAAAACGACGCTGCCGTCTTCGGCAACCTGCTCCTCGACCTTTACCTCGTCGGGCTTTTCGACAAGACTCTGTGCCAGAGCGATCAGCAGATCCTTCATCGTTCTTACCTCCTGTGGAGTGATAATGATCCGGAAAAAGCTAATTGTCCGATTACTTGATGATGCCGTTATCCTTCAGAAGCTTCTTGACGGTATCGGTCGGCTGTGCGCCGTTCTTGATCCACTTCTCGACCTTCTCGGCGTCGACCTTGACGTCGGACGGATCGCTCAGCGGATTGTAATAACCGATCTCTTCAATGAAGCGGCCGTCTCTCGGATATCTGGAATCCGCGACGACGATTCTGTAGAAGGGCTGTTTCTTCGCGCCCATGCGGCGCAGTCTGATTTTTACTGCCATTGTGTTTTGCCTCCAATATGGTTTTTTATAAATTCCAGTCCGGCGGGATCGGCCCGCCTTTTCTGAACTTACCTAATTTACCGCCCTTGGTGAACTTCTTCATCAATTCCTTCGTCTGTTCGTACTGCTTGATGAGCTTGTTCACCTGCTGGACGTTGGTGCCGCTGCCCTCGGCGATGCGCCTGCGGCGCGAAGCGTTGAGAAGCGCGGGGTTGCTGCGTTCCTGCGGCGTCATCGAAAGAATGATCGCCTCCATGCGCGTGAACGCCTTTTCGTCTATCGAGTTCTCATCGATATCCTGAGCGCCGGGGAGCATGCCGATGAGCTTCTTTATCGAACCCATCTTCTTGACCTGGCGGAACTGCGTCAGCATATCGTTGAGGTCGAACTTGTTCTTTTCGAGCCGCGCGAGCATCTCTTCGCTCTGCTTCTCGTCAAGCTCCGCCTCCGCCTTCTCGATGAACGAAAGCATATCGCCCATGCCGAGGATGCGGGACGCGGCGCGCTCGGGATAGAACGGCTCGAGCTCGTCTATCTTTTCGCCGACGCCGGTGAACTTGATGGGCTTGCCGGTAATATGCCTTACGGCGAGTGCGGCGCCGCCGCGGGTGTCGCCGTCGAGCTTGGTGAGGATGACGCCGTCGATCTCGAGCTTCTCGTTGAAGCTCTTGGCGACGTTGACCGCGTCCTGACCGGTCATCGCGTCGATGACGAGCAGGATCTCGTTCGGGTTCGTGCGGCGCTTGATCTCCGCGAGTTCCTCCATCAGCGCCTCGTCGATGTGGAGGCGGCCGGCGGTGTCGATGAGCACGAGGTCGTTGCCGAACTGCTTCGCGTGCTTGACGGCGTTCTCGGCGATGCGGGGCGGATCCTTGGAACCGTCCTCGGAATAGACCGGCAGGCCGTTCTTCTCGCCGAGCACCTTAAGCTGATCGATCGCGGCGGGACGGTAGACGTCGCAGGCGACCATCAGCGGACGCTTGCCCTGCTTCTTGAAATGCAGCGCAAGCTTGGCGCAGTGGGTTGTCTTACCGGAGCCCTGAAGGCCCGCGAGCAGCACGACCGTGGGCGGCTTGTTCGAGAAGTTTATCTTCGCCTCGCTCTCGCCCATCAGCGCGATGAGCTCGTCGCGGACGATCTTGATGACCATCTGCACCGGAGTCAAGCTTTCCATGACGGCGGTGCCCTTCGCCTTCGCGCTGACGGAGGCGATGAAGTCCTTGACGACGACGTAGCTGACGTCGGCTTCGAGCAGCGCGAGCTTGACCTCGCGCATGGCGGTGTTGATATCGTTCTCGTTCAGCTTGCCCTTGGCGCCGAGGCGGCGGAAGACGCTGTTCAGTTTTTGGCTCAAGCTTTCAAACGCCATTGCTACACATCCATTGCCTTGATAGATTCGACGAGCGCGCGCACGCGTTTCGCGACCTCTTCGGGAAGGTCCTCCGCAAGGGCGGAAAGCTTCTCTGCGATTTCGGCGCGCATACGGCGCTTTTCGTCGTCTTTTTCGACGAGCTTCAGCTCGCTCTCCGCCTTCTCAAGCGCCGCTTCCCCGCGCTTGACGCAGTCGCGGACGCCCTGACGGGTGATGCCGAGATTTTCGGAAACCTCCGCGAGCGAGAGATCGTCGTAGTAATATTGAAACATACACGCCTGCTGCTTTTCGGGCAGGAGCCCGCCGTAAAAATCGAGCAGGCGCGAATAGTAAACCTTGCGCTCCATGAAAACGCTCCCGTGACGGCGCGGACGCCGTGCTGATGTAAAGCAATTTGCTTTACAGTTGAGATTATACCCCCTCCCCCGCGGTTTGTCAAGTGTTTTTTGCGATTTTTCCGCGGGCGTTCCCATTCGCGCGCGTAATATAATAATGAACAAAACGAAGCGGACGGAGCAAAAGCTCCGTCCGCTTGTGTGATTAATCATGTGCGCAACACTTGCTCAACAGCAGATTATTGCGGAAGTACGACATACTTATAATCAGCACTTGTACTGCTGTCATCGTTGAGGTTAGAAGCATAACCCTGCGCAATTTGATCCGATGATAAGCTATAGAAATACACGCCTCCGAAGTATCCACCGGTGATACTTGCGTTACCTTCTACCAAATGTCCGGCTGCAGCATCATTTTTATTTCCAACGGCTCTGATATATCCGCCAGAGATATAAGCAGTACCGCTTCCCGTATTATAAATTACATACGGAGTGCTTGCGAGGCCCCAGTTATCTTTGCCATAAATACCAGTGATATGACCGCCGGTAATGTAAAGATTGCCGGAACCGCTTGCACTAATGGTGTAGTTACCGCCAAAGCTCTTGGCAATAAGTTCACCGCCGGCAATAGTGACTGTTCCTGAGCCGCTGTTGCACACGCAGTAACTATAAGTTGACGTTGTTTCGTTAGGGATAGTGATAGATCCGCCGGTCATCTCAAAACTTGATCCGGAACCAACCAAAACACCGTAACCATAGTTATCGGTGGAAATCAAACTGAGATTACCGCCTTCAAGTTTAACAAGACCGCCGCCAGAAGAGTAAACGATTCTGTTCGCGTTAACTGTGATAGTACCGGTCCCCACACTGTCCTTAATCGTCAAATCGCAATTTGCATAAATATTAAACAAAACCGCAGAAGAAGTGAGAGCTTTACCATTCAGGTTCAGCGTCAGATTCCTATTAAGAGTGTTGGCGCTTGTAAGGGAAATATCAGCTAACAGAACAATGGTATCAACGCTAGCATCAGCGAGAGCCTCATTCCATTCGGTTACATTAGAAACACCCTTACCCACGATATAAGTAATCGCAAACGGGCTGAAGGACGCGGTCTCGAAGGTCAGGATGCCGGTAGCGTCGTCATAGGTGTAATTGGCAACATCATTTCCGTTGTGCTTGACGGAAGTGAGAACCTTGCCGGGGCCGACGTTAATCGCGACGGTCATCGGATTGGTGCTGTTGGTGACCTTATCGCCGTTTTGATTGACCAGGTCGATATTCATCGAGAGAACACCGGTAGTATCGTTGTTGTTGACGTTGTTAACGTCAAGATAGAGGGTATCGCTGGTGCTGGCGTTGTCCGAGCCGGCGGGCACCTGAACGGTAACAGCGCCGGCGGTAATGGTCGTTGCGCCGGTAGTTTCAACCGCCTTCTGAGCGGTAGCAGGCATCGTGGCGCTGGCGTCATAAGTGTTGCTGAAGCTGTCGTTTTCAGAGACATACTGCGTCGCAATCGCGTCGATACCGAAGGTGATCTTCGGCTTGTTGGCGTCGCCGGGCAGCGGGTTCGCGATGTTGCCGACGTCCTCGGGCATGTAGATGATGAGCGCGAGCATCACGAAGGGATCGGGATCGCCGGCGGCGAGATAAACGCCGTCATCCGTGATCGAAGCGCTCGTGAGGGCGGGCGGATTGTCGCCGAGAGCCGTGAGCGCTTCAGCGCGGGAGCCGAAAACGTCATCGACCGGAACCGCTTTGAACTTCAGATAACTAGAAAGAGAGAACTTCTGATTATCGTGGTTCGTGCCCTGGATCTCGTTGTCAACAACCGCCTTGACGTTATACTTGAACGCAAGGTCGCCGGTGTTGGTGACTTTGATGTAAGCGACGTGCACCGCGCCGGGTTCGAACGAGAGATTGTCAGGGAATACGGGGGTCGTAGCATCTACGGTTTCCCAAGTTACCTGCTGGTTGTTATCCACAGTGCGGACGGTAACCGTCATGTCCAAGCTGCCGGCGACGATGGTATTTCTGCCGCTCGTCACGCTGTCGGTATACCACGCGAACGTAGTGCCGACAAGCATGGTCACGCAAAGACACAGCATTACCAGCGAACTGATGAACGCGTTCTTTGCTGATCTTTTCTTCGTCATAGTGTTTCCTCCTTTGGGTGTTTTTTTACTTTGCAAAGTATATAAGCGGCTCTATGACAAGCCGGTTATAACGGGTTAAGCCTTCCCCTCGAGGGTAGCGGAGCGAGAAACGCG
>JAFZXI010000124.1 GCA_017616855.1 Clostridia bacterium | reverse complement strand
CGTGATAGCGGAAATCATGGGGCGGAGCAGCAACGTGCTGTTTACCGACGCGAACGGCAGGATAACCGAGGCGGTAAAGCATGCCGGCGCAGATCCCGACGCCGCGCGCGTAATCATTGCAGGAATGCCTTACGTCATGCCTCCGGCGCAGAATAAAACGAATCCGCGTTATGTTACGGCAGCGGACATTTCCGCTATTCTCCGCGCTTCCGACGAATCGCTTTCGGACGCGCTGCTTCATAATCTCGCCGGATTCTCGCCTATAGTTTGCCGCGAGCTCGCTTACCGCGCCTCCGGAGACGTGGACGCTCCCGCCGAACAAGCGGACGCCGCGCGCGTTTTTGCGGAACTCCGGAAGCTGCTCGCGGAACTCGACGCGGGTGGAACTCCGTCCGTCGTCTGCCGCGGCGACGGAAGTACGGTAGACTTCTCTTTCTTCGCGCCGACCATTTACGGCGACACGATGGAAGTGAAACGCTTCGACAGCCCGTCCGAGCTCCTCGACTTCTTCTATTACGAGCGCGACCGCGCGGAGCGCATAAAGCAGCGCACCGCGGAGCTTTCACGGCTCGTTTCGCGAAATATCGAGCGCGCCGTCAGGAAAGCGGCTGCGCAGAGCAGGGAACTCGCGGAATGTGAAAACGCGGACGAGCTCCGTATCCGCGGTGAGCTGATCAACGCGTACATTCACGAAATCGAGCCCGGCTCGTCCGTCGCGGTCGTCAAGAATTACTACGATAACTATAACGAGATACATATCCCGCTCGACAGCACGCTTTCGCCGCAGCGCAACGCGCAGAAGTATTTCCGCGAATACCGCAAGAGCGACACGCGCAAGAAAAAGCTTGCCGAACAACTCCGTTTAGGCGAAGACGAAATCGAGTGGCTTCGCAGCGTAGCGGCGGAGCTTTCGCTTGCCGAAAGCGAGGACGACATCGCCCGTGTGCGCGAAGAACTCGCGGCCGAGGGTTATATCCGCGCCGCCGCGCCGAAGAATCCGAAAAAGCAGAGCGATAAAAAGAAGGAATACGCTTTTGAGAGCGTTACGACTTCCGACGGCTTCAAGGTCTACTACGGTAAAAACAATCTTCAGAACGACGCGCTGACGATGCGTTTCGCCTCAAACAGCGATATTTGGTTTCACGTCCGCGAGGGCTTCGGCGCGCACGTCGTGCTGCGGCTCGAGGGCAGAGAACCGACGGAAACCGCAATCTACGAGGCCGCTCGCGTCGCCGCTTCCCGCAGCAAATCGGCGGAGGGCACGAAGATATCCGTCGACTATACCGAGATTCGCAACGTTCGCAAACCGAAGGGCTCGAAACCCGGCAAGGTTCTTTACGTCAACTTCAAGACGATAATAGTGTAATTTTTTCAAAAAAACAGCGCCGTTTCTATTGAATCGGCGCTTGTTATATGCTATAATTTGCGAGTAAAATAAAAACGAAGGGGTAGATAAAAATGAGCGGAAACGTCCGTCCTGAAGACATGAAAAGAATTACCACAAGAGAACTCGCCGACGAGTTCATCGCGCAGCAGATAAAAGAGCTCCGCGAGCAGATCGGCGACAAGAAAGTCCTGCTTGCGCTTTCCGGCGGAGTGGATTCTTCCGTCTGCGCCGCACTGCTGATAAAAGCGGTCGGCAAGCAGCTCACCTGCGTTCACGTCAACCACGGCTTGCTTCGCAAGGGCGAGCCGGAGCAGGTCATCAGAGTCTTCCGCGATCAGATGGACGCCAACCTCATCTACGTTGACGCCGTCGACCGTTTCCTCGATAAGCTCGCCGGAGTTTCCGATCCCGAAACGAAGCGCAAGATCATCGGCAAAGAGTTCATTGACGTCTTCGCCGAAGAAGCCGCGAAGCTTGACGGCATTCGTTTTCTCGGACAGGGTACGATCTATCCCGATATCCTCGAGAGCGTCGGCGTAAAGGCGCACCACAACGTCGGCGGACTTCCGCCGGAGCTTGATTTTGAGCTCGTCGAGCCCGTCAAGCTGCTCTTCAAGGACGAAGTAAGAGTCGTCGGCGAAGCGCTCGGTCTTCCG
The DNA here is from genome assembly GCA_017616855.1 of Clostridia bacterium. Taxonomy (GTDB): domain Bacteria; phylum Bacillota; class Clostridia; order Oscillospirales; family RGIG8002; genus RGIG8002. Next base: position 862 of record JAFZXI010000124.1, on the reverse strand, counting down.
CACAGCATGGTATACCGTCAGCCGTTCCCGGGCCCGGGCCTCGGCGTTCGCTGCGTCGGCGCGATTACACGCGACCGCCTGGAAGCGCTCCGTGAAGCCGACGCAATCGTTAGGGAGGAAATCGGGAAACTGCCCGAAACGCCCTGGCAATATTTCTGTATTATACCTGATCTTCAGTCGACCGGTATCAAATACGTTGACGGTCAGGGCAAGCGCTATATGGGCTGGGCGGTCATCATCCGCGCGATCAACACGGTGGACGCCGTGACAGCCACGGTGCCGGAGATCCCGTTTGACATCCTCTGCAAAATGCGCGATCAGATCGTCAAGATCCCGGGCGTCAACCGCGTTCTCTGGGACATCAGTGAAAAACCCGTCGCCACGATCGAGTGGGAATAATTCTCATATATAGTAAATACCTACCATCACTTTTTTGTTGTTTAGTATAAGCATAACGCGCCGACGGGAGTCGGCGCGTTGCTTGTTTATAATCATTTTGCGGTTGGTTCTACATTCACGGTCTTTCTCTGCTTGCCGCTGTCCCAGATTAATTCTACTGTCACAGGACGGTCGGACGTTATGTGCACGACGGGCTCATCGCTTTCGCTTTGTCTTTGATCGCAAATCAGAGAGAGCGTTGCGTCTTTGCCGAACGGATAACGTTCCACGCCGAAACGGTCGGTAAGGTCGATATGCCAGCGAATGACGTTATGCTCAGCGTCGGGCTTCATGCCGAAGACGAACTCGAACAGTACGCTGATCGGCGCAAGACCGGTCCAGCCGACGAAATCGCTGCCCGCGGGATTGCCCGGCCGCGCTTTTTCGGTTTCGTCGCGGCAGGGAGCGTAGTTTTCAAACAGGG
>JAFZXI010000123.1 GCA_017616855.1 Clostridia bacterium | reverse complement strand
GTTATCGCCGTCCATGTCGCCGCGCTTATACTCCGGAGGCGGAGGAGTCTGATCCTTGACCGTGAAGCTGACGGTCGCGCTCTTGTCGCCGTTGGTGACGACCAGCACGTACTCGCCGGGCGCGGTGATCTCCGTGCCGGCAACGTACGCTTCGCCGTTCAGCGTAGCGGTCGCTTCGGCGGGAGTCCAGGTCGCCGCGGCGGGGGCGTCGTATTCGCCGCCGTTTTCAACGCCGGAGATAACGGGCTGCTCATCCTCGGCATCGGCCGCGATCTTGAAGCGGATCGCTACGGATTTGGTGCCGTTGATGACCTGGAGCATATAGTTGCCGGGTTCGGAAACGGCGGCGCCCTTCTCGATGGGTTCGCCGTTCAGCGTGGCTTCGCCGACGTCCCAGGTGATTGTGACCGGTTCGTCGTATTCGCCGCCTTCGACAACGCCGACGACGACGGGTATGGAGTCGGCGGTTATACCGCCGGTGACGGTGAAGTTGACGGAGGTCTGCTTATCGCCGTTCGTTACGACGAGGGTGTAATCGTCGTTCTTGTCTATCGGAGTGCCGGCAAGATAGCGCTTGCCGTTCAGCGTCGCCGTGCCGACGTCCCACTTCGGAGCGACGGCTTCGCCGGCGACGTCGACGGTCTGACCTTCGGAAACTCCGGATATGACCGGCGCGGCGTTCTCGCTGTTGGCGGGGTCGGTGTAGGCGGAAACGCAGGTCGCGTAGACTTCCAGTCCCTGCGGGACCTCGCCGTCGACGCGGAGAATGATGAAGCGGATCTCGGTGAGGTTGATATCCTGACCGCCGGTCCAGTCGTCATAATAATCGAAGCATTCCCACGGAATGTAGAGCCAGCCGCTGCCGGCCGCCGGGAACGGAATGTTGACGGCGTGCTTCTCAAAGAGCGGGCCTTCTTGGCAGTTCGAAACGCCGAAGCGGAAGTAGGCGTCCTTCGCGAGGTTGTAATCGTTGACGCCGACCCAGACGCGGATACCGGCGCTGCCCTTCAGGTCGCCTATCGAGCCGCCGATCTCATTGCCGTCCTCGGTCGTGACGTCGGGATGGATAGGATCGCAGATCTTGTCGGCGAGCTTGAACTGCATCGCGCCGTGCTGATCGGTATGCTTGGACGAAAGATCCGCCTGAGCGGTCATCTTCAGCGCCTTGGCGGGCAGGTCAACGGAAGTAGAGCTCGTAACGAGGTCGTAGCCGACGTTCGCGACGCGGTGGCCCATCGCCTTGTTGAACTCTCTGTTGCTGCTGAAGTCCTCCAGACTGAACAGCTTGACGTTAACGGCCTTGCCGGTATAGTCGGTCGCCGGAGTAGGCGCGACGGTGCCGCCGTGTGTTATCGGAACGAGTCCGGCGACCGCGGCGTTCAGCTTGTTGGTAAGTTCGACGCAGGCTACGGAACTGAGCTCGTCGTTGATATACTCGCCGACTTCGTCAATTTCCGCCTTGAGAGCGACGTAGCTTCTGCCGGTGTAGTTTCCGCGCCAGTAGGTAAGCGCGTTGTAATACGCCGCCTCGAGCGCGTCTATCTCCTCCTGAGTCGGAGTCTGCCCTCTCAGCGTGAGCCAGTTGAGGCAGCGGGTGATAAAGTCGGCCGCCTTGTCGACCTCCTGCTGCGTAACGGCGTAAGCTTCGTGAAGCGCGCGGGCCGCTTCGATGGACTGCTCGGCGCGCTGCCAGGAACGGACGGACCAGTCGTCCTTGTTGAGGGTGGCAAGATAGTTCTGCGCGTCGATTATCTGCTGATCCATCGCGGCAAAGTTCGCGCTGTTGATGCCCCACTCGAAGGCGTGCAGGTCGGAAAGATAATACTCTTTCTGATAGCAGCCCTCGATGCGGATGGTTATATAATCGAGGGACGCGAGGTAATCGTATATTTCCTCGTCGCCGTACATGTCGTAGAACGCGTTCCACGCGACGCCGACGTAGCCCTCGGATTCGGGCAGCACGGCAGCGTCGGGGTCGCACTCGAAGAAGACTCCGTCCGCGCTGCTGCCGACGCCGACGGTCATATCCGTCGGAGCGGGAGTGTAGCTGTCGCCGTATTTGATCCAGAAGCGGATACCGGCGGATTCTTCAAGGTTTTCGGCGCCGAAAACGTTGCCGACCGCCTCGACTTCGTCGTCATCGTTCAGTATGGACGTCGTGAAAAGACTCCAGCCGTAGGAGGGGTCGCCGTCGAACGCGCCGCCGATTACGTAGATGCTCTGTTTGGCGTCGCCTTCGGGAACGAACTCGTCGGTTATCATAGCGGGGTCAAGGGAAGCGCCGCCGTCGTTAATCAGATCGATATCGTCGTCAGTGAGCGAATCAAAGCCGTTGATGCTGACGGACGTGCTCTTGACCTTGAACATCGGCTGCAGCGCTTTGAGCGCCGCCTTGAGCTCTTTCGCGACGGTGTTGATCTGCTTCTGGGAATAGTGCTCGCCGACCTCGGGATCGCTCATGATGTCGTAAGCTTCGAGGTATATCTCGGTGGCCGCCTCGTAACTGGACTCGGTGAACGCTTCCGGATCGAGCACGTCATACTGCAGCATCAGTTCTTCAAGCTCGTCGGTGTGGACGCGGGAATCGTGGTACGCCATCATATCGCCGATCGAGACCTTGTCGCCGATCGAAAGCCCGTGGAACGAGATGCAGAGTCCGGAAATCTTCGGGATAACCTTCTCGGGAAGAGGCATATACGGGATATCCATACCGTTATCCTTATACTTTTTCCACATATTGACGCCTTCGTCGTCGCTGCTCCACCAGTCTGACTGACGGAAGTCCGTCTTGAAATCGTAGTGAACGTAGCCGTTCTCATCGGGGCGCGCGTCCTTGGAAGCGTAACGGAAACCGATGCCGTAGTCCGCGAGTTCCTCCGCGGTATGGTCGCCGGTATCGTCGTCAAGCGTCATCGTGAAGTACGGGCCGGTCGTCGGATACTGCATCAGGGTCACGCTCGCGGTCCCGGTAAACGGCTGGCCGTTGACGTAGATGCAGAACGCGATGCCGTCCTGGTCCTCCAGAGTCTTATAGTCCGGAGATCTGATGTCGCCGAGGAAGGTCTTGAAGCCGACGGTATCGATCGAGGCCCACGTCATATCCGTGAAGTCCTTCTTCTCGGTATTGCTCGCCGCCTTCAGGTTTCTGCCCTGGCCGTTGTAAATCGTGAGGTTGCGCCACTCGTTGCCTTTTGAGAACTCATAGGTTACAACGGGGCCGACTCCCTCTATCGTTTCGTTATAGCCGGGTGCGGAGAACAGGTTAGTCATATGCTCCAGCTCCGCGTCGGTGAAAATGGAGTAGCCGGGCAGCTTATCGTAGACGTAATAGTCATACAGAGCGCCCGCTCCGATGAATCCGCTGAAGACGGTCGCCACGCCGAACGCCGTCAGCGCGAACATCATCGCCAGCATGAAAGATAACAGTTTCTTCATACGTTTTCTCCTCCGATTCTGTTTTTACTACGAGTTGTAAACTCACAAATAACATATTATCATATAAAAGTAAAAAAATCAATATAATAAAGCTCAAAATAATCGGCAAAAGCGCCGAAAAAGCGGGCCGGCCAACAGTTTTTCGACGCAGTCTGATCGGCGCGCACAAATTGCATCTGAAAAAAATAAAATTACCTCTTGACATCCGTGCTTTGAGGCAGTATAATCTTATTTGCTGTCGGACGCTTAGCTCAGCTGGAAGAGCACCTGCTTGACGTGCAGGGGGTCAGGGGTTCAAGTCCCTTAGCGTCCACCAAACAAAAATGCACTTGCTGAAAAGCAGGTGCATTTTTGCATATATTCCGATTGATTTGCAATTCCGGATACTGCCGTTACTTCCCGTTCAAAGCCGAGTTCGCGACCGCGGCAATAGCCGCGCCGACGTCAGCGACGACCGCGAGCCACATCGGAGCGTAGCCGAGCGCGCTCGCGACGAGCACCCCCGCCTTGACGATAAGGCAGAGCCAGATATTCTCCTTCGCGACCGCGACCGCTTTGGCGGAGACCTCCATCGCCTTCGCGATATGCGAAGGGCTGTCGCCCATCAGCACGACGTCCGCGGCTTCGATAGCGGCGTCGCTGCCGAGCGCGCCCATCGCGATACCGACGTCAGCGGATGCGATTGCCGGTGCGTCGTTTATGCCGTCGCCCGCGAAGGCGGTGACGGCGCGCTCCTTCTCTTTTTCGAGCAGGGCGCATTTATCCGCGGGGAGCAGCCCGCCGAAGCCCTCGTCCGCGCCGATGCGCTCCGCCGCGGCCCGCGCCGCCTCCGGAG
>JAFZXI010000122.1 GCA_017616855.1 Clostridia bacterium | reverse complement strand
TTCTTCCGGCGATACATAGCGGCACAGATACATCTGCCAATCAGCAAGTTTTGCAACGGTTTCGGTAGTTGCCACTATAACTTTTCTTTCAAACAGAAACTCAAGTCCGAAGAACGAACCAATTGCAAGCGCCCCTCCTGCGATCAGCGCGTATCGTTTGAACGCTTTAATAAAAAGCGGCATTAACAATACGCCGAGTATCAGCGCAAGTGCGATCGGAGTATATGGGATAATATATTTTGGATAGTTCTCCTTCATCACCGTTCCGTTGGCGATCATATCATAAATGACCTTAACGCCCATATACAGCGGATAAAAAGATGCTGCAAAAACAGCCAAAACAGATATCAGCCAATAGTTTCTATACTTTTTGTCTGTCATTTCAATCATTCCTAACGTCGCCTCTCCCTTGGGAGCGTTTTTGTTTATTTTTCGGGACGACTGTTTTATTTCCTGCCGATATAGTTGCAGTAAGCAAAGTAGTGTTCGTAGCCCGCGTCAGACTGGGAGCTTACCAGTCCTTCCCAGATGCCGTCCCACGTCGCCGCGGGGTCGTCGACCAGCGCGTAGGCGTCGTAGGAGTCGTAGCCCGCCGTCGACGGAGCGTCGCCGCTGAAGTGCAGCATATATTTGAAGCTGCCTTCGTGGTCGGTCTTCGTTTCGCTGCTGTCGCGCACCGTGAAGGAGTATTCCGCGCCGTCGAACTCGACGAGGGAGAAATACAGCACCGGGTAATTATCCTTTTCGCTCGCGTAGAGCTCGGAGCTCACGCGGTCCTCATCCAGCGTGTAATACTTCGCGACCAGCACCGACGCGGGCGTGTTTTTTTCGACGGCGGCGTAGAACTCGTCCCATACGCTTCCGCCGGAGGTGAGTACGCCGTCCTCGAAGACGACCGTGTCCGTATCCTTCGCCCACTCCAGCGCCTCGTCGGCGGAGCAGACCTTCAGCGCGTAGCGCTCGGTGGGGCTCAGCGTTTCGCCCTCCGCGCCGCACGCCGCCATCGTGAAACCGACGGCGATAAAAAGCAATACAGCGATAAATCTTTTCATATCTTACCTCCCGAACGGTTGCCGCGGTATTTTCAATTACGGCCCGTTCCATATAAGAGACTCGGGAAAACGGATAGTATTACAATAATTTTTCAGATAAATCCCGACTGACGTTTATTATAACATAACCTGCGGCAAAGATAAAGAAAAAAAGCGGACTTTCGTCCGCTGAATATCATAACTGCCGTTTTATCTCCTCGAGCGCGCTCTTTTCGAGGCGTGAGACCTGCGCCTGCGAAATGCCTATTTCGGCGGCGACCTCCGTCTGCGTCCTGCCCTTGACGTAGCGGAGCGAAAGTATCCGCCGCTCGCGCGGGGAGAGGGCGCGTATCGCGTCTTTCAGCATTATCTCCTCAATCCAGTTCTCGTCGCTGTCGCGCGGACTGCTTATCTGGTCCATGACGAGTATCGCGTCGCCGCCGTCGTTATAGACCGGCTCGCTGAAGGAGAGCGGGTCGACGATCGCCTCCATCGCGATGACGACCTCCTCGCGCGGAACGCCCATCTTTTCCGCGAGCTCGGTGACGGAGGGCTCGCGTCCGAGCTTCGTCAGCAGCTCCTCCTTCGCGCGCAGCGCGCGGTAGGCGGTGTCGCGTATCGAGCGGCTTACGCGGACGGCGGAGTTGTCGCGCAGGTGGCGCCGCACCTCGCCGATTATCATCGGCACCGCGTAGGTCGAGAAGCATACCCCGTGCGAGGGGTCGAAGTTGTCTATCGCCTTTATCAGCCCGATGCAGCCGACCTGAAAGAGATCGTCCGGGTTCTCGCCGCGGTTGGCGAAGCGCTGAATGACGCTGAGCACGAGCCGCAGGTTGCCGCAGACGAGCTTGTCGCGCGCCTGCGCGTCGCCCTGCCGTATCTTTTCGAGCAGCGCGGTCTTCTCGGACTCCTTCATCACCGGCAGCTCCGAAGTGTTCGCGCCGCATATTTCGACCTTGTTGAGCATATCCGATACCTCCCGAAATGCGTTCAAGAGAAGTATCGGCAGATAGAACAATTATTATTCAAGTGTACTGTTTATGGGACTATTGCCGGATTATAATTGTTTCATCAAAAAAGGAGGTATTGATAATGGGATTTGAAATCAGAGGCAGTATCCTTGTCGGATACGATTCGGAGTCGGGCGTCACGGACGTCGAAATACCGGAAGGGGTAACGGAGATAAATGATTTTGCCGTTTCAGATGATGATTATGTAATAAGATCCGTAATCATTCCGGAGAGCGTCCTCAAAATCGGACGGTTTGCTTTTGCGAATTGCCGCGGGTTGAAAAGCATACGCCTGCCGAAGAACGTCAAAAAGGTCGGAAGAAACGCGTTTAGCGGGTGTTGCTCTTTAGAGGAAATACTTGTCGACGGCGATAACGCCTTTTACGCTTCCGTTGACGGCGTACTGCTGACAAAGGATATGAAATCGATCGTTATGTTCCCGGGCGGGAAATCCGGAGATTACGTCGCTCCTGAAAGCGTGTCGCGCGTATGCAGACGCGCCTTCGGCAGATGCGTAAACCTGGTATCCGTAACTTTGCCCGGGCGGATCGAGAGTATCGAGTTTGACGCTTTCAACAGGTGTCGAAGTCTTGAGTCAGTCGATATGCCGAACGGAGTCGAAAAGATCGAGGGGTACGTTTTTTCGGATTGCAAAAAGCTGAGCCGCGTTACCGGAATAACCGACGATATCGAAATGTCGGATACGGCGTTTAACAACTGCCCCGGAATGGCGGATGCCGACGGGTTTTTAATAAGAAACGGCGTTTTGCAGGAATACTTCGGCGACAGGGAAACGGTGTCGATACCGGAAGGGACAAAGGAAATCAGGCGCTATGCGTTCCAGCTTCACGGAGAGATTAAAACGGTAATAATACCCGCAAGCGTCGAAAAAATCGGCGGCGGTGCCTTCAACGGGTGCGCCGGACTTGCCGACCCGGAAGGTTTTGTCACGGTAAGGGGCGTGCTTTACAGCTATCACGGCGACGGCGGAGCTATTGCGATTCCCGGTACGGTGGAGGAGATCAGCGACGCGGTATTTGAAGACCGTGATTATGTCGAGTCGGTCGTTGTACCGGAAAGTGTTAAGAGAATCGCCGCTGGAGCGTTCGCGGAATGCGGCGGACTCAAAGAAGTGACGTTTTTGTCGGACGATCTCGCTTTAGATGAGTTTCGTAACGCCTATTTCGAAGAGGAGACCGTATGTTTCCGCGCGCGGGAAGGATCGACTGCGCAGCGGTACGCACAGGAACGCGGAATAAGATTTGTAAAAATATAGAATTAAAGCCCTCCGAAATCCGGAGGGCTTATTTTATACGAGACTTTCCAATTCGCTTTTCAATCGCGAAAGGATGCGTTTTTCGAGCCGCGAAATGTAGGATTGCGAAATGCCGAGCTTGTCGGCAACCTCCTTCTGCGTAAGCTCGCGCCGCCCGCAGAGCCCGAAGCGCATTTCGGTTATCTCGCGTTCGCGCGCGCCGAGCCGCGAGACGAACTCCATCAGAACCGTGCGCTCCGCCTCGCTTTCGACGCCGCGGCCGATCTCGCTTCCGTCCGAGCCGAGCACGTCGGAAAGCAGCAGCTCGTTGCCGTCGGAGTCGGCGTTCAGCGGCTCGTCGAAGGAGATCTCGGTCCGCTGTCCGCTTATCTTGCGCAGAAACATCAGTATCTCGTTTTCGATGCAGCGCGAGGCGTAGGTCGCGAGCTTGATGCCGCGGTCGGTTTTGAAGGTCTCCACCGCCTTTATCAGCCCGATGGAGCCGATGGAGATCAGGTCTTCTATGCCCGCGCCGCTGCTTTCGTACTTCCGCGCGATGTAGACAACGAGCCGCAGGTTGTGGACGATGAGCGCGTCCCGGGCGTCCCTGTCGCCGCCGAGCCGTGAAATGCAGTCCGCCTCCTCCTCCGGCGTCAGAGGCGGCGGCAGGGTGTCCGGTCCGTTTATGTAAAAGACCTTCCCGAAGAATCGGGCAAGGCGCGTTTTCAGCCATTGAAAAATGCTCACGTTATCGCTCCTTTGCTTCGCTTCACGCTTTCGGGCGCTTCGCGCAAAAGCGCGTCTCCCGCGAGGGAGTCGTATCTGCCGTCGGACGAAAGCGGCCCGCCGACGACCGCGACGAAGACCTCGCCGAGCGGACGCTCGCCGTCCCTGCCGCAGACGGCGGCGCTGTCGGGA
>JAFZXI010000121.1 GCA_017616855.1 Clostridia bacterium | reverse complement strand
TACGGCCGCCGTTCGCGTCCCAGACGATGACGTTGCCGTTCTCGTCCGAGGTCACGACGCGGGAACCGTCGCTCGTTACGTCTATCCCGCGGACGGCGGACGTGTGTCCGTTCAGCGTCGCGCGAAGCGACAGCGAGGAAGCGTCGTAAATCTGCGCCTTGGAGTTGCCGAGCGCGAGCGCGACGGTGTTTCCGCCGGTCGCGATGGCGCGGATATCGCTTTCGAGGTCGACCTGTTTGACCTTGCCGCCGGCGGAGTCAAAGACGAACATCGCGCGGGAATAATACGACTGGTCGTCGTAGTTTCTTCCGCCCGCGATTACGTAGTCGCCGTCCGCCGTGAAGGCGACGGCGTCGTGATAAACGTGGTAGTTATCGACGTCCCACGCGATGAGGTCCTCGGTTTCGCAAAAGGTCAGCACGCCGTCGCGCGAACCGGCGACGAGAACTTTGCCGTCCGGCGAGAACGCGGCGCAGGTGTAGACCTTGCCCCTGCCGGTAACGTCGCCGATGTGCTCGGACGTCTTGGCGTTGTAAATCTTTATCGTGCTGCTCTTGCCGACGACGGCGGTGTATCTGCCGTCGGGCGAGGTCACTATGTCCCCGACGCGGTCGCTGCCGAGCGTGTGAACGGTGGCGTTGCCGGCGTCGACGGATATATTCGCGGTCTCGGAGACTTCGCCCGCGCGCTTATAGAAGCGGACGTAGTCGATATAGTAATATGACGTATCCGGCATGCCGTCCGGCAGCTGATCGTTGCCGGGGCCGGAAACGGAGGTGTTCAGGATAATAAAGTGCGGATGTGCGCCGAAGCCCCAGCGCATCGAATCGCTGTTTACGTTCAGCGTCATATAGAGCATTCCGTCGACGAGGATACGGACCTGCTCGGAATCCCATTCCGCGGAATAAACGTGATACTCGTCGCTGAGCAGTTTATCGCGGGAGATCGGGAAATTATAGTTCTTCGACATATGATAGCCCTCGTCGCCGAACCAGTGGAGCGTACCGTAAAGATTATGCCCCTTGACGATTCCCTCGTCGGTGCTGTTCTCGGCGTCGACCCAGCCGTTCTCCATAATGTCGATCTCGCCGTCGTGCGGCCACATGGAGTTGCTGCCCATCATCCAGATGGCGGGCCAGATATACGCGCCGCCCGGGACCTTCGCTCTGACGTCGACGCGGCCGAAGGACTGGCCGTATTTGCCGGAGGATTCTATCGAGGCGCTGGTCGCGTGATAGCCCTTGTATTCCTCGATCTTGCTCTTGATGACGAGGTTGCCGTTTTCGATATAGTAGTTGTTCTCGCTGTCGCGGTAGTATATCGGTTCGGTGTCGCCGCGGGTCTTGCCGTCGGCGGGAGTCCACATCGTGCGGTCGAGCTTTTCGCCGTCGAACTCGTCCGCCTTGACGAGCTTCCAGGCGCCGTAATCGTACTCGGTGAGCTTCATCGCGTTCGCGGTGCCCTTTTTCAGCACCGCCTTGGCGCTGAGCGCGCCGAGGCAGTAGGCGTCGACGTAGGTTATCGCGAAGTTGCCGCCGCCCTGCGGCTTTATACCGAACTCCTGTTTGGCGTTGGTCATATCCGCTTCTTTCATGAAGAGATCGAACTCGACGTTGGTGGTCAGCGCGAGGCCGGTGCCCTTGTTTATCACGCGGTATGCGCCGGAAGCGCACTTGTAGATCTGCCAGAGCTGAGTGTCGTTGCCGACGTCGGCGGTAAAGGTCAGGGTCTGGTTATCGTCGTGCATAACGAGCGTTTCAGCCCATTTGAGCTGGCGCTCGGTTATCTCCGGCCCGTAGGTGAGCACGTTGCCCTTCGAGTCGGCTATCTTATAGAACTTTTCGTTGGAAACGGAAGACGCGGTATGGACGTAGAGTCCGCCGCCGGAGGTCTCGATGGTTTCCGTATACGCGGCGAGCGCGGAAACGTAGCATTCTCCGGACGCCGCAAAGGTTATGGAGTCGACCGAGCCGAGAACGTCGATGAGATAGGTGCCCTCCGCGCCTTTGAAGAGGTCGAAGGAAACGCGCATGTCCGCCGCCTGCTTCGGAACGGGCAGGTCGGCGGCGAAGGCGGTTTCTCCCGACTTCAGCGTGACGGTCAGGCGGTCGGCGGGAGCCACGGCTTCAAAGCGGAACGTGAGTCCGTCCGTGCCGAAAAGCGCTCCGACAAACGGGTCGCCGTCGGAGGTCACGCTGCCGGTAAACTTCACCGCGTTCGCGGTGCCGTCGGGAGCGGCGGCGCGTTCGGCGGAAGTGAACGCGGCGAGGCCTTTCACCTCGACGGCTTTGAATTCGCCGTCAGTCAAAGACGCCATGGCGCGATTCATATCCGCGATGGAGTTTTCCATATCCGCGGAGGTGCAGTCGGGATCGTTATAGTGGCGCTTGGCGTTATCCACGGCGCCGGTCAGGTATTTCCTCGGCTGCTCGGCGGCGTTGCCGAAAATGAGCGACTCCGCTTCGGAGATTTTATCCGCAAGCGGCGATTTGTCGTCTACCGGTTTTTCTTCCTTCTGCGAAGCGGCGGAGGAACTTTCGCCGCCGCCCTGCTTGGGAGCGCAGGCGGCAAAGGAAAGACAGAGCGTGAGCGCAAGAAGCGCGGCAATCAGTTTTCTCATCGTGTTCTCCTTCGATCAGATATTCCAGACGCAGTAGTCGGTGTTCAGCACGCCCATCGCCGCGAACAGACGCTTGCCGTCCGCGGAGAAGGCGACGTCCATCACCCATCTGCCCTTCGGGTTTTCGGTCTTGAGGGTCGAAACGTAAGCGCCGTCGGCGTCGAAAAGTTTAACGGTGCCGTCGTAGGACGCGACGGCGATACGCTCTCCGTCAGGCGAGAACTTCGCCTCGCTGACGAGCTCGGCAAAGCCGCCGAGCAGAGCGGCGAGTTCGCCTGTAGCGGCGTCGTAAACGCGGGCGCAGTTATCGGCGCAGACCGCGAGCAGACGCCTGCCGTCCGGCGAGAAGCGTACGCGGCGCACGGAGGACGGGTTGACCTTCGCGGCGGCGCGGACGCGCTTTAGTTTAAGGTCGCAGAAGTATATTCTGCCCGCTTCGTCCGAGAAGGCGACGGCGCCGTCCGGCGCGAAGTCGACGCCGCGCATCGCGGCTCCGTCCTCGTTATCGAAGCGGAATATTTCCTTCAGCTCCGGCATCGCGTATACCCTTGCGCTGCCGTCCGAGCATACCGCCGCGGCGAGCTTGCCGTCCGCGGAAACGGCGGCGTTGCGGACGTCGCTGCCGGTTTCGGCTTCGGCGGCCAAAGCGCCGTCGATGCTCCAGCAGCGCAGTACGCGGCTGTTTTTCGCGCCCTCCCTGCCGCGTTCGCAGGTGTCTCTGCCGCCGGAAAGCAGATACTTTCCGTCCGGCGTGAAGGTGACGAACTCATTGAAGGTGCCTGCGTCGTCGATACATACGGGCGGCGCGGTGAAATCTGAGCAGTCGTAGATGAATATCTCTCCGTCGCGGTTCGGGACGCAGAGCTTTTTGCCGTCCGGCGTGAAGGCGACGGCTTCGACCGCCACGACCGGTTCGCGCAGCGTGAACAGCAGTTCGTCTTTATGCTGCCCGTAGACGAAGACTTCTCCTCCCTGTCCCGTCGCGGCGACGTATTCGCCGTCCGGCGAGGCGCAGACCTTGTTGAGCCATTCGCGCGCGGCGCCGTTGACGTAATCCGGCGCTTTCGCGTTTTCCGTAAGGTCGGCACAGGGGGTAACCTCTCCGGCGCGCTTGCAGCAGCGCACCCAGTCGATGTAATAAAGCGATTCGGAAGGAGTTTCGGGATACGCGATCTCATCGCCCTTTCCTCTGACGGAGGTGTTGAGAATAAGATAATGCGGGTTATCGCCGAAACCCCACTTCTTGCCGTCGGAATCGAGGTGGAGCGCCATGTAAAGCATATCGTCGGTGTAAAGGCGCAGGTGATCGTATTCCCATTCTGCGGCGTAGGTGTGGTAGCGGTCGTTGAGGTTTTCGTAATCCTTGAAGCAGAAGGCGACGCCCTTTTCCATGTGCTTGCTTACCTCGGTCGCCCAGTGGAGCGTTCCGAAAAGCTTGGAATCGAGCTCGCCGTGCTCGCCGCCTCCGACGAGCTCCATGACGTCGATCTCGCCCTGGTAGGGCCAGTTGCCGACGATGCCCATCGACCAGAACGCGGGCCAGATCCACGCTCCCGTCGCGAGGCGGGCGCGCATCTCCATTTTGCAGTAGGTCACGCCGTAAAGTCCGCGGGTATCCATATACGCGCCGGTGATCGGTATGCCTTCGTATCCGTCGTCAAGGGTGCGGATGACGAGGTTGCCGTCTTCGACGAAGAAGTTTTCCTTGCGGTCGAGGAAGTAGACCGGCTCTGTCGCGGGACGGAGCTTGCGGTTATAGACGCCCCATATGCTTCTGTCGATCTCGTCGCCGTCAAAGTCGTCGCGGAAGGTCTCGACCCATTCGTCCTCGGCGATCTCGAACAGCGCCCATATGCCGCTCTTCGCGTTCTCGCAGACGAGGGGCTTTCCGCCCGCGCCGACGATGGAAAACTTGCCCGGTCCGGCGGGGTGCAGGTCGAAATCCTGCGACGGACAGTTCATATCGACGTCCGTCGGGAAGGGCTTGCCCAACTCGTCGAGCTGGAGGTGGTTGGCGTTCGACTTGTTTATGACGTGATACTTGCCGTATTCGGTTTTGTAAATCTGCCACTCCTGCGTGTAGTCCCGGGCGCGCTTCTCGAGCGCGAGGTGCTGTCCCTTATCGGTGTGGATAAGCGACTGCTCCCAACGCAGGTCGGTTTCCTTTATGCGCGGAACGAGCGCGAGGGCGCGGTTGGTGGCTATGTCGACTATCTTGTAAAACTTTGTGTTGGATACTTCCGAAGCGGAGACCTCGGCGTACGGAACGCGGGTGTCCTCCTCCGTCTTCTCGCGGAAGAAGCAGAGCGGAGTCACGCGCACTTCGACGTCCTCCTCGGAGTCGAGCGCGACGACGAGGCGCTCCGCGCCGTTTATCGCGGGAACGAAAAGGTCGTAGGAAAGCCATAGCTTGCCGTTCTCGACCGGAAGCGGTATATCCTCGACGTAGGAAACTCCGGCGTCGGTGCCGACGCCCACGGTGAGCGTCGCTTCGCCGCTCCTGCCGTCGTATTCGACGTCGAGCGCGACGCCGTCGCAGGGGGCGGCTTCGCGCAGCGGGAAATCGGCGGACTTTCTGCCGCCGGCGTAAACGGAAATGATATCCGGCAGTACGCCGCCGAGCTGCTCCGTCGCTATCGGGCGGACGCTTCCGACGGCTCTGCGGAGTTCGTGCGAAGCCGCGGCGATACGCTCGCGGTCGCCGGACTTTTCGGCCTTTTCCGCTTCGGCTATACAGCGGCGCAGGTATTTCCTGCCCTGCGCGGCGATACCCGAGCAAAGCAGCGCTTTCTCTGTCGCAAATCGTTCCATATGACTAACTCCGTTCGGTTTATTTAGTTATTCAGCGTAATGGCGTCAGATCTCGACTTCCTCGGTCCAGCCGAGAACGTCCTCGCTCCTGCCGTACTGCAGGTCGGTCAGCTCTTTATAGAGCTTGTGGGACATATCGCCGATTTTGCCGCCGTTGATGGTGTAGGCGCGGTCGCCGATGTGCAGCTCGCCGATGGGCGAAATGACCGCGGCGGTGCCGCTGCCGAAAGCTTCCTCGAGCGCTCCGCTCTCGGCGGCTTCGGCAAGCTCGTCAACGGACAGACGGCGCTCGGCGACGGGCTCGCCCCAGTGCTTCAGCAGTTCGATGCAGGACATTCTCGTGATGCCGGGGAGTATGCTTCCCTGCAGCGCGGGGGTAACGTATTCGCCGTTGATCTTGAAGAAGACGTTCATCGCGCCGACTTCCTCTATGTACTTGCGCTCGACGCCGTCGAGCCAGAGCACCTGAGAATAGCCGAACTCGTGCGCGTCCTCCTGCGCCTTCAGCGAAGCGGCGTAGTTGCCGCCGGTCTTGGCGAAGCCCATGCCGCCGCGGACCGCGCGGACGTATTTATTCTCGACCCAGATCTTGACGGGGTTCAGCCCCTCCTTGTAGTAGGAACCGACGGGCGAGAGAATGATTATAAAGAGGTATTCGTGGCCGGCGCGGACGCCGAGATGCGGATCGACCGCGATGATGAAGGGACGGATATAAAGCGAGGTGCCGTCTTCCTGCGGGATCCACTCCGCGTCGATCTTGATGAGTTCCTTCAGCGCTTTCATCACGAAATCAACGTCGATGGGCGGCACGCAAAGGCGCTCGTTGGAAACGTTCATGCGCTCGAAGTTCTTGCGCGGACGGAAGAGCAGCGTTCTGCCGTCGGCGGCGTGATACGCCTTCATGCCCTCGAAGACCTCCTGGCCGTAATGCAGGCACATCGCAGCGGGCGAAAGAGCGATATCGCCGTAAGGAACGATCCTCGCGTCATGCCAACCCTGACCGGCGGTGTAGTTCATGATAAACATATGGTCGGTGAAATAATCGCCGAAGGTCAGATTGTTGTAGTCCGGTTTTTGCTTTCTCTGTTCGACTTTCTGCACTTTGATTTCCATTTTTTAACACTCCGTTTCTGCCGTATCGGTGCGGCTTTTCAGTTTTGGCGACCGCCGTCCGATGATTCGGCTGTATCGTCGTAAGATTAGGCGTCGTTCGCAATGGTTTGTGCTTACTAAATTATAAACCATTGTAATTATACACCTCTGTAACTGTGATTTCAAGATTTACTTGCGTTTTAGGTGCAAAAATCGCAATTTCGGAGCAAAAATCCTTGCATATCGCGCGCGGATATGTTAAACTATTTGCAGGAACAGCAGCGGGTGTTCCGAAGAAGGGCGGCATGAACGCTGCGGGGACAGGCCGCGAATCATGTCAGGCGGGGAACCGAGCAGCATTAAACGGTACCCGTTTCGTGCAGCCGTAGGGCTGTCCTTCTTCGGGACACCCGCGTCGGTTTTTCCACAGGAGGATTTATGAAACAGGCGCTTTACCGCAAATACCGTCCGGCAGACTTCTCGCAGGTCGCCGGTCAGCAGCAGGTCACGACGACGCTCAAAAACGAGGTCGCCGGCGGCAATATTTCCCACGCCTATCTTTTCACCGGCGTACGCGGGACCGGCAAGACCTCCTGCGCCCGCATTCTCGCGAAGGCGGTCAACTGCCTTTCACCCAAAGACGGCAACCCCTGCAACGAATGCGATATATGCAAAGCCGTCGATTCCGGAACGCTCACCGACGTCATAGAGATCGACGCCGCCTCCAACACCGGAGTCGACAACATACGCGCACTGCGCGAGGAGATCGCCTATCTCCCCCAGCGCGCAAAATACAAAATCTACATAATCGACGAAGTTCACATGCTCTCCGCAGGCGCCTTCAACGCGCTGCTGAAAACGCTTGAGGAACCGCCGGCGCACGCGATCTTCGTCCTCGCCACGACGGAGGTGCACAAGCTGCCTGCGACGATACTTTCGCGCTGCCAGCGTTTCAACTTCCGCCGCATAGACGCAGAAGCCATCGCCGCTTATCTCTCGCACATAGCGGAGGCGGAGGGCTTCTCCGTCACCGACGACGCGCTGCGCATGCTCGCTTCCGCCGCTGACGGAGGAATGCGCGACGCGATTAGTCTGCTCGACGTCTGCCGGGCGGCGAGCGAAAACATCGACGCTTCCGTCGTCGCGCGCGCAGTCGGGCTTTCCGGCAGCGAGCGCGTGCTCGAGATCTGCCGCCTCGTCGCGGACGGCGACATCGCCGGTTGCCTTTCCGCGCTCGCAGCGCTCTACGCCGACTCCAAGGAGCCGGAGCGCTTCTGCGAGGAGATGCTCGCGTGTCTCCGCAACGTCCTCATCGTCAAGACGGCGGACAACGCCGCTTCGCTGATAAACACCGACCCGGCGGGATTGGAAAACATAAAGCGCACCGCCGGGCACTTCACACTCGGCAAGGTCATGAGTGCGATTTCCGCGGTCAACGACGCGATAGCGCGCATGCGCTTCGCCTTCGACAAGAAGACGGAGGCGGAAATGATGCTCATTTCGCTCTGCGTCGCTTCCGGCGCTTCCGTGCCGGAGCCGGCGGCACAGCCGCGCCCGGTGAAGCAGCCGAAAGCGGAAACGGAGGTTGCCGCGGTCACTTCAGAGGCAGTAAAGAAGGAGGGGGATCCCTCGGCGCCGGCGGCGCCTCGGGATGACGTCGCGCCGGAACCCGCGCCCGAACCTGCTCCTGCACCCGCG
>JAFZXI010000120.1 GCA_017616855.1 Clostridia bacterium | reverse complement strand
GCTCGAGGGGCTGGACGCCCTGCTTTCGACGGTGCAGATGCCGTCCGGCGTCCCGGTCGCGACCGTCGCGATCGACGGGGCCGCGAACGCCGCCCTGCTCGCCGTGCAGATACTCGCCGTCACCGACGCCGTCCTCGCCGAAAAGCTCGAGGCGAAGCGCGTCGCCGACCGCGCCGCGATACTTGACGGTAAACTCGATATATAGCAATAAAAGGAGAGAGTAAAATGGAAAAACTTCAGCAGCTCTATGAGGGCAAGGCGAAAAAGGTCTTCGCGACCGAGAATCCCGATCTGCTCATCGTCAGCTACAAGGACGACGCAACCGCCTTCAACGGCGAAAAGAAGGGCACGATCATCGGCAAGGGCGTCGTCAACAACCGCGTCACCAACCACCTGATGCAATACCTCGAGGCGAACGGGATTCCCACCCACTTCGTCGAGGAGCTGAACGACCGCGAGACCGTCGTCAAGCGCGTTCAGATAGTTCCGCTTGAGGTCATCGTGCGCAACATCGCCGCCGGCTCGCTCGCCAAGCGCCTCGGGCTCGAGGAGGGAACGCCGATGAAGCGCACCGTGCTCGAATACTGCTACAAGGACGACGCGCTCGGCGACCCGATGGTGAACGAATACCACATCCTCGCCATGGAATACGCCACCGAGGAGGAGCTTAAGCTCATCGCGGATTACTCTCTCCGCATAAACGAACTGCTCGGCAAATACTTCGCGGAGCTCGGCGTGCGGCTGATAGACTTCAAGCTCGAGTTCGGCCGCACCTCCGACGGCACGATCGTGCTCGCCGACGAGATCTCGCCCGACACCTGCCGCTTCTGGGACGTCGCCACCGGCATGAAGCTCGATAAGGACCGCTTCCGCCGCGACCTCGGCGGAGTCGAGGACGCCTATAACGAGATAATGAAACGCGTTTTTTCAAAGTGAGATAAGGAGACCGGTTATGTTTGACAAGATTCACGAGGAATGCGGAGTTTTCGGCGTCTACGCCGAAAAGAAATCCGACGTCGCGGGCCTTTGCTATTACGGGCTTTTCGCCCTGCAGCACAGGGGACAGGAGAGCTGCGGCATTTACGTCAACGACGACGGCGTTATCAACGGCTATAAATCCGCCGGCATCGTCAACGACGTCTTCAACAGGGCGACGCTCGAATCGCTCGGGCAGGGCAGCATGGCGCTCGGCCACGTGCGTTACGGCACCGCCGGCAGCAGCGGCAACAGAAACGCACAGCCGGTGCAGATAAATCACATCAAGGGCAGCATGGCGCTCGCCTATAACGGCAATATCGCCAACGCGATGTCCCTGCGCGAGAAGCTCGAGAGCACCGGCTCGATATTCCACACGACCGGCGACGCCGAAGTCATCGCCTACGTCGTCACCCGCGAGCGCATGAAGACCGGTTCCATCGAAGAGGCGGTCTCCGCGACGATGAAGCAGCTCGTCGGCGCGTATTCGATCCTGCTGATGTCGCCGCGTAAGCTCGTCGCGGCGCGCGACCCGATGGGCTTCCACCCGCTCTGCGTCGGCAGGAAGGGCAACGACTACGTCATCGCTTCCGAGACCTGCGCGCTTGACGCCGTCGGCGCGAAGTTCCTGCGCGACGTCGAGCCCGGCGAGATCATCGTCGTCGACGAAAACGGCCTGCGCTCCGACAGAAGCAACTGCGTCGAAGGCAAAAAGTCGCTCTGCGTCTTCGAGTTCGTTTACTTCGCGCGCCCCGACTCGATTGTCGACGGCAGCTCCGTGCACATCGCCCGCAAGCGCGCCGGAGCGCTGCTCGCGCTGCGCCACCCGGTCAACGCCGACGTCGTCATCGGCACTCCCGACAGCGGCATAGACGCCGCTATCGGCTACGCCAACGAGTCCGGCATACCCTACGCCGTCGGGCTCATCAAAAACAAATACATCGGCAGGACCTTTATCGACATCGGCCAGGATTACCGCATGGACCGCGTCAAGATAAAGCTCAACGCCGTTTCCGCGGTCGTGAAGGATAAGCGCGTCGTCCTCGTCGACGACAGCATCGTCCGCGGCACGACCTGCGCCCGCATCGTCAAGATGCTTAAGGACGCCGGCGCGCGCGAGGTGCATCTGCGCATCTCCTCGCCTCCGTTCCTCTATCCATGCTACTTCGGCACGGATATCGACTCGCAGGACGTGCTGATCGCCTGCAAGCACACGGTCGAGGAGATCGCTCAGATCGTCGGCGCCGACTCCCTCGGCTACCTCGCGATTGACGATATGCCCAAGCTCGCTTATAACACCAAGCTTGAGATATGCGACGCCTGCTTCACCGGCGACTACCCGATAGAAGTCCCGAAGGAGCAGAAGACCTTCCGTTTCGAGAAAAAGATTTCGGAGTGATAACGATGGAGAAAAGCTACAGCGAAAGCTATAAAAACGCGGGCGTCGACATCACCGCCGGCTACGAGGCCGTCCGGCTGATGAAGGAGAGCATCGCGCGCACGGTGACTCCGGGCGTGCTTTCCGGCGTCGGCGGCTTCGGCGGGCTGTTCCGCCCCGACCTTTCGGGAATGAAGCGCCCCGTCTTCGTCTCCGGCACCGACGGCGTCGGCACGAAGCTGAAGCTGGCGTTCCTGCTGGATAAGCACGACACGGTAGGCATCGACTGCGTCGCGATGTGCGTCAACGACGTCGTATGCTGCGGGGCGAAGCCGCTGTTTTTCCTCGACTATATCGCGCTCGGCAAAAACGTCCCGCGGCGCGTCGCGGATATCGTCGCCGGCGTCGCCGAGGGCTGCGTGCAGTCCGGCGCCGCGTTGATAGGCGGCGAGACCGCCGAAATGCCCGGTTTTTACCCCGAGGACGAATACGACCTCGCGGGTTTCTGCGTCGGCGTCGCCGACGAGGAAAAGCTCGTCGACGGCAGCCGCACGGAAACGGGCGACGTCATAATCGCGCTGCCTTCGTCCGGCGTGCACTCGAACGGCTTTTCGCTCGTGCGCAAGGTCTTCGACGTTGAACACGCCGACCTTTCCGCTTACTCCGACCGTCTCGGCAAGCCGCTCGGCGAGTGCCTGCTGACGCCGACGAGGATTTACGTCAAGCCGATGCTCGCGCTCTTCGAAGCCGTCGAAGTCAGAGGCGTTTCGCACATCACCGGCGGCGGCTTCTACGAAAACATCCCCCGCGCGCTCCCGAAGGGCAAGTGCGCGAAAATCGACCGCGCCGCGCTGCGCGTTCCGCCGGTATTCGGACTCATCGCCGAGAAGGGCGGCATTCCCGAGCGCGATATGTTCAACACCTTCAACATGGGCGTCGGCATGGCGGTCACCGTTCCCGCCGCGCAGGCGGACGAGGCGCTGCGCGTGCTGAAAGCCGCGGGCGAGGACGCCTATATCATCGGCGAAGTCGCGGAAGGCGACGGCGTCGTTATCGAATAAGGAGGCGGCTATGACTGACGGAAGGGTCGCGGTGCTCGTCAGCGGAGGCGGCACCAACCTGCAGGCGCTTATCGACGCGCAGGAAAAAGGGATAATCAAAAGCGGGCGCATCGTGCTCGTCGTTTCGAGCAACCCCGACGCCTACGCGCTGACCCGCGCGAAGAACGCGGGAATCCCGACCTTCGTCGCGGAGAAGGGGAGCGGCTTCGAGAAAAGCATCGTCGCCGCGCTCGACGCCGCGAAGGTCGATTTCATAGTGCTCGCCGGCTTTATGAAGATACTTTCCGCCGGTTTTGTCAGGCGTTACGAAAGGCGGATAATCAACGTCCACCCGTCGCTGATCCCGTCCTTCTGCGGCGAGGGCTTTTACGGACTTAGGGTGCATCAGGCGGCGCTTGACTACGGCGTCAAGGTCACGGGCGCGACGGTGCACTTCGTCAACGAGATCCCGGACGGCGGCGAAATAATCGCGCAGAAGGCGGTCGCGATCCGCGAAAACGACACCGCCGAAACGCTTCAAAAAAGAGTCATGCGCCTGGCGGAGCATAAGATCCTCCCGCTCGCGCTCGAAAAAGTTTTAAGTGAGTCCCGCCGCTGACGGCAGGGGAAAGGAGTCACGAAATGCGCAAGATCAGCGAATACTTATCCGGCAACACGTACCCCGGCAGGGGCATCGTCATCGGCAGAACGACGGACGGCAGCGCCGCCGTCGCCTACTTCATCATGGGCCGCAGCGTAAACAGTCGCAACCGCGTTTTCGTCGCGGACGGCGACGGCATACGCACCGAGGCGAAGGATCCGTCCAAGCTCGTCGATCCGTCGCTTATCATCTATTCGCCGGTTAGGGTCATCGGCGACAAGCTCATCGTCACCAACGGCGACCAGACCGACACTATCTACGACTTTATCTCGGAGGGAAAGACCTTCGAGCAGGCGCTCGATACGCGCTGCTACGAGCCGGACGAACCGAACTTCACCCCGCGCATCAGCGGCATGCTCGACGAGACCGACGGCTCCTATAAGCTCAGCATCCTGCGCCGCAAAAACGGCGAATGCGAGCGCGTCTGCCGCGACTACGAAGCCGTCCCCGGCGTCGGGCACATAATCCACACCTACGATTCCGACGGCTCGCCGATCCCGTCCTTCTCGGGCGACCCCGTCGAGGTGGAGATCCCCGACAGCATAGAGGCGTTCACCTCGATGCTCTGGGAAAACCTCAACGAAGACAACAAGGTCTCGCTTTTCGTCCGTTTCATAACCTCGAAAAACGGCATTTGCGAGACGAAGATAATAAATAAGTATTAACGGAGGAAACGGAAATGAAAGAGTTCGCGCTGAAATACGGCTGCAATCCCAACCAGTCGCCCGCCCGCATCTACGCCGGCGAGGGCGAGCTGCCCGTCGAAGTGCTCAACGGCAGGCCGGGCTATATCAACTTCCTCGACGCGTTCAATTCCTGGCAGCTCGTAAAGGAGCTGAAGGCGGCGCTCGGGCTTCCCGCGGCGGCGTCCTTCAAGCACGTCAGTCCGGCGGGCGCGGCGGTAGGGCTTCCGCTTTCCGATACGCTGCGTAAGATATATTTCACCGGCGACGGCGAGCTTTCGCCGCTTGCCTGCGCCTACGCGAGAGCGCGCGGAGCGGACCGCATGTCCTCCTTCGGAGACTGGATAGCGCTTTCCGACGTCTGCGACCTTTCGACCGCGAAGCTGATACAGCACGAGGTCTCCGACGGCGTTATCGCCCCCGGCTACGACGCCGACGCGCTCGAGGTGCTGAAATCCAAGCGCAAGGGCGGCTACAACATCGTGAAGATCGACCCCGATTACGTCCCGCCGAAAGCCGAGACGAAGCAGGTCTTCGGCGTTTACTTCGAGCAGGGGAGGAACGAGCTGAAGATCGACGAAAAGCTGCTCGAAAACGTCGTCACCGCGAATAAGGAACTTCCCGAGAGCGCGAAGCGCGACCTTATCGTCGCGCTTATCACGCTGAAATACACGCAGTCCAACTCCGTCTGCTACGCGAAGGACGGGCAGGCGATAGGCGTCGGCGCCGGACAGCAGTCGCGCATCCACTGCACCCGCCTCGCCGGCACGAAGGCGGATAACTGGCATCTCCGCCAGCATCCGAAGGTGCTCGCGCTGCCGTTCCGCGAGGACATCGCCCGCCCGAACAGGGATAACGCCATCGACGTCTACATCTCCGAGTTTTACGAGGACGTCATCGGCGACGGCGTCTGGCAGGAGTGCTTTACCCGTCAGCCCGAGCCGCTGACCCCCGCCGAGAAGCGCGAGTTTCTCGACGGCGTGAGCGGCGTTTCGCTCGGCAGCGACGCCTTCTTCCCCTTCGGCGACAACATCGAAAGAGCCGTCAAGAGCGGCGTGCGGTACATTTCCGAGCCCGGCGGCTCGATAAGAGACGACCAGGTCATCGCGACCTGCGACCGCTTCGGCGTCACGATGGCGTTCAGCGGCGTCCGTCTTTTCCATCACTGATAAACTGAAGTCAGGAGAACGTATTATGAAGGTGCTCGTGGTCGGAAGCGGCGGCAGAGAGCACGCCGTTATAAAGAAGCTGCGCGAAAGCGCGCTCGTCGATAAGATCTACGCCCTGCCCGGAAACGGCGGCATCGCGCGGGACGCCGAGTGCGTCCCTATCGGCGCGATGGAGCTCGAGAAGATACGCGACTTCGCCGTTGAAAAGGGGATAGGCCTCGCCGTCGTGACGCCGGACGACCCGCTCGTCGCCGGCGCCGTCGACCTGCTCGAGGCCGCGGGAGTGCCCGCCTTCGGGCCGAACAGGGCCGCCGCGATAATCGAGGGCAGCAAGGCGTTCTCCAAGGGGCTGATGAAGAAATACGGCATTCCGACGGCGCGTTACGAGGTTTTCTCCGACTGCGAAAAGGCGCTCGAATACGCCGCCTCTGCGCCGATGCCCTTCGTCGTCAAGGCGGACGGGCTCGCGCTCGGCAAGGGCGTCGTTATCCCCGCCGACAGGGAGGAGGCGCTCGCCGCCGTCCGCTCGATGATGTCGGGCGAGGCGTTCGGCGACAGCGGCAGGACCGTCGTCATCGAGGAGTTCCTCGAGGGGCCGGAGGTCTCCGTCCTCGCCTTCACCGACGGCAAAACGATCGTGCCGATGGTGTCGTCGATGGACCACAAGCGCGCCCTCGACGGCGACAAGGGACTGAACACCGGCGGCATGGGCACCGTCGCGCCGAACCCGTACTACACCGAATCCGTCGCGCGGGAGTGCATGGAACGCATCTTCCTGCCCACCGTCGCGGCGATGAACGCCGAGGGCCGAACCTTCAAGGGCTGCCTCTACTTCGGGCTGATGCTGACGAAGGAGGGGCCTAAGGTCATAGAGTATAACTGCCGCTTCGGCGATCCGGAAACGCAGGTCGTGCTCCCGCTGCTCGAAGGCGACCTCGCGCGCATAATGCTCGCCGTGCGTAACGGCACGCTCGCGGAGGAAAAGTTCGGCTTTTCCGATAAGCACGCCGCCTGCGTCATCATCGCCTCCGGCGGCTACCCGAAGGCGTATAAAAAGGGCTGCCCGATAACTGTCAGCGACGTCGGCGACGCCGTCGTCTACCACGCGGGCACGAAGCTTACCGAAAACGGGCTCGTGACCTCCGGCGGCAGGGTGCTCGGCGTGACCGCCGTCGGCGGAACGCTGCGGCAGGCGCTCGATAAAGCGTACGCCGCCGCGGATAATATCAGCTTTGAAAACATGTATAAGCGGAGCGACATCGGCGCGAGAGCGCTGAAGGCCGCCGAATAAACGGGAGACGAATATGGTCTATCGAGTTTTCACAGAGAGGAAAAAGGGCTTTGCCGCGGAGGCGGAGCGCACGCTCGCGGATATCCG
>JAFZXI010000119.1 GCA_017616855.1 Clostridia bacterium | reverse complement strand
GAGATCCCCGTCCGGGCATTTCGCGAGAGCCGACCGGACCGCGCCCGGACCGGACACGCCGACGTTGATCTCGCAGTCCGGCTCCCCGACCCCGTGGAACGCGCCCGCCATGAAGGGGTTGTCCTCCGGCGCGTTGCAGAAGACGACGAGCTTCGCGCAGCCGATGCTGTCGCGGTCGGCGGTCGCCTCCGCGGTCCGCTTTATCACGCGGCCCATCATCGCGACGGCGTCCATGTTTATGCCGGATTTCGACGAGCCGACGTTGACGGACGAGCAGACGAGGTCGGTCTCCGCGAGCGCGCGCGGGATGCTGTCTATCAGCGCGTAGTCGCCCGCCGAGAAGCCCTTGTGCACCAACGCGGAATAGCCGCCGATGAAGTTGACTCCGCATTCCTTCGCCGCCGCGTTGAGCGCGTGGGCGAACTTCACGGGGTCGGAACTCTGGCAGCTCGCGGCGAGCATCGCGATCGGCGTTACCGCTATGCGCTTGTTGATTATCGGAATGCCGAGCTCCTTCTGGATGCGCTCGCAGGTCGGGACAAGCTCGCCCGCGTAGCGCACAATCTTGGCGCGTATCTTTTCGCACGCCTTATCGATATCGGGATCGGCGCATTCGAGCAGTGATATCCCCATCGTCACGGTGCGGATATCGAGGTGCTCGTCGCGTATCATCCGGATAGTTTCGAGAATATCGTGAGTGTTGAGCATAACGACTCCTTATATCCTGTGCATCGAATCGAAGATATCGCTGTGCATGACCTGCACCGCCATACCCGTTTCGTCCCCGACGACCTTCATCTTATCGGAAAACTCGCCGAAGTCTATCGTCAGCTTCGAGATGTCGCAGAGCATTATCATGCAGAACATATCCTGAAGCACCGTCTGCGAGACCTCGCTGATGTTGACTCCGTATTTCGCGCACTCCCCCGCTACTCTCGCGAGGATGCCGACGGCGTCCTTGCCGACGACGGTCAATACTGCTCTCATGGTATCTTCCCCTTTGCATAGATTTCTACATATTAACTTTACCATAAAACGTTCTAAAAGTAAAGAGCGTACTTGACAAATACGCTCCCTTTTTGATAAAATTATGGCAATAAAACAAATGCGTTCCGGGGGTATCGTCATGGCTGACAAAGGGTATTTGAAATACGTAAACACGCGTATGGGTTCGCGCAACGAACCGCGCTTTTCAAACGGGAACACGCTCCCCTTCGCGCAGCGTCCGTTCGGCATGACGGGCTACGTGCTGCAGACCGGCGCGCTTATAAGCCGCTGCGAGTATTTCTACGACCCAGACGCTTACGCCTTCGAGGGCTTCCGCCTTTCGCACCAGCCGAGCCCGTGGATAGGCGACCACGCCGCGTTGCTGATACAGCCGCAGGCGGGCATAAGCCGCCATTCGCAGTATGACCACTGGGCCGGTTTCGACAAGCGCAAGGCGATACTCGACCCCGACTATATCTCCCTCTACGTCGCGCGCTGGCGCATCAACGCCGAGCTGACGCCCGCGGACCGCGGCTGCGTCATGCGCTTCCGCTTCGACCACCCCGAAAGGCAGCCGAAGCTCGCTTTCTTCTGCACGCGCAGTCAGGCGTCCTTCACCATTGACCCCGAGAAGCGCCGCGTTTACGGCTGGACGAACGACTGCCCGAACTGGCAGGTCTTCGACGAGAACCGCAGCTATAAAGAATACTTCGTCGCGGAGCTCGACTGCGACATCGACGCCGACGCCTGCGACAGGTTCGACCCCGCCGCCGAGGACGGCAAGGGCGGTTTCGTCCCCGCGCTGCACAGCGAGGGCGAAAAGTGCTCGCTCTTCGCCGCGCTGAAGAGCCGCGACGTGCGCCTGCGCATGGGCGTTTCGTTCATCAGCCTCGAGCAGGCGGAGCTGAACATGGAGCGCGAGACCTCCTTCGACTTCGACGCCGTGCGCGCCGAGGCGGCGGAGGCGTGGGAGCGCAAGCTTTCCGCGCTTCAGGCCGAATGCGAGACCGAGGAGCAGATGCGCACGTTTTACTCCTGCCTCTACCGCGCGATGTGCTATCCGCACAAGTGCTACGAGATAGACAAGGACGGCAACGAGGTGCATTACTGCCCCTTCGACGCGACGGTCAAGCCGGGCAAGCGCTATACCGACATCGGCTTCTGGGACGCCTTCCGCACCGAGTTCCCGCTGCTTTCGCTGATACTGCCCGAGGACTATACCGAGATTATGGAGGGCTTCATCGCCGACTACGTCGACCACGGCTGGCTCCCGCGCTGGACCGCGATGGGCGAATCCGGCGCGATGCCGAGCACGCTCATCGACTCCGTCATCGCCGACGGCGCGGTCAAGGGACTGCTCAAGGGCAAGCTGCTCGAGACCGCCTTCGAGGGCATGCTGAAGAACGCCTCCGTCGTTTCGCCGGACAGGCACTTCGGCAGGAACGCCATCGGCGAATACCTCGAATACGGCTACGTACCGCACGGAGCGGAATACGACGTCGTCAACCTGACGCTCGACTTCGCCTACTGCGACTTCTGCGTCGCGCAGGTCGCGCACATCCTCGGCAAATACGACATCGAGAATGAGTACCGCGCCCGCGCGAACAACTACAAAAACATCTTCGACCCCGGCACGGGACTGATGCGCTGCAAAAAGACCGACGGCGAATTCACCGAGGATTTCAACCAGCACCGTTGGTTTTACGGCTACACCGAGGGCACGAGCTGGCAGAACTCCTTCTTCGTGCCGCACGACACCGAGGGTTTCGCGGCGCTCCACGGCGGAAAGGACGCGCTGATACGCAAAATGGACGAGCTTTTCGCGCTGCCGCCGATCTACGACGATCCCGGCTACGAGACGCACGAGATGAGCGAGCTGAGCGTTTCCGACCTCGGACAGTGCGCGATCTCGAACCAGCCGAGCCATCACATCCCCTTCATCTACGCCGCCTGCGGCGCGCCCGAGAAGACGGCCTACTGGGTCGGCAAGATATGCGACGAATACTACGACAGCGGCGTCGAGGGCTACCCCGGCGACGAGGACAACGGCAGTATGTCGAGCTGGTACATCTTCGGCATGATGGGCTTCTACCCCTACTGCCCGGGCAAGCCGGTATACCTGCATTTCGGCAGCAAGCTCAAGAGTTTGAAGATAAACGGCAAGCCCTTTGACGACAAGGCGCACGGGGCGACCGTTTCGCATTTTGATTTGTAATATGCGCGGGGCAAACGCTCCGCATACGCGGATATGGCGGAACTGGCAGACGCGACGGATTTAGGATCCGTTACCGAAAGGCGTGCAGGTTCGATCCCTGTTATCCGCACCATGCAAAAGGCACTTGCTTTCGCAAGTGCCTTTTGCAATCCAAGCCGCCGAAGGGGGCTTGGTATGTAATCAGCGCGCAAGCGCTGTATGTTATCGCCGAAGGCGTATGGCATCAAGCGCTTGCGCTTGTATGTTTCAAGGCATCAAGCGCTTGCGCTTGTACGTCCTCTCCGGCGGCTTGATAACATACAATGCTTCGCATTGATGACATACAGCCCTTACGGGCTGATCACATACAACGCTTCGCGTTGATTACATACGCGGCTTTGCCGCGATACAAGCGGTATTTCAAATTATTATAACAAAATCGCGCATTCCTCTTCCATTTTTCGCCGATTTATGTTATACTATTTTCAAAGTATGCACTTTTACGGGGAGGCGAACGGCTCACGTGAAGATATTGCGAAAAATAAGAAACTATTATTTCTACTGCGGTATCGAAAAAGACGAATACAACGCGGTGAAAAAAGACGCGTATATCTCGAATTTCAAGGTGTGGAAAATCCTCCATTTTATGATGGCGGGGGTCTTCGCCGTTTTATGCCTGGCCTCGTTTTTCAACGATCTGATGGCGATGAACAGATTGTTGTATCTTATCGCCTTCCTTTACTCCGCGCTTGCCTCGGTCGCCTTCATCGTATTGAAAAAAGATTCGCTGATCGCGCAGCTTATGATTTATCTTTCGATGTCGCTGCTGTTCCTTTTCGCGGCACTCGTCAACCTGAACAAAGTGAACTATAACGCGACTACGTTCATCGTGCTTCTGGTGCTTACCCCGATGTTCATGATAGACAAACCGTATTTCATGACGATCGAACTGAGCGCTGCTTCCGCCATCTTTTTGATCTGGATGCACGGGATAAAGCCGTTTGAGATCTGGCAGATAGATTTTGTCAACGCTGTCGCCTTCACGGTCGTCGGCAGCTTTTTGAATATCATCTCGAACTCCCTTCGCATAAGGGAATTCGTACTGACACGGCAGATACGCATACAAAAAGACACCGATGAAATGACCGGCCTGAGAAACAAGGGCTCCCTGACAAGAGAGATCAACGAATACCTCGCGGACGACTCGACGGATAAAGGGCTTTTGTTCATTCTGGACGTCGACCGTTTCAAGTCTATAAACGATACTTACGGCCACGACGTCGGAGACAGCGTCATCGTACAGCTCGGCCGCTTCCTCGCCGGCAGATTCACCGGCGACGAGATCACGGGGCGCTTCGGCGGCGACGAGTTCATACTGTTCGTCAGGGACACCGACGATACGGATCTGGCGCGCCTTGTCGCCCGCGACGTCATCGCAGGCGTCTCGGAAAGCGTCAAGCTGCCGGATGAAAAAGAAAAGCTGAGCATCAGCGTGGGCATAGCCCCGTATAACGGAACCGAAAAGAATTATTCCGAGCTCTTCAAAAAAGCCGACGTGGCGCTTTATAAAGCCAAAGCCGGCGCGGAGGAAAGATTCTGCGTTTACGGCTGACGCGGCCGTCCGGGACCGCACGACTCCTACACCCATTGATCGGGAGGCAAATATGAAAAACAAAAAGCTGATAAGAATAATCGCCGGCGTCATCG
Organism: Clostridia bacterium; assembly: GCA_017616855.1. GTDB lineage: Bacteria > Bacillota > Clostridia > Oscillospirales > RGIG8002 > RGIG8002. The sequence continues at coordinate 3,584 of JAFZXI010000119.1, read as the reverse complement.
CCGCGGCGCTGTTTATCCTCGCCTGCGGCTGCGGCGCGGAAAATGAAACGGACGTAAAGGACGATTCCCTGCAAAAGGTCCTCGACGCCGGAAAGCTGATACTCGGTTTCGATACGGAGTTCCCGCCGATGGGTTTCGTCGATGAATCGGGCGAGAGCGTCGGCTTCGATATCGACGTGGCGCGCGAGGTCTGCAGCCGGCTCGGCATCGAGCTGGTTTGTCAGGGCATCGACTGGGATACCAAGGAAGAGTACCTCAACGACGGCAGAATAGACTGCATCTGGAACGGCATGTCGGTAACGCCAAATCGCGCCGAAGCGATGACCCTTTCGGAGCCGTATATGAAAAACGAGCTGATTTTCGTCGCCGCCGGCAGCAGCGACGTTAAGGAGCTAAAGGACCTGGTGGGCAAAAAGGTCGGCGTACAGACCGGCTCCACGGCGCAGGACGCCCTCGAGGCCTCGGATATTTTCGCCGACGTTATAATGGTGGAGTCCGACACCCAGCAGGAAAACGTGCGGAAGCTTTTCGACGGTGAAGTTGACGCGGCGCTCCTCGATTCGGTCGCCGCGTACTACTCCATATTCTCAAGCAACGATAAGTATTACATTCTCCCCGAAACACTCGGCCGCGAAGAGTACGCCATCGGCTTCAGAAAGGGCGATCTGGCGCTGCGCGACGCGGTGCAGGAAACAATCAGCGCCATGAAAGCCGACGGAACGCTGGGCGAAATATCGACAAAGTGGTTCGGGAGCGACATCACCACGGTCATATAAACTCCCGATTCTGAAAACAGCGAAGGAAGCGCGCGATGACGACTGAAAAAAAGACAAAAAGGATGTCCGTCTGGCGGGGCATTGCGATAACCGTACTTGTGATTCTGTTCTTTTTGGGCATAATCATGACTTACTACGTAATGCTTTATTCCGAGACCCGCGAAAAGATCATCAAGAACGGAGAGCTCAACGCCTTGACCTCCGCGGAGAGAATCGACAAGTATCTCGCCAGAGGCGTCGACACGATGCAGCTTGCCTGCTACACGCTCGACAACATGCTGCTCGCGGAAAAGACGCAGGAGGAGATCCGCGACTTTCTCGTCAGACAGTCTTCCGCTCTCATGAAAATAACCGAGAACAACACGACCGGCCTTTACGGCTATATAAACGGCGAGTATCTGGACGGCACCGACTGGGTGCCTGACGACGATTACGTCCCCACCGAGCGCCCGTGGTATATCGTCGCGCGCGCGAACGTCGGACGCACCGCAGTCGCCAATCCCTACGTTGACGCGCAGACGAATACGGTCACGATCACGTTCTGCCAGACGCTCTGCGACGTAAAGAGCGTCGCCGCGATGGACTTTTCCGTTGATTTCCTGCAAACCGTCGCGGAGGAGATCACCGAAGCGGAAGAATCGAGCGTGGAAATCATCCTTAACCGGAACTATCACGTCATAGCCCATTCCGATAAATCCGAGGTCGGAAAGAACTACCTTGCCGAGAACGGGACTCTGGGTAAAGCGCTCGTCGATAAGCTGCGCACGTCCGGAGAAAACTTCTTCTCATTCAAATACGACGGTTCCGAATACATCGCCTATTCGGCCTCGGTCTCCAACGACTGGATATGCGTTTCCCTTTCCGACGCGACCAGCGCGTTCAGCCAGCTGAGGTATGCGCTTCTGTTTACGGTCATCGCCATCGTCCTGATTGTATCCGTGGTGCTCGTCATCATGATACGCTCCAACAGGAAAAACGCGCAGTTCTCGCGCCTGAGCATGAACGTCGTCGAGTCGCTGGCTGCCGCCATCGACGCCAAGGACACCTACACAAACGGCCATTCCGGCCGCGTCGCCGAATACTCCAGGGAAATCAGCCGGCGCTACGGCTATTCGGAGAAGAAGCAGGAAGAAATCTTCATGATGGGACTGCTGCACGACGTCGGCAAAATCGGCATACCGGACGCCGTTATCAACAAGCCCGGCAAGCTGACTCCGGAAGAGTATGAGATTATTAAGACTCACCCGGCCACCGGCGCGCACATTCTTTCCAAGACAACCGAAATACCCCGCATGGCGCTCGGCGCCCACTGGCACCATGAGCGCTACGACGGCAAGGGGTATCCGGACGGACTTTCCGGCGACGGCATTCCGGAGGAAGCCCGCATCATCGCCGTCGCCGACTCCTATGACGCGATGACGAGCAGACGAAGCTACCGCGACATGCTTCCGCAGGAAGTCGTCCGCGAGGAGATCGAAAAAGGAAAAGGCACGCAGTTCGATCCGAAATTCGCGGACATCATGCTGAAAATGATCGACGAGGATAAGGATTACACGCAGCACGGTCAATAACGGCGCCGAAATACAAACGCTTTGAGTCAACGGGGACAAACCCCGTTGACTCTTTTTTGAGCGGCGAATCCGCGAAACAGCAACGGGCGGTTGCTTGATTTTTTCGCAATCGCGTATTATAATATCGGCATAAGGGGGCGCTCACATGGAGACAAAAGACGTTATATTCGATCTTCGCACAAAGAACGGCTTATCGCAGGACGAGCTTGCCGAAAAGGTTTTCGTTACGCGGCAGGCGGTCTCGCGTTGGGAAAACGGCGAGACCGTGCCGAACACCGATACGCTGAAGCTTCTCTCGAAGCTTTTCGGCGTTTCAATCAACACGCTGCTCGGCGAGCCGCGCCGGCTCGTCTGCCAGTGCTGCGGAATGCCGCTTGAGGACGCGCTCATCAGCAGAGAAAAGGACGGCACGCTCAACGAGGATTACTGCAAATGGTGCTACGCCGACGGGACCTACACCTACAGCGACATGGACGACCTCATCGACGTCTGCGTCAAGCATATGGTCGGCGAGAACTTCACCGAGGAGCAGGCGCGCGCCTATATGAAGGAGATACTGCCGAAGCTCGATTACTGGAAAAGATACGACGAGCTCGGCGACGGCGGAGAGTTCGAGGCGTTCAAAAAGCAGCTTATCGACGAGATAAACGCGCTTCAAATCGAGGGCATGCCCAAGCTCGAAAAGCTGAACGCGCTCGTCGGGAGCTACGTCAACCTCGAATACCCGCTTCCGAGCGGCACAAGCGCGAAGTTCCTCGACGACCGCGCGACCTATCTCGGCAACCAGCTCGAACCGGAATTCGGCGGCGACCGCTGCTTCGGCGTGCTCGCGAATATGGATTTCATCCTCATATGCACCTACGGATGCGACGGCGCCGACCCCGAGCTTGTGCTTTATAAAAAGAGGTAGCCGCGCACTTTTGCCACGTTAAAAAACAGCCGACGAACGGGAGGTACTCTTAAGGACAGAGAGAAAAATACCGACTGAATGAAGAGAGCAGTCGGTATTTTTGTCATTTACTATTGCAAGCAGGACGTTTGTGTGCCAAACGTCGAAGAAGTCAGTGATGTTTGCCGCTTTGCGGCAAGTGATGTTCGGCTGTCGCCGTAATGATGTTGCTCGCTTTACTCGCAGTGATGTGATGTGTTCCGCCAATGTGCCGAAGGCACACATCACGCGCGAAGCGCACATCACGTCCGAAGGACGCATCACGTTCCGCGTCAGCGGAACACATCG
>JAFZXI010000011.1 GCA_017616855.1 Clostridia bacterium | reverse complement strand
TAGCGTGGCAACACGCGCCAAATAACAGCAAAAGGAGAACCCGTCATGCCGTTAGTAACCTCAACCGAAATGTTCAAAAAGGCCTATGACGGCGGCTACGCCGTCGGCGCCTTCAACGTCAACAACATGGAGATCATCCAGGGCATCACCGAGGCCTGCCGCGAAGAGCACGCCCCCGTGATCCTCCAGGTCTCCAAGGGCGCCCGCGCCTACGCGAACCGCACCTACCTGGTCAAGCTCGTGGAAGCCGCGGTCATCGAGTGCCCCGACATCCCGATCGTGCTCCATCTGGACCACGGCGACACCTTCGAAACCTGCAAGAGCTGCATCGACGACGGCTTCACCTCCGTCATGATCGACTGCTCCTCCAAGCCGTTTGAAGAAAACATCGCGATCACCCGCCAGGTCGTCGAGTACGCCCACGCGCACGGCGTGGTCGTCGAAGCCGAGCTCGGCACCCTCGCCGGCATCGAGGACGAAGTCAAGGTCGCGGCGGACGCCGCCTCCTACACCCGCCCCGAAGAAGTCGAGGAGTTCGTCTCCCGCACCGGCTGCGACTCGCTCGCGATCGCGATCGGCACGAGCCACGGCGCCTATAAGTTCACCGCCGCGCAGTGCACCCGCAACGAAAAAGGCATTCTCGTTCCGCCTCCGCTGCGCTTCGACGTCCTGCACGAGTGCGAAAAGCGCCTGCCCGGCTTCCCGATCGTCCTGCACGGCTCCTCCAGCGTTCCGCAGGAGTACGTCAAGATGGTCAACGAAAACGGCGGCAAAATGCCCGACGCCGTCGGCATCCCGGAGGAACAGCTCCGCGAAGCCGCCCGCAGCGCCGTCTGCAAGATTAACATCGACTCCGACCTGCGCCTGGCGATGACCGGCACGATCAGACAGTTCTTCAACGAGCACCCCGAGAAGTTCGACCCCCGCGAGTATCTCAAGCCCGCCCGCGCGAACATCAAGGAAGTCGTCCGCCACAAGCTCGTCGACGTCCTCGGCTGCGCCGGCAAGGCGTAAAAGCGCAAAGCGCTTTTACGCATGATTTGCGCCTACGGCGCGTGATTTGCAAGCTCTGCTTGCATGATTTGACGGCTCCGCCGTCATGATTTGCGCCTTCGGCGCATTAAGGAACAAATTGCCGAAGGCAATTTGAACGATCATGTCGCGCAAGGCGCGACAAATCACGATTGCGAAGCAATCAAATCACGGCGAAGCCAAATCATGCCGATGAAATCGGCAAATCATGCACGCGAAGCGTGCGCATATTTCGTCTATAAAAAACTCACATAAAGGAGAAAACAACCATGGCAGTAAAAGTAGCAATCAACGGATTCGGCCGTATCGGCCGCCTGGCGTTCCGCCAGATGTTCGGCGCCGAGGGTTACGAGATCGTCGCGATCAACGACCTGACCAGCCCGAAAATGCTCGCCAACCTGCTGAAGTATGACTCCGCCCAGGGCGGCTACTGCGGCGTTATCGGCGAGAACAAGCACACCGTCACCTCCAAGGAGCCCGTCATCGACGAAGAGACCAAAGCGGTCATCACCCCCGGCTCCATCACCGTCGACGGCAAAGAGATCACCATCTACAGCGAAGCGAAAGCCGCCAATCTCCCCTGGGGCGCGCTGGACGTTGACGTCGTGCTCGAATGCACCGGCTTCTACACCTCCAAGGCGAAGAGCCAGGCGCACATCGACGCCGGCGCGAAGAAGGTCGTCATCTCCGCTCCCGCGGGCAACGACCTGCCCACCATCGTCTACAACGTCAACCACAAGACGCTGAAGCCCGAGGATACCATCATCTCCGCCGCTTCCTGCACCACCAACTGCCTCGCCCCGATGACGAAGGCGCTGAACGACAACTTCCCGATCGTTTCCGGCATCATGACGACGGTCCACGCCTACACCGGCGACCAGATGATCCTGGACGGCCCGCACAGAAAGGGCGACCTGCAGAGAGCCCGCGCCGGCGCCGCGAACATCGTTCCGAACACCACCGGCGCCGCGAAGGCGATCGGCCTGGTCATTCCCGAGCTGAACGGCAAGCTCATCGGCTCCGCGCAGCGCGTTCCGGTCATCACCGGTTCCACCACGATCCTCGTAGCGGTCGTCAAGGGCCGGGACGTCACGGTTGAAAAGATCAACGAGGCGATGAAGTCCCAGTCCAGCGAGAGCTTCGGCTACACCACCGAGCGCCTCGTCTCCGGCGACATTATCGGCATGCGTTACGGCTCGCTCTTCGACGCGAACCAGACCATGGTCACCAAGATTGACGACGACACCTATCAGGTCCAGGTCGTCTCCTGGTACGACAACGAGAACTCCTACACCAGCCAGATGGTCCGCACCATCAAGTACTTCGCCGAGCTGAAGTAAGACCGTAGGGGCGATTATCATTCGCCCGCGAATAAACAAAGCCGCGCCCGACGGGCGCGGCTTTGTCATTCATGCGGCTTTGCCGCAATTCACGATTGCGAAGCAATCAAATCATGGCGAAGCCAAATCATGCAAGCGAAGCTTGCAAATCATGCGCGAAGCGCCTCCCTCCCCTATCGGCAAAAACCTGCGCCGTTTTCGACAAAAACCGCTTGCTTTTTTGCCGATAGCGCATATGGAAAAATCGCTTCCCTTTCGGGAAGCGGTTTTGAATCGTGCTTATATTTACTTCTTGAAAACAAACAAATACTCGTGTGCTATAAGGAGAAAATTATACTTAACGCTGTTTGTTTTCCAATATCCCGTTGCCTTACAGTTGTGCTGCTCTTTGATAATTAGTTCCTTTAATTTGAATCCTGCACACTCAAAAATATTTAAGACATCGATATCACAGTCTTTTCCTATATTGCCCTCGTCCCAGAAACTCTATAAACCCCTTGTTTCTCAAGTATTGGAGTTGTTGTCTGATCTTTGCCTCAACATTGTTATTATCACTATGTAACTCACTTAATGTATCCACAAACTTATACATATCTGTCAGCGAAAACTCGTTTGTTTCAATTCTGTTAACGCAGTTTAGAACATCGAGAAGCCAACCTCTTGCATCAATATCGTTATTTCGTATTGCTCTAGCCTTTTCATATTGCCTTAATACTATTTCTTTGGCAATTATCCGCTTATTATCTACAATTCGTATTCTCCCTTGATCCGGGACAGTGCTTACAATGATATTACATCCTTGCCATCCTGCTCTTCTTGCTGTTTCAGACAGCGGTTTTCTCTTTTCAATTATGCTCGGTATGAAGAAAAACTTTGGTATCAGAATTAAATTAGTAATTTCGTAATCTATAGTGTACTGTAACACAAGCAACTCTGGATTGTTGCAACTAGTTATCCTATCAATCATCGTGTTATATGCTCCGTCATTTATTTTATTATTAATCTCTCCTTTTTTTGCTTTAAGTTCAAAAATCTCTCCGCATCTTTCGCATAAGAAATCTGAAACCGGCAGATTATTTCTCATTTTATCAATATGATTATGCCCACAACAAGGACAATACATATTATTCGCGGCCCACGACTCCGAAAGCACCCTCGTAATTTGTGTTCCGCTGTGATACCCTTCGGCAAGTGAAGCATCTAAACGTAAATCCATTAAAACTCCTCCCAATTTGACATTATTGAATTATCACCATCGTATGCCCTCACTTGTTTAAATCCAACGTTTCCTGGTTCCAGAACGAACTCTCCAGTTTCATATTTATCTATTGCTTCAATAATAGCATTATCTATATTATCGGAAATAATATCAAAATCTTCGCATACTGTTTCTTCTATTGTAATTGTAAAGTGTCTTGTGTCGCGGTTTTTTAGCTTTCTCCTCCCATCTGCCGGCTTCTCGGCATCAATGGGAATAATCCACATATTGCCAAGCATTGCGGTGTTGGGAATGCGGTTTTCTTTACACAGCGTGATAACACGGCGGTGCGAAATCTTCCATTTCTCCGCTGCATCGTTTGCAGTCATATAGGATAACATATCACCACCCCTTTATGTAATTATTATATTCCATATCTGGAATAATAGCAAGATCTTTTTTGATATTTAACAGCGCCGTTTACTTTTAGGTAAGCGGCGCTGTTTCAAGTCTTTCTTGTATCAAACTCTATATGCTCTTTCTAATGATATAACATTTAACGGATCTACTACGAAACGGATATTCTTTTGATACTTGGTGCCGTATATGTTTTCGTAGCTCATCACGAGCAAATACTCTGCTTTTATTGAAGTGCTCTTCGGGATAGTCAGCGATAAACGAAACTGTATTTCCTCATTCCTGAAAGTTTCTCCTTTTTTATCACTAAAAGGATATTTTTTCCCTTCGAGTATAATCTCTTTCGCTTTTAGATTGACTATCGGACCTTTAACAAACCAAAAATCAATGGATATTGACATTTTGGGTATACTATTATCGTTTATTGCGGCCGAAACTGTATTAAAAACCGCATTACCAAAACCGCTCAACCGTTCGAGAAGCGCCGTTTGTATATATAGGTCCGGCATAAGCGCTAAATCACTTTGCTCATTTGCTCGTTTTTGCTGATTGCGATTTTGTATAAACGCAATTACGCCGATTGCAACCGTAGCAAATGCGCTTAGCGTTCCTGCCCAAGCGGTAACTACATTCCCGTGAATACTGTAGTCATAAAAGAATAAACCCGCTATCACTCCAATTGAAAACAACGCAGCTACTATAATTACTACTTTCTTTTTCTTATTCATTAAACATCTCGTTTTCCTCTAATTGTCATCACCGCTCGTTCCGAAGGAACGAATTTAGCTGATTTTGCCCTTCGGGCAAAATCACGCCCACCACATTTCGCCCTTGGGCTGGAACGCCATGACGTCCTTCAAAAACCTTATCGCCTTCATCAGGCCCTCGCCGCCGCAGAACAAGCTGTCCTCGTGCTCGATGCTGATGACGTAGTCGTAGCCGACGGTGCGCAGCGCGCTGACGATCTCCTTCCACTTCTTGACGTCCATGCCGTAGCCGACGGAGCGGAAGATCCAGCTGCGGTGCAGCTCGTCGCTGTAATGCTTGGTATCCAGCACGCCGTTGACCGCCATGTTGTATTTATCGATCTTGGTATCCTTCGCGTGGAAGTGGAAGATCGCGTCGCCGAGCTCGCGGATGACCATGACGGGGTCCATGCCCTGCCAGACGAGGTGACTCGGGTCGAGGTTCGCGCCGATGTTCTCGCCGGTCGCCTCGCGCAGGCGGAGCATCGTCTCGGTATTGTAAACGCAGAAGCCCGGGTGCAGCTCGAAGGCGACCTTGACGCCGTGCGCCTTCGCGAACTTCTCCTTCTCCTTCCAATACGGGATCAGCACCTCGTTCCACTGGTAATCGAGGATATCGAGGAACTCCGGCGGCCAGGGCGCGGTGACCCAGTTCGGGTGGGACGCGGTCGGGCAGTCGCCGGGGCAGCCGGAGAAGGTGTTGACGACCGGCACGCCCATCTTTTCCGCGAGGAGTATCGCGCGGGTGAGGACGTCGTCGTAGTCGCGGGCGGTCTGCGCGTCCGGGTGGACGGGGTTGCCGTGCGCGGAGAAGGCGGAGACGATGATGCCGCGGTCCTCGAAGGCGCGGCGGAAGTCCTCCGCCGCCTTGTTATCGGCGAGGAGCAGGTCGGGATCGCAGTGGTCGTTGCCGGGGAATCCGCCGACGCCGAGCTCCGCCGCCTCGATGCCGTTGGCGGCGAGGAAGTCGAGCGCTTCGATGAAGCTTTTGTCGTTGAGTACGGGTGTGAATACGCCGAGTTTCATAAAATGGTTACCTCCTGTTATAAATGCGAAATGGATATTTACGCGGCAAATCGGCAGGAGCCGATTTGCATGATTTGCCGCCGAGGGCGGCATGATTTGGCTTCGCCGTGATTTGACGGCTCCGCCGTCATGATTTGCGCCTTCGGCGCATGAAGGAACAAATCGCCGCAGGCGATTTGAACGATCACGTCGCGCAGAGCGCGACAAATCATGATCGCGAAGCGATCAAATCATGCATGCGCAGCATGCAAATCACGCGCGTGTAACGCGCAAATCATGCTCGCCTCCGGCGAGCCGTTTATTCCTTAAACAATTTCCTGTAATAATCCTTATTTATCACCAACGCCGACATCTTAAACATCGCCTTGACCTTCTCCTTGTACGCGTCGACGTACTCCTTCTCCGCCTCGGCGCTCTCGAAGGTCACGCCGTCGAAGGCGGTGAACTTGCCGCCGTAATACTTGCCCTTGTCGGTGATGAAGCTCTTGCCGTAGAAGGTTATCAGCGGGTCGGCGGAGGGGTCGAGCAGGTCGCGCCCGAAGAGCAGGCGGCTGTCGTACTCGAAGCCGAAGAGGTTCGACAGCGTCGGGATAACGTCTATCGTGTTGCCGGGGACGGTGATCTCCGGCGCGTTTTTATACCCCGCGCAGTAGAGCAGGAGCACGCTGCGGTAATAATCGAAATGCTTCTCGAGCTTGTGACCGGCGAGCTCCTCCATCTCGGAATAGGAGATCATCTGCGGAGTATGGTCGGGCGTGATGCAGAAAACGGTCTGCTCGAGCTGGCCGGTCTCCTCTAACTTCTCCATGAGCCATGCGACCATGCGGTCGAGCTCGGCGTTGGCGGCGATATACGCCTTGCACTTCTCCGAAAGCTGAAGGTGCTCGACGGCTTCGCGGTTTTTGCGGCTCAGGCGGTTGCCGTCCCATGTGTAGTCGCAATGCCCGCTGACGGACATGTAATACGCGTGGAACTGCCCCTTGCCGATATACTCGCCGGCGGAATGCTGCGCCGCTTCGAGATCGCTCTCGGGCCAGGACGTCGGATAGTCCAGCACGAGCGCGTATTCCTTTTTATCCACGCCCTCGATGACGCCGCCGCGGTTGCCGCGGAAGACGTTGTAGCCGAGGTTGTTGTGCGTCTTGTTGCGCTCGTAGAAGGTGTAGGAATGCGGGTGGTACGCGTAGGTATAGACGCCGAGCTTCTGGAACTGCCTCCCCATCGTGAAGGGCAGGTAGTTGTTTTTTGTCTGCTTCATGTGGTTCGGCACGCCGGCGCTCGGGATAAGGCCGGTCACGTGCATGAACTCGCCGGAGATGGTGTCGTCCTGCCCGGCGGTGTAGAAGTTCGTGAAGCGGAAGCCCTCCTGCTGCATCTTATACAGCGTCGGGGTGACGTCCTCGCGTATCGCGTAGGGCGAGAAGCCCTCGGCGGTTATCATAATGAGGTTGTAGCCCTCGAAAAGCCCGGTGTATTCGTTCTTCATCGTGGGCGTGCGGTTTTTGAAATACTCGTGCGCCTCGCGGAGCTCGGCGTTCTTTTCGGAGGCGATCAGCGCGTCGAAGTCGATATCCATTACGTTGGGCTCGTAGACGACGGGCGCCGGCTCCGGCTCGGACGCGGAGGACCCGCTGCCGGACGCTTCCGACCCGCCGGCGTACTCCTTCGGCGCGCACGCGGCGACGCCGAAAGCAAGCGCGAGTATTAAGATTATCGCAAAAGCTCTTTTCATATATTGCCCTCTGGTTTATATATGTGGGGTAATTCGCCGCCTTTGGCGGCATGATTTGACGGCTGCGCCGTCATGATTTGCGCCTGCGGCGCATGATTTGCTCGCGTTGCTCGCGTGATTTGCGCCTGCGGCGCATGAAGGAACAAATTGCCGAAGGCAATTTGAACGATCATGGCGAAGCCAAATCACGCATGCGGAGCATGCAAATCATGCTCGCCAACGGCGAGCGCTTTTATTCCTCTTTTTCCTCCGGCGCTTCAACTTCTTCTTCTTCTTCTCCCTCGTCCTCTTCTCTCTTCGCCGTCGAAAGCGTCACGACGCGGTTATCGTCGCCGATGCGCATCGCCTTGACGCCCTGCGTCACGCGGCCGTAGATCGGGATCTCGTTCGCGGCCATTCGGATAATGACGCCGTTGGAGTTGATTATCAGCAGGTCGTCGTCCTCCTCGACGGCGGAAACGCCCGCGACCTTGCCGGTGCGCTCGGTCAGCTTGTAGCCGAACATGCCCTTGCCGCCGCGCGCCTGCTTGCGGTACTCGGAAAGCGCCGTCCGCTTCGCGAAGCCGTTTTCGGTCACGGTCAGGATCAGCGCGTCCTCGCGGACGGCCTGCATGCCGACGACGGAGTCGTCGCCCTCGAGCCTTATGCCGCGGACGCCGCGCGAAACGCGGCCGAGCGCGCGGAGCGTGGATTCGTCGAAGGTGATGACCTTGCCGTCGCGCGTCGAAACGAACAGACGCGCGGTGCCGTCGGTCAGCATGACGTCGCTCAGTTCGTCGCCCTCGTCGAGCAGGATCGCCTTGAGTCCGCCGCTGCGGCGCGTGTTATACGCCGAGAGCGCGGTGCGCTTGACGGTGCCGCCTTTGGTTATCATGCAGAGGTACTTATCGTCCTCGTAGTTGGTGATGCGGATCATCGCTGAGACCTTCTCGTCCGGCTGGAGCGGAAGGATATTGACGATGTTCATGCCCTTGGAGGCGCGGCCGCCCTCGGGTATCTCGTACCCCTTCAGGCGGTAGACGAGGCCCATATTCGTGAAGAACAGTATGTAATCGTGGCTGCCCGCGACGAACATCTGCTTGACGAAGTCCTCCTCGCGGCGCGTCATGCCGTTGACTCCCCTGCCGCCGCGGTGCTGCGCCTGGTAGGTGTCGACGGGCATGCGCTTGATGTAGCCGTAATGCGTCAGCGTGACGGCGCATTCCTCGACGGGGATCAGGTCCTCGATATCGACCTCGCCGGTGACGGCGGAGATCTCGGTGCGGCGCGCGTCGCCGTACTTATCGCGGACGGCGGCGAGCTCGGTCTTGACCAGCGCGAGCACCTTGCCCTCGTCGGAAAGGATCGCGCGGAACTCGGCGATCTTGTCGTAAAGGTCGTTCAACTCCGCCTCGATCTTGGATTTCTCCATGCCGGTCAGCTGCCCGAGGCGCATCTGGACGATGGCGGTCGCCTGAATGTCGTCCAGGCCGAAGCGCTCCATCAGCGCGGCCTTGCCTTCGGGGATCGAAGCGGCCTTCTTCAATATCTCGACGACCTCGTCGATGAAGTCGATCGCGGTCTTCAAGCCCTCCAAAATATGCGCGCGCTCCTCGGCCTTGCGCAGGTCGTAGCGCGTGCGGCGGGTAACGACGTCCTCCTGGTGCCTGACGTACTCGTGCAGGACCTCCTTGAGCGTCAGCAGCCTCGGCTCGCCGTGCGACAGCGCGAGCATGTTGACGGAGAAGTTATCCTGCAGGCGCGTGTAGGAATACAGACGGTTGAGCACGACCTGCGGATTCGCGTCGCGCTTCAGCTCTATGACGATGCGGAGGCCGTTGCGGTCGGACTCGTCGCGGAGGTTGCGTATCTCCTCGATGCGCTTGTCCTTGACGAGCTCGGCGATGGACTTCAGCAGCTCCGCCTTGTTGACGAGGTAAGGCAGCTCGGTGGCGATGATGCGGAAGCTCCCGCTCTTCTCCTCCTCGATCTCGCAGCGCGCGCGGACGACGATCTTGCCGCGTCCGGTGGCGTAGGCGGCGCGGATGCCGGCTCTGCCCATGATGATGCCGCCGCCGGGGAAGTCGGGGCCCTTAAGGTGCTCCATCAGCCCGGGCAGGTCGATATCGGGATCGTCGATGAGGGCGATGGCGGCGTCGATGGTCTCGCCGAGGTTGTGCGGCGGGATGTTGGTCGCCATGCCGACGGCGATGCCCATCGCGCCGTTGACGAGCAGGTTCGGGAAGCGCGCGGGAAGCACCGCGGGCTCCTTGTTCTGATCGTCGAAGGTCGGAACCATGTCGACGGTCTCCTTGCCGATATCGGCGAGCATCTCCGCGGCGATCTTGCCGAGGCGCGCCTCGGTGTAACGGTAGGCGGCGGGCGGGTCTCCGTCGATGGAGCCGAAGTTGCCGTGACCGTCGACCAGCGTGTAGCGCAGCGAGAAGGGCTGCGCGAGGCGGACGAGCGCGTCGTAGACGGAGGCGTCGCCGTGGGGGTGGTACTTACCGATGACGTCGCCGACGGTCGTCGCGGACTTCAGGAACTTCTTATCCGAGGTCAGTCCGTTCTCGTGCATCGAGTAGAGGATGCGGCGGTGGACGGGCTTGAGTCCGTCGCGGACGTCCGGCAGCGCGCGGGACGTGATGACGCTCATCAAATACGCGAGGAACGCCTGCCGCATCTCCTTGACGATGTCGACCTCGTGAATGACCTGGTTCGCGATCGCTTCGTCGCGTGAAACGGGCTCGTTGTTGACGTTTGCGTTGTTTTCGTTTTCAGCCATTGTTTCTTCTCCTATATCAGTTGCTTCGTAAATACTGATGATTTGCCGCTTTCAGCGGCATGATTTGTCGCGCTTTGCGCGACATGATTGTTCAAATTGCCTTCGGCAATTTGCTCCTTCACGCCGCCTTCGGCGGCAAATCACGCGCCGAAGGCGCAAATCATGACGGCGGAGCCGTCAAATCACGCGCGCATCGCGCGCAATTCACGCAAACCGGCGCCGCCGGTTTGCCGCTTAAATATCAAGGTTGGTCGCGTATCTCGCGTTAGCTTGTATAAAATCCCTTCGCGGCTCAACGGCGTCTCCCATCAAAACGGAGAACGTCGCGTCGGCTTCGACGGCGTCCGCCATATTGACCTTGATGAGGATCCTGTGGCGCGGGTCCATCGTGGTGTCGCCGAGCTCGGGGCCGTCCATTTCGCCGAGGCCCTTATAGCGCTGGATGTCGATGTTCTCGCCCATCTCCGCCATGTACCTGTCGCGCTCCGCGTCGGAATACGCGAGGTTCTCGACCTTGCCCTTCTTCAACTTATAGAGCGGCGGCTGCGCGATGAAAACGTGCCCCTCCTCTATAAGCGGACGCATGAAGCGGAAGAAGAAGGTCAGCAGCAGCGTGCGGATGTGACTGCCGTCGACGTCGGCGTCCGCCATCAGGATTATCTTGCCGTAGCGGAGCTTGGTTATGTCGAACTCCTCGCCTATGCCCGTGCCGAGCGCGGTAACGACCGGCATCAGCTTTTCGTTGGAATAGACCTTGTCCAGACGCGCCTTTTCGACGTTCAGCATCTTGCCCCAGAGCGGGAGTATCGCCTGGAAGGTGCGGTCGCGGCCGTCCTTGGCGGAGCCGCCTGCGGAGTCGCCCTCGACGATGAAAATCTCGGTATGCGTCGGGTCGCGGTCGGTGCAGTCGGCGAGCTTGCCGGGCAGCGAAGCGCCGTCCAGCGCGGACTTGCGGCGGGTAAGCTCTCTCGCCTTGCGCGCCGCCTCGCGGGCGCGCGCCGCCTGCATGCACTTGTCGATTATCGTGCGCGCGACGGCGGGGTTCTCCTCGAGGTAGACCTCGAGCTTGTCGGAAACGAGGTTGCCGACCATCGTGCGCATCTCGCTGCTGCCGAGCTTGGTCTTCGTCTGGCCCTCGAACTGCGCGTCCTGCAGCTTGACCGAGATGACGGCGGTGATGCCCTCGCGGACGTCCTCGCCGGAGAGGTCCTTTTCGTTCTCTTTTATCAGGTTGAACTTGCGCCCGTAGGCGTTCAGAACCTTCGTCAGCGCGGTCTTGAAGCCGGTCTCGTGCGTGCCGCCCTCGATGGTGTTGACGTTGTTGGCGAAGGAGAGCACGAGCTCGGTGTAGCCGTCGTTATACTGCATCGCGACCTCGGCGACCTTGTCGTCGTATTCGGTGCGGAAGTAGATGACGTCGTCGTGCAGCGCGGTGACGCTGCGGCGCTCGGTCAGGAACTCGACGAAGGTGCGGATGCCGCCCTCGTAGCAGAGGTCGTTTTCCTGCCCGTCGCCGTCCGAGCGCTTATCGGTGAAGAGTATGCGGGTGCCGGCGTCGAGGAACGCCTGCTCGCGCAGACGCGTAAGCAGCGTCTCGTACTCGTAGCGCGTCGTCTCGAAGATCTCGGCGTCCGCCTTGAAGGTGACGGTGGTGCCGTGCTCGGTCGTGGCTTCGCCCTTGACGAGCGGGGTGACGACCTTGCCGCGGTTGAACTCCTGGCGGTAGACGTTGGAGCCGTCGCGCACCTCGACCTTCAGCCACTCGGAGAGCGCGTTGACGACGCTGGCGCCGACGCCGTGGAGGCCGCCGGACCACTTGTAACCGCCGCCGCCGAACTTGCCGCCGGCGTGGAGCTTCGTGAAGACGAGCTCGACCGCGGAGATGCCCTCCTTTTCGTGGATGCCGACGGGGATTCCGCGTCCGTCGTCGGTGACGCGGACGACGTCGTCGTCAAGCAGCTCGACGGTGATAAGGTCGCAGTAGCCCGCCATCGCCTCGTCGATCGCGTTATCGACGATTTCGTAGACGAGGTGGTGCAGTCCGCGCGGACCGGTCGAGCCGATGTACATGCCGGGACGCACGCGCACCGCTTCGAGCCCTTCGAGCACCTGTATCTGCTCTGCGCCGTATTCCTGTGTTACCTTTTCGTTTTCCATTTTGCCGTTTTCTCCTTGAGTTAATATATGCGAAAAAATTATTTGCGTAGGTTGGTTGTGCCTCCCCTGTGCAAGGGGAGGTGGCGCGAAGCGCCGGAGGGGTTGTCGTAGGGGCGATTATCAATCGCCCGCGCGCCGACGCGAAGCGGCGCAAATCATGACGGCGCAGCCGTCAAATCATGCATGCGGAGCATGCAAATCATGCGCCGAAGGCGCAAATCATGACGGCGCAGCCGTCAAATCACGCATGCGGAGCATGCAAATCACGCGCCGAAGGCGCAATTCATGCGCGCGAAGCGCGCTGCTCAATCCTCGCGCTGACTGTCTGCGCATTATACTGCGTAATATAAACCTTCTCCTTCGTGACAACGAACGCCTTGGGCAGCTCGTACGACGTGTTGACCACCCTGCCGCCGTCCTGCGCGCGCCGCAGAAAATCGCGTGTGCGCACCGACACCGTCGTCGCGTCCATATCGAACACGCCGACGACGTCCCTATCCGAAATCACGCTGTCGCCGAGAAGAACGTACATACTTTCCTCCGCCCGGCGGAGCCGGGCATGATTTGCCGCTTTCAGCGGCATGATTTGGCTTCGCCATGATTTGATTGCTTCGCAATCATGATTTGCCGCGCATGCGCGGCATTATCGTTCAAATTGCCTGCGGCAATTTGCTCCTTCATGCCGCCGCAGGCGGCAATTCACGCGCCGCAGGCGCAAATCATGACGGCGCAGCCGTCAAATCACGCATGCGAAGCATGCAAATCATGCGCGCTTCAGCGCGCCCTATTCCCTCACAAACGTTCCGTTCTGCACTCTGTATACTTTTCCGCCGCTGAACTCGCTCCCGTCGCACGCGGTAACTATCCGCTGCATGCCGCTGACGCGCGAAAGCAGAAACTCCCGCCGCCCGGCGTCCAGCTCCGAAAGCACGTCGTCGAGCAGCAGCACCGGCGGCTCACCCGCCGAAACGCGCAGCATCTCCGCCTCCGCGAGCTTCATCGCGATTACCGCGGAGCGCTGCTGCCCCTGCGAAGCGAAGCGCCTGCCGTCCTTGCCCGCGACGTCGATGCGGATATCGTCGCGGTGCGCGCCGCGCGTGGTGTACCCGACGCGCAGGTCGTCGCGCAGCGTCTGCTTCAGTATCTCCGCGGACTCCTCCGCGGTCAGCGCGCCGCCCGGCTCGAAC
>JAFZXI010000118.1 GCA_017616855.1 Clostridia bacterium | reverse complement strand
TCAGCTTCAGCCGCGCGTCCTCGGGCAGCACGTAGGGGCAGTCCCACGGCATATCCGGCACGCTGACCGCGCCGAAGCCGAGCTCCTGCCCGACCTTCGCCATGATCTCGGCGTCACGCTTCAGCGCGTCGTCCTTTTTGCCGTCGGGCAGCGCGAGGAAGTCGTTGCCGAAAACAGCGGGCTCGGCGGAATACTTGTTCCACATATGGAAATGCAGTTCCCAGAGCGGCACCCGCTCAGGAACGCCCTTATTGAACGCAATCCGCGCGTATTCTTTTTCACTCATGGTTTCACCCCGCAGAAATATCCGCCTTTGCGCAGATTGCGGCAAAGGCGGAGAAAGATTAAAACTGAATAACGGTCACCTTGCGCTTTCCAGCGACTCCTGCGTGGCGAGCTTCGCAGCGACGCGGAGGATCTTCAGCGCGTCGGAGACCGTGATCTCGCCGTCATAGTCGACGTCGCCGGTCGCGATGTCTTCCTCGGTCGGCTGAACGAGCTTCGCCGCTATGCGCAGCGCCCTGAGCGCGTCGGAAACGGTGATTTCTTTATCGCCGTCCAGGTCGCCCTTCATTGAGGCGGGCGCGCTTGTCTGCTTGAACGCGACGGCGACGGTTACGGAATCGCAATCCTTCGGCGCGTCGAAGTCGATAAAGGCGGGCGCGAACGGGAACTCGTCCTCGAACATGAGCGGCTGCTCAAAAGCGCCGAGACCGGCGGTCGCGGAAACGAAGTCGAGCTCCATATTCTTGTCGGGATTGAAGGTAACGCGAATGCGGTAAACTTCTTCGTTTTCGCTGATTATCTCGGCGACGGGCGAGCCGCCTTCTTCGCACCATACCGTAATTTCGGGACGGCTGTCGGCAAAAACGGCGAGCGGTATCGCCGCGGCGATGATAAGCGCCAGGACGAGAGAAAGCAGTTTTTTCATAATGATACCTCCGTAAATATTATCTTCTGAAGCTGCGTCTGTAATTTGCTTTCATGCGCTTGTGTCTGCGGAAGGCGGGACGCCTTCTCGTGCGCGAGCGTATTATCAGGCGGTAGACGATGAAACCGACAAGTCCCGTGACGAGCACGATGAAGATTATCAGCACCGGCGTCGACGAGAAGAAGGCGCCTATCTTCGTGAATATGAAGGCGAAAAAGTTGCGGTCGACGCTTTCGTAAACGACGATGGAACCGGTCGCGAGGGTTGTCACGCTGCCGTCTTCGTCGCGGTAGAAGTAGGTCGCGGTGCCGGCGGGATCGCCCTGCGCGACGGGAGCGTCGAGGTGGTCGGGGATGTCCGCGGAAACGAGCAGTCCGGTCGCGGTGCCCTCGGCGTCGTCGCGGTTGACGGTCGCGTCCGCACCGGTCGGCATTATCGCGTAGACGTCGTCGGAGACCGTCAGCGTTACGTAGTCGTGGTTCCAGGCGTAGCGGAGCTTGGTTTCGAACTGCGCCCCTTCGTTTGAGGCGATTTTGACGACGGAGAGCTTTTCAAAGCACCACTTATAGAGCGCGATCGTGTCGTCGAAGGCCTTGTTGGTGCCCTTGGCGCTGTCGCCGTCCGCGCCGAAAACGAGGCAAAGGTATTCCGCCTCGCCCTTCTGCGCGGTGCTGACGAGGCAGCGTCCGGCGGGGGTGGTGGTGCCGGTCTTGCCGCCGGTCGCGAACTTGTAGTAGTATTTGCCGCCGCGGTTGGCGTCTATCAGGTAGTTTGTGGTCGAGAAAAAGCGCTTTTTGGAAAGGTTGGTTTCGGAGGTCTGCACCTGCTTCATCGAGAAGAACTCGATGAAGGCGGGGCTTTTCAGCGCGTACTGCGTGATAACGCTCATGTCGCGCGGCGTCGTGTAGTGGTTCACGTCGTGCGTGCCGCTGGAGTTGACGAAGTGCGTGCCGGTGCAGCCGAGCTCCTGCGCTTTTGCGTTCATCAGCTCGGCGAACGCCTCCTCCGAGCCGGCGACGTGCTCGGCGAGCACGCTCGCGGCGTCGCAGGCGGATTTGACCATAAGCAGTCCGAGCAGGTCGCGTATCGAGATGTGTTCGCCGACGAGCAGCCCCGCCTGCGAGCTGTAGAGGTCGACGCGGTTCATCGCGGACTTCGTGACGTCGATTTTCTCCTCAAGGTCGGGGCACGCCTCTATGACGAGCACCGCGGTCAGTATCTTCGTCGTTGAAGCGGGAAAGACCGTTTCGTCGGCGCCTGAGCCGAAGACCTCGACGCCGGTGTTGAGGTTGACGACGAGCGCGTGCGAGGAGGAAAGCGTGATATCCGGCTTCTCAAACAGCGCCGCCTGCGCATTGAACGCGGGCAGGGCGACGGCGAATAAAAGCGTCAGCGCGAGCAGTATTGAAAAAAACCTCTTGCACATTCGCAAATCCTCCATTATAATAACCTTGAACGGCGGAAAAGACATACATTTCTTTATATTACATTCAATTATAGCACAATAACTCGGCAATATCAATTATAATTTTTGGTTTTCCGACAGGGGCAGGAGTGATTTTATGGAATCTTACGGTTTTGACACCCTCGCGGTGCACGCCGGATACGAAGCCGAGCCGACGACGAAGGCGGTCGCGGTGCCGATTTACCAGACCGCGGCGTACAAGTTCGACAGCACGGAATACGCCAGAAGCATCTTTGAGCTCGCGGAGGAGGGGTATATCTACACCCGCCTCGGCAACCCGACCGTAGACGTCTTCGAAAAGCGCGTCGCGGCGCTCGACGGCGGCGTCGGCGCTGTCGCGGCGGCGAGCGGACACGCTTCTATGCTTATGACCGCGCTTACGCTCTGCAGGCAGGGGGACGAGTTCGTTTCTTCGACGGCGATCTACGGCGGAGCGGTCAACCTCTTCGGCGTGACGCTCGGCAATATGGGGATAACGGTGCGCTGGGCGGACGCGGACGACCCCGAAAGCTTCCGCAGAGAGATTAACGAAAAGACGAAGTTCGTCTTCGTCGAAGCGGTCGGCAACCCGACCGACGCGATACCCGATTTCGAGGCGATCTCCGCGATCTGCCGCGAGGCTGGCGTCCCGTTCATAGTGGACAACACCTTCGCGACGCCGGCGGTCTTCAGACCGAAGGAGGCGGGCGCGGACTTCGTCGTCTATTCCGCGACGAAGTACATCTGCGGCAACGGCACGAGCATGGGCGGAGTCACCGTCGACTGCGGCACCTTCGATTTCGCCGGCAACCCGCGCTTCCCGCAGTTCAACGAGCCGGATAAGAGCTATCACGACGTCGTATTCTGCGAAAAGTTCGGCAAGCTCGCCTTCCTGACGCGTCTGCGCGCGCAGATACTGCGCGACATCGGCGCGGCGCTGTCGCCCTTCAACGCGTTCCTGCTGACGCTCGGGTGCGAAACGCTGCCCGTGCGTATGCAGCGCCATTGCGAGAACGCGATCGCCGCGGCGAAGTATCTGGAGAATCACCCGAAGGTCGCTTCCGTCGACTGTCCCGCGCTTGAAAGCAGCCGCTACCACGCGCTGCAGCAGAAGTATATGCCGAAGGGCATAGGCGGCACCTTCGCCTTCGAGCTCAAAGGCGGCAGGGAAGCGGGCGCGCGCTTCATCGACGCGCTGAAGCTCATCGCCAACATCGCGAACGTCGGCGACAGCCGCTCGATGGTGATTCATCCCGCGTCCACGACGCATTCGCAGCTTTCCGCCGAGCAGCTCCGCGCCGGCGGCATAACCGAGGGCACCGTGCGTTTCTCCGTCGGGCTCGAGGACATTAACGACGTTATCGCCGATCTCGGTCAGGCGCTGGAGCGCGTATGAAAAACGTGTTTATGAGCGCCGCGCTCGAAGAAGCGAAAAAAGCCGCCGCCGAGGGAGAAGTACCCGTCGGCGCGGTCATAGTGCGTAACGGCGAAATCATCGCCGCGGGCCGCAACGCCTGCGAAACGGACGGCGACCCGAAGCTCCACGCCGAAATGCTCGCGATAAGCCGCGCCTGCGAAGCGGTCGGCGGCTGGCGGCTTTCCGACTGCGATATCTACGTCACGCTCGAGCCCTGCCTGATGTGCGCCGGCGCGCTGCTGAACGCGCGCATACGCCGCATCTACTTCGGCGCCTACGACGCGAAAAACGGCGCCTGCGGCTCCGTCTGCGACGTCGGCACGATGGGGTTCACGCATAAGCCCGAGATCTACGGCGGGATAGGGCAGGACGAATGCGCCGCCGTCCTCGCCGGGTTTTTCGGGCAGAAAAGATGACGCGGATCAGACGGTAAAAACGCGATAAAGAACGGCTCCGGCCGTTCTTTTTGTTATTTTATCTTTTATATACCGCAAAACCCCTTGCATTTATTGACGTTTTATGATAAACTGATATCGTGTATAAAAATCGGTAAGTGTTTTTTAACGGCACGCCGAAATGCATGACGATAAAACGATCGGAGGCAAATTATGAAGAGAACAGTGAAAAAAGGCCTTGCGGCGATAATCACCGCATGTATGCTGCTTTCCGTGGTGTGCGCGCTCGGAAGCGTCGGGTTCACCGTTTCGGCGGGACACCCGGACTACTACGAGTTCACCGAAATGCCCGGCTTCTGCGTCTGGACAGACGAGGAACTCGCGATGATCGACAGAGAGTTTACCGCCGCCCCCGTGCACAGCACGGATAACCTGCCGGAAGGCGTTGATGACGCCGTTAAGTTCACCGTCACCAGCACCGATAAGCAGTGGGGCTCGGCGACGATAACTTCCGGCATGACTCTCAACAAGAACACCGCCACCAACGAGCCCGGTCTCCAGTGGGGCGCGATGGCGCTTCCCGGAGGCAAGAGCATCGTCGGCGACAAGAGCTTCGAGAATTGCGACGGTATATGCTTCTGGGTCGGCGGAGTCGGCGGAAGATACGAAGGCAAAATGAAGATCCAGCTTTTCCTCGCCGAATGCAGAGGCCCCTATTATGACTACAACAAAGGCCTCGACGACGGCACCAACGAATACGGCAGTATGCCCGTCGGCTACAGATACGAGAGCTCTACCAAGGCGACCGACACCGACGGCTACATCTTCTTCAGTTTCGAGGACGAGTTCAGACAGGTCGACTGGTGGGCGACCGACGACGACGGTATCGACCAGAGCGTATACACCAACGGCAACATGGATTACGTCACTCCCATCCCGGAGAAGGCCAGAAAGACCATGAACGGCCTCGCGATAGTCTTCACGAACGTTTCGGTCGGCACGAACATCTACCTCGCCGACGTCAAGGGCTATAAGGACACCCGCGTCTTCCTCGATAACCTCGACGACGCCGTCTCCCGTTTCGACGCCCTCAATCCCGACGCTTACACCGAGGCGTCCTATAACGCCGCCACCGAGATTTACCTCGGGGCGCTCGAAATGCTTATGGACGGAGCCGAGGGCTGCACTCAGGCGGAAGTCAACTCCGCCGCGCGCAGACTCAATTCCGCCATCGACTCCCTCGACAGCATGTTCCCGGTCGAATCCGAAACGAAGATCGCCGGCTTCGAGGTCTGGGACGACGATGACCTGCTCGATATGACCGACGGCGGACTTTGCACCGACGTCGCCTATATCGAAGAGGGCGAAAACGGACCCGAGATCTGCATAATCAGCACCGCGAGCACCGGCGCTCCCGACTACGGCTGGAGCCGTTTCATCTCGGCGATTGACGACGGCGACGGCGGATACGAAGCGCTGAAGAATCCTTTCGACGCCGATATGAGCGACACCGCCGGACTCTGCTTCCGCATCGCTTATTCCGGCGACTTCCAGCCCACCGATATCCAGCTCGGAGTCGGCGCGACGGGCGGTCCGTACTTCGTCGCGATCAATCCCGACGTCGTGTTCCCGCTCGAACCCGAGCGCGAGGGACTCGTCTACGTTTCCTGGGCCGCTTTCTACGATGAAGAGGGCGACGAGGATATCTACGATTACCTTGCCGATCTCGACTTCTTCGAGCTTCGCCTGCCTGATTCCACGCAGGAGGAGTTCCGCATTTCCGATCTTTACGCCTTTGACTGGGCGATCAACGACGCCGACTTCGCTCCGCTCGACGAAGCCATCGCCGCCGCCGAGGAAGAAACCGGCGCGCTCAACGCCCGCGAATACTATCCCGCCGGCTGGGAAGCTTATCAGGACGCGATCGAAGCCGCTAAGGTCCTGCCCGACGTATACGGCGTGACCGCTGACGACGTCGCCGAAGCGATCGCGGCCATCGCCGCCGCCCGCAACGCGCTGATACCGATCGGCGAAGCGAACTACGAGCTCATAAAGGGCCTGCACGAAACCTATAAGGCCGCCCGCAATTTCTGGTACGGCAACTACACTCTGTCCGCCGGAACCAAGCTCACCAGAGCGCTCGAAAACTACGAGAAAGTCATTGACACCGCGATATCCGACGAGGACGCGAACAAACTCGTTACCGCGCTCGAGACCGCCGTAACGGGACTGAAGGCGATAGCCCCCAAGAACATCAAAGAAGGAATATACTCCTTCGAGGACTACACCGATTACGATCTTGACTACTGCATGGCGTTCCGTTCGTCCGGCGTCGTTTATTCGATCGACAGACTTGACGGAGGAAGCGATTCCCTTTCGATGAAGGCCGTGAGACGCGTCGCGAGCAACGGAGACACCGCCGCGATAAGCTTCTATCCGTTCTACAATAACTACCTCACCCGTCCGCTTCTCAAGGGCGAACTGGTCGGAGACATGAGCGGCATCACCGGCTTCTTCTTCGACGTTGAGGTAAACGACCTTACGCTCGCGAAGGACGCGAAGCTGAGGTTCGGCGTCAAGACGAACCGCGACGATAAGAAGTTCGACAAATCCGCCGACGGCATTCCGCTTCCGGCATCCGGCAAGGGCAGGATTTACATTCCCACCTACGCCATGACCGTTGACGGCGCCGAGGGCGGCTCCATCGCGCTGAACAATATCGACGCTTACTACTTTGTCCTTAACGGCTCGTTTGCCGAGGGATTCGAGATCAAGCTCACCAACGTCGGCGCCTACAGCGGAACGACGAACTCGGTTCCGGAAACTCCGCAGATCATCAACGTCGCCGAGGGCGACACCTGCGAAGCCGGCTTCATGCCCATGTGGAACGACGGCGTCGCGATCCTTGACGGCGAAGTTTACGTTTACGGCACGCCGATAATGGTCAACGGACCTCACAACCTCCAGGTCGGCACCGGCCAGAACTACGCGGAAGTCAACTTCACCATCACCGGCGGAGTCGATCCCGAGGAGCCGCCCGTGGCGGGCATTAAGGGCGACATGGACGGCGACGGCGAGATCACGGTCGCCGACGCGCTGAAAGCGCTTCGCATCGCCGCGAAGCTCGTCGAGCCGACCGCTGAAGACCTCGCGCTCGGCGACACCGACGGCGACGGCGAGATCACCGTGGCCGACGCGCTGAAGATACTTCGCGTTGCCGCGAAGCTGGCCGGCGCAGACACGCTGTAAGGATTAAAGCGGGTCTTTTCGGCTGCGAATAAGGTTAGTATTAAACGGCTCCCTTCGGGGAGCCGTTTTGCTCATTATTCTCCGTGCAATCAGTAGGGGCGAATATCATTCGCCCGCGAAGTTGCGCGTAGCGTCGGCTTGCAGGGGGCTGTCTTATATCGCAATTTCCACATAATCCGCCCCGAAAAATTAAATCATTTTTACGTTTCGGTTAGTTGACAAGCACCACTATATAGTGTATAATATTCACATAACATACCAAAGGGGTGGTGTAGTTGAGGACTGTTCCCGTATGCGCGTCCGGAGTCTGCCGCGGAACGGGGACGACTGCACCCGTCAAGCTCGGGCGGAGGTGCCCGCAAAACAGGATAACTGCATGAAGGCGTAGCGCGTTTTCGCGCACGCCTTTTTATATTTCATTTTTGATTTCAGTCTGAAAGTGAGGAGAACGATATGTTGAAAGTCGGAATCATCATCGGGAGCGCGAGCGATCTCGAAAAGGTCGCGCCCGCGGCGAAGGCGCTGCGCGAGTTCGGAGTGCCTTACGAAGCGAAGGTGCTCTCCGCCCACCGCACGCCGGACGAAGCCGCGGCTTTCGCCGCCTCCGCGCGCGAAAACGGGTTCGGCGCGCTGATATGCGCCGCGGGGAAGGCCGCGCATCTTGCCGGCGCCGTCGCCGCGAGGACGACGCTGCCCGTCATCGGCATACCCGTCAAGGCGTCCGCGCTCGAAGGGTTGGACGCGCTGCTTTCCACGGTGCAGATGCCCGCCGGCATCCCGGTCGCGACCGTAGCGATCGACGGCGCCGCGAACGCGGCTCTGCTCGCGGTGCAGATCCTCGCCGTAACCGACGCTTCGCTTGCGGAAAAGCTCGAGGCGAAGCGCGCTGCGGACCGCGCCGACGTCCTCGCGGCAAAAGTCGAATTATAATAATTACCATACAAGGAGAAACGCAAAATGGAAAAGCTTCAGCAGCTCTATGAAGGCAAAGCCAAAAAGGTCTTCACCACCGAAGACCCCGATCTGCTCATCGTCAGCTACAAGGACGACGCCACCGCCTTCAACGGCGAGAAAAAGGGTACGATCATCGGCAAGGGCGTGGTCAACAACCGCGTTACCAACCATCTGATGAAGTATCTCGAGGCGAACGGCATCCCCACCCACTTCGTCGAGGAGCTCAACGACCGCGAGACCGTCGTCAAGCGCGTTCAGATCGTTCCTCTCGAGGTGATCGTGCGCAATATCGCCGCCGGTTCGCTCGCCAAGCGTCTCGGGCTCGAGGAGGGCACTCCGCTGAAGCGCACCGTGCTCGAGTA
>JAFZXI010000117.1 GCA_017616855.1 Clostridia bacterium | reverse complement strand
CGCGATACGCCCCACCTCCGCGGAAGCGGTCGCGGAACTGCGCGCCGACGGCGTGAAAACCCTGATGCTGACCGGCGACAACCCCAACACCGCCGCCGTCATCGCCGCTAAAGCCGGCATCGACGACGTCCGCGCGGGACTGCTGCCGGAGGACAAGGAGGCGGCGCTGACCGCCCTGCGCGAAAGCGGAGAGATCGCCGCGATGGTCGGCGACGGCATAAACGACGCTCCTGCGCTCGCTAAAGCGGACATAGGCATTTCCATGGGCGCGGGCACGGACATCGCGCTGCGCTCCTCCGATATAGTGCTGCTGCGCGACGACCCCGCCGACCTGCCGACAGCGATACGCCTGAGCCGCGCGGTGCTCCGCAACATAAAACAAAACTTCTTCTGGGCGCTGTTCTACAACGCCCTCTGCATACCGCTCGCGGCGGGAGCGTTCTCCTCCCTGCTCGGGTGGGAGCTCTCCCCCGTTTACGCCGCCGCGGCGATGAGCGTCAGCTCGCTCTTCGTCGTCGGCAACTCGCTCCGGCTGCGGTTCTTCAAGCCGGTCAGAAAAGCAAATAATCAACTTAAGACAGAGAAAGGTGAATGATATGGCTCTTATCACCACGGCTCCGAGAGGGACGCAGGACCTGCTCCCCGAGGACAGCTACAAAAATCAATGGCTCGAAAACACGCTGAAGCAGGCGGCGGCGGATTTCGGTTTTTCCGAGATACGCTTCCCGACGTTTGAGCACACCGAGCTTTTCAACCGCTCCGTCGGCGACACGACCGACATCGTGCAGAAGGAAATGTACACCTTCGAAGACAAGGGCGGCAGAAGCATCACCCTGCGCCCCGAAGGCACGGCGAGCGCCGTACGCCTCCTGCTCGAAAACGGGCTCGACAAGGGGCTGCTGCCGGTCAAGGCGTATTACCTCATCCCCTGCTTCCGCTACGAGAAGCCGCAGGCGGGGCGTATGCGCGAGTTCCACCAGTTCGGCGTGGAGTTCTTCGGCTCCGCGACGCCGAAGGCGGATTGCGAGATAATCGCGCTCGCGGACGAGTGCATCCGCCGGCTCGGGATAAAGGGAATATCGCTTTACATCAACTCCATCGGCTGCCCGGAATGCCGCGCGGAATACCGCAAGGCGCTGGTCGAATACTTCAAGAAGCGCGAGGACAAGCTCTGCAAGCTCTGCCGCGAGCGCCTGAATACCAACCCGCTGCGCGTGCTCGACTGCAAGGACCCCGACTGCGACGGCGACGTCGACGGCGCGCCGGTCATAACCGACTACCTCTGCGACGACTGCGCCGCGCACTTCGGGCAGGTCAAGGCGCTGCTGACCGAAAGCGGCGTGAACTTCACCGTCAACCCCCGCATCGTGCGCGGGCTCGACTACTATAACGGCATCGTCTTCGAGTTCGTTTCGAGCGACATCGGAGCGCAGGGCACCGTCTGCGGCGGAGGCCGCTACGACGGGCTCGCCGCGCAGATGGGCGGCTCCCCGATATGCGGGCTCGGCTTCGGCATGGGGCTCGAGCGCCTGCTGCTCCTGCTCGAAAAGCAGGGACTGATGCCCGAAAGCGCCGGACGCGCCCGCGTCTTCATCGGCTCGATGGGCGAAAAGGCGGAGAAAGAGGCGTTCCGCCTCGCGCTCGCGCTGCGCCGCAAGGGCGTCGCGGCGGAATACGACTCCGTCGGCAGAAGCGTCAAGGCGCAGATGAAATACGCCGACAAGATAGGCGCGGAATACACCGTCGTGCTCGGAGACTCCGAGCTGGAGGCGGGTTCCTGCCGCGTCAAGCGCATGAGCG
This sequence comes from Clostridia bacterium, assembly GCA_017616855.1. Classification (GTDB taxonomy): domain Bacteria; phylum Bacillota; class Clostridia; order Oscillospirales; family RGIG8002; genus RGIG8002. Next base: position 15,299 of record JAFZXI010000117.1, on the reverse strand, counting down.
ACGGCGAAACGAAGGACGTCGCCCTCGGCGCGCTCGCGGACTTCTTCGCGTAATCTTTCGATTATCTCTCACTATTCGATAACATTCGGACGGTATAATAAAACCATCGTCACGAAAGGATTGATGTCAGCTTGATCACGGTCACGAATCTGACAAAAAAATACGGAAAAAAGGTCGCCGTGGATAACGTCTCCTTCACCGTAAACGAGGGAGAGATCGTCGGCTTCCTCGGCCCGAACGGCGCCGGGAAAACGACGACGATGAACATCCTGACGGGCTACCTTTCCATGACCTCCGGCACCGCCTCCGTCGACGGCTTCGACATCCTCGAAAGCCCCAACGAAGTCAAAAAGCTAATCGGCTACCTGCCGGAGCATCCTCCGCTTTACGCCGACATGACGGTGGACGCGTACCTCAAGTTCGTCTACAACCTCAAGAAGTGCAAGCTGCCGGACAGGAACGCCCACATAAGCGAAATATGCGACGTCGTGAAGATCTCCGACGTCCGCGGGCGCATCATCGGGCATCTCTCGAAGGGCTATCAGCAGCGCGTCGGGCTCGCCCAGGCGCTGATAGGCAATCCTCCCGTGCTGATCCTCGACGAGCCCACCGTCGGGCTCGATCCGCGGCAGATAATCGAGATACGCGACCTGATAAAAGACCTCGGCAGGCAGCGCACGGTCATACTCAGCTCCCACATCCTGCCGGAAGTCCAGGCGATATGCGGCCGCATAATCGTCATAAACCACGGGCGGCTCGTCGCCGACGACTCCGCCGAAAACCTCACCCGCAACGCGGGCGGCAAGCCCTCCTACTCCGTCACCATCGACGGCACGGAGGGGACCGTCATCGCGGCGCTGCGCGGCATCGCGGGAGTCGTCTCCGTCAAGCGCGTCAACGAACCGGAAAAAGGCACCTTCGAGTATATCGTAGAAGCGGAAAAAGACACGGATATCCGCAAGGCGATATTCTCCGCCTGCGTCGCGCTGAACGCTCCGCTCATCGACATTCATCCGCTGTCTTCCTCGCTGGAAGACGTCTTCATCTCGCTAACCGGCGGCTCGCGCAGGGCGCCCGGCGGCAAGGCGAAGCGTTCCGTCAAAAAGAGAGAGGAGGCGGGCAGGTAATGGCGGCAATATTCAAACGCGAGTTCAAAAACTACTTCACCTCCGTCATCGGCTACGTCTTTTTCACGCTGTTCATGATCTTTTACGGCGTGTTCTTCTACGTCTCCATCGTCGGCGGAGAAAAGAGCGGCGTCATTTCGAGCGGCATGTCGAACTTCTTCGGCTTCATCTACTTCGTGCTCGTGCTGCTTATCCCCGTGCTGACGATGCGGCTTTTCAGCGAGGAGCGCAAGCAGAAGACCGATCAGCTCCTCCTCACCTCCCCCGTCGGACTCGGGGAGATAGTTATCGGCAAGTTCCTCTCGGCGTTCGCGATATACTCCATCGCCGTCGGGACGACGGCGTTCTTCGCTGTCGTCATCGCGGCGTACGGCAAGCTCGATTTCGTGCAGTATATCGGCATGGTGATCGGCATACTGCTGATAGGCGCGGCGCTTATCGCGATAGGCGAATTCATCTCAGCGCTGACCGAAAGCCAGGTCGTCGCGGCGTTCGCCACCTTCGGCGCGATAATACTCACCTTCGTGCCGGTCTTCCTTTCCTCGATAGTTTCGAGCTCCCTGCTGAAAACGCTGCTGGGGCTTATCTCGCTGCATTCGCGTTACACCGATTTCACCTCGGGGATTTTCGACCTGGGCAACATACTCTTTTATCTGAGCTTCACCGCCGTCTTTCTGTTCCTCACCGTGAGGGTAACGGAAAGACGCAGGTGGTCGTAAAGGGGGTGCGGACATGGAAGGTAACCTCAACGGTGCCCCGAAGGGCGAACTGACCGCCGAACAGAAAAAGAGCTTTTTCCGCAATCCGCGCTTCAAGCACGGCTCGCTCGCGACGGCGATAACCGCCGTCGTCATCGTCGTCATCGTGCTGCTGAACGTCGCGGTCACGCTGCTCGAAAAGCGCGTCGACCTCCGCTTCGACATAACCGCGAACCACCTCTTCTCCCTGACCGACGAGGCGAAGGAGTATTTCGCGTCGGTCGGCGACGACGTCACGATAACGGTGCTTTCGTCCGAGGACGCGCTCCGCAACTTCTCCGCCTTCTCCGACGCGGGCTACGACGGCTCGATGTACGAGCCGCCGCTCCGCCGCCTGCCGGAGATACTTTCCGACATCGCGAAGAACGACAATATCACCGTCAAATACGTCGACATGGACGCCAACCCGAACTATCTCAATAAGTATGACATGATTTCCCGTCCTACGCGTCCGGAGCTCTATATCCTCGTAGAAAGCGCGCGCCGCTACAAGCTCGTGGACATGACCGACTTCATCCTCACCGACTACGGCGAGAACACAAGCTACACCTCCGATGAGGACTTCACCTATTACTACTTCACCGAGCAGCCGCTGGTCAACGCTGTCGGCTACGTGCTGCGCGACGAGGTCGTCTCCGTCGCCGTCGTCAACGGGCACGGCGAGATGACCGAGGACGAAACGACGCTTTCCGCCGTCGCCTCCATGTTCGAGAACAACGGCCTCGAGGTCAAAGCCATCGACTTCACGACCGACGCGATACCCTCAGACGCGAAGTTCCTCGCCGTCATCAGTCCGCAGCGCGACTTCTCCGAAGCCGAGATAACCAAGCTCGACGACTTCCTCCAGAACGGCAAGGACTACGGACGCGACCTGCTCTATTTCGACGGCGGCACCGGCAAGCTCGCCAACCTCTACGACTACCTCGAGCTCAACTGGGGCGTGCGCATCGACCCCGACTCACGCGTCTACGACGTCGATAACGACGTCGTCTACCCCTTCTACGTCATCACCGAATACAAGGACGAAAGCGATATTACCAAGCCGCTCGGCGACGCGAATATCAAGACGGTAATCGTCAATCCCGAGCCGATAGAAGTGCTCTGGACCGAGCGCGACATCCGCACCGTCACGACGCTGCTCGCGACACACGACAGCTCCTTCCGCCGCGCCGCCTCCGAAACGCCCGACGCCGAATCCGCCGCCGCGATAACCAAGCGCGACGACGACGTCACCGGCGAATACCCCGTCATGACTCTTACCCGCAAGCGCAACGCCAACCTGCCGGTAGAGGAGTCCTCCGGCGTCCTCGTGACGAGCGACGGCTTCCTGAACTGGTATTTCTCCACCTCGTCCTCCGACACCTACGCCAACGGCGCCCTCATCACAAACATCCTCGAGGCGATGCAGGAGAAGTCCGAGCCGGTAACGATAATCAAAAAAGACCTCACCACCGAGGTCATCACCCTTACCAACGGACAGATAAGAGCGTTCGCGCTCGTTTTCTCGATCGCCTTCCCGCTCGTCATCATCGCGACAGGCACCGCCGTCTATTTCAAGAGGAAGAATAAATGAGCAAAAACAAACGCCTGCTGATAATACTGCTCGCGATAGCCGCGGCGCTCGGGATCGCCGTCGCCGTGATACTCATGACCGCGCCGGACGAAAACGCCTCCTCCGAAGAGCCGGACGAGACCGTGCTGATGTATTCCGTCACGCGCGACGAGTTTACGCGCGCCGTCGTGACAAACGGCGCGGGCGGCTTCACGCTCGAAAAGACGGAGGACGGCTTCACCGTCGCCGAGGACGAGGGCTACGCGACGAACTCGTATTCGACCGGCTGGGTCGGCGACAAGCTGCTCGCGCCCAACGCTTCGCGGCGCGTTTCCTCGCCCGGAGCGCTCGCTGAATACGGGCTCGACTCCCCCGCCGCGACCTGCCGCGTCGAGCTTTCCGGCGGCGCGAAGACGCTGCTGCTCGGCAACGCCGCGCCTTCCGGCGGCTACTACATGTCGATAGAGGGCGAGCCGGAGGTCTATATCGTCACCCATAACCTGCCCGTCTATATGCAGCGTTCGGCGGCGTGGTACGTCGAGACCGACGTCATCCCCTCCAAGGACGACTACCCCGACGATACCGATACGAACGTCAAATACGTCTTCCTCGGCGGCAAGGCGCGCAGGGAAAACGTAGAGATACAGATGGATCCGGACTACGTCAGCGAAGGCGAATCCGTCACGACGCCCTACGTCATGACGCAGCCCATCGACTACCCCGTCAATTCGAGCACGGCGGGCGAGCTCATCTCCTACGCGCCGGCGATGACCTTCTCCGAATGCGTCGAGATACGGCTGACGCCGGAGCGCCTCGCGGCGTACGGACTTGACGACCCCGACTACATCCTGATATTCCGCTTCGCCGATACGCAGGTGCGCATCGTCTTCTCTGACGCGGGCGAATACTGCTACGCGGCGATGGACGGCTTCGACGCGGTGTTCAAGGCGTACCCGACCTACACCTCCTTCCTCTCGACGCCGGCGGAAAACTACATGTCGCGCCTGACCTTCACGAAGGCGCTTTCCACCCTCTCCGGACTGACGGCGACGACGTCGGCGGGAAAGACCTACGTCTTCCGCGTCGACCACGACGAAGACGGCATAATCCCCTACTGCGGCGACCTTAAGCTCGACGCCGACAACTTCAAACAGTTCTACGAGAACCTGATAATGACGCTTTCCGAGGGCCGCACCGACGCGGTTCCGACCGAGAAGCCGTATCTGACGCTGCTCTACTCCTTCAACGACGGCAGCGCCGACGTCAAGGTCGAGTTCGTGCCCGTCGACAGCATGCGCTACGTCTATCTGATGGACGGCGAAGGCGGCTTCTTCATGCTGAAGTCGCAGGTCGACGCCATCGCCTCCGACGTTGCGCTCGTCGCGGAAAACAAACCGGTAAAAACCACGATCTGACGCTTCCGCGGCGTTTTACCCTACAAACCGGAGGGTTTTTAAAAAAAGTGCTTTACTTTTATGCTTTTATGTGTTAAAATGCGTATGGGCGACCGTGCGCATTTTTTCGTCCGCTTTTTTATTACGGCAAAGCGGGCGTCCGCGCACGCGCATCATTTACGAAAGAAGGAGCCGCGGGCCTCTCCCCGCGCAGTAACGAAATGGTAAACAAGAAAACCGACGAAGCGACCGACGCTTTCTTCGACGCTGTCCTCTCCCTGAAATCCCGCGAGGAATGTTATCTTTTCTTCGACGATATCTGCACCGAAAACGAGATTAACACGATGGCGCAGCGCTTCGCCGTCGCGCGTTTGCTGCTTGACGGCGGCGTCTACGCCGACATAGTCAAAAAGACCCACGCCTCCACCGCGACCGTCAGCCGCGTCAAGCGCTGCCTGAAATACGGCAGCGGCGGCTACAGGCTCGGCGCCGAAAGGTTGGAGAAGAAATGAGCGGATACGGCAGCTTCGCCGCCGTCTACGACCGGCTGATGTCGGACTTCGACTACGCTTCGGCGGCGGGATACCTCGTCAAGCTCGCGAAGAAGCACGGCAGCGCGCTGAAAAAGCCGCTCGACCTCGCCTGCGGCAGCGGGCGGCTCGCCGCGGAGCTGACGAAGCTCGGGCTCGACCCCGTCTGCGTAGACGGCTCGCCCGAGATGCTTTCGCTCGCGCGGGAGCGCCTGCCCGCCGATACGCTGCTGCTCTGCCAGGATATGACGGAGCTCGACCTGAACGACACCGTCGACGCCTGCTTCTGCACGATGGACAGCGTCAACTACGTCACGACGAAGGCGGAGCTGAAGGCGGCGTTCAAATTGCTCGCGCTCTTCACCGATAAGGGCGGCGTTTTCGTCTTCGACGTCGACGGCGAGCGCAAGTTCGCCGAAGACCTCGCGGACGCGACCTACACCTACGATTTCGACGACCTCTGCCTCGTCTGGCGGACGGAATACAGTCCCCGCTCGCGCAAGGCGCGCTACGGCCTGACTTGGTTCGAGCGCGACGGCTCCGTTTGGCGCCGCTTCGACGAGGAGCAGGAGCAGCGCTTCTGGTCGCGCGAGGAGCTGACCGCCATGCTCGCCGAAGCCGGCTTCGGGTTCGCCGCGGTCTACGACGCCTACACGCTTTCGCCTCCGAAGGCGGAGAGCAGGCGCCTGCACTACGTTTTCAAGAGGATTTGAGCATGCTTATCAGACCTGCCGAAAACCGCGATATTCCGCGCTTATACGAGATGCTCGGGCAGATACTGCGGCTCCACGCCGCGCTCCGCCCCGACGTTTTCCGCGCCGACCGCGAGAAGTTCACGCCCGAAGAGCTCGCGGAGCTGCTGAAGCGCGAAGACCGCCCCTCCTTCGTCGCGGAGGAGGACGGGAAATGCGTCGGCTACGCGCTCTGCGAGATAAAGGAACGGCAGAGCCCGCAGTTCGTAAAGCGCAGGGTGCTCTATCTCGACGACCTCTGCGTCGACGCGTCCGCGCGCGGAAAAGGAATCGGGCGGGCGCTCGTGGATTTCCTGCTCGGCTACGCCCGCGGGATCGGCGCCGACTCCCTCGAGCTGAACGTATGGGAATGCAACGCCGACGCCGTGGCGTTTTACGAGCGCATGGGCTTCAAAACGCAGTGCCGGCATATGGAGATACCGCTCGGGAAATAGCTTCCCCGCCTTTTCAAAAACGAATGATAAAAACGCGACCGTTGTCCTGTTTATCGGACAGCGGTCGTTTTATTATATACCCGTAAACGAAAGGAGGCGGTCGCAATGGAGGAGGATATCGAAGAACTGTTCGATACGAGCGGCGTCGGCGACGTCGACTGCGCCGAAATGCTGCTCGCGCTGCTCGCCGCCGAGCGGGAGGAGTATTACGCGGACCCCGAATACGATGACGAAGGAGGATTTGACGAATGAGCGTATTGATCACGGCGATCGTTTTGTGCCCGGTGTTCATCTCCGTCGCAAAGCTGATGGAATACAAAAACAGAGCGTGATACGCCGATTGTCTGAAATGACAATCGGCGAACGATGTGTTCCGCACGGCGGAACGTGATGCGTCCTTCGGACGTGATGTGCGCTTCGCGCGTGATGTGTGCCTTCGGCACATTAACGGAACACATCACATCACTGCGACCAAAGGGAGCAACATCACTGCGACCAAAGGGAGCAACATCACTTGCCGCATTGCGGCAAACATCACTATATAAAAATCCCCGCGCCTTACGAAGCGGGGATTTTGATTATTCTCACACTATCCGGAACATCTTGAAGGTCAGCGGAGCCGCGGTCGCCATCGCGAACGCCGCGGTGAAGCCGACGGGCACGAGGGAGATATACTTATCGACGCCGAGCAGCCGGAGCGGCAGGAAAACGAGCCCCGCGCAAACGCCGACCGCGAGCAGTCCCACCGGCAGGCGCAGCACGCGCATCCACCACTTGACGTCGCCGGTAGAAAACTCTATATACTTCTGCTCCACCAGCATTCCAAGGCAGCCGCCCCAGATAAGCGCGAGCATTATCGAAGTCATCATAAGCTGCTTGAACTCGACGTTCCCGAGGAGGTTGAAGAACATCAGCGCGGAGGCGACTGTCGGCAGTATCAGCAGCGTCTTCGTTTTGCTCGCCTTCAGGCAGACGTGGATAACGGCGCTGACGACGAAGCCGATGGCGAGTCCGGTCAGGACGTCGGTCGGCCAGTGGACGCCGAGATAAAGGCGGGAAAGCGCGACCATGACCGGCAGCAGCAGAAGCCACCAGAGCTTTTTCAGCCCTCTCTTGTATGCGACGCCGGACCAGAACGACGCGCTGACCTGCGAATGTCCGCTCGGGAAGGATTCGGGAAGATACCTGCCGTCATGCTGCAGCGATTCGTAAAAATAATCGTATTTCACCTTCCGCAGCTCCGTTTCGTGCGACTCTATCGGGCGCACGCGCGCGATAATGCCCTTCAGCAGATAGTTGACGTAGCAGCCGGAGAAGATATCAAGCGCGACCTCCTCGCCCGTCGCCTTATCGACGCACCAGTAGACCAGCGGCACGAGCGCTACGATTATCAGCGTTTCTCCCAGAAGCGAGAACGCACAGAAGAAAAGATCGAAAAAATCGCTCCCCAACTTCTGAATAAACTGCAGAATACCGAGCTCCATACACTCTTCCTCCGAATAAACCCTTTTTCAGCGCGGATTGTTTGATTATCAAGCCGATTTTTGTTGACAATTCGCCCTTTTTTCTCTCTTTTTAGGATTATATCATATGAAACCCCCGCCTTCGTATGAATTTTGTTCATATTTTCAAGAAATATCAAAAAAACCCTTTACAAATATGAAAAGTGCTCATATAATGGGGGTAACAATGGATATTGGTCGTATTATCACCACGATGGCGGTATACAATACGCCGTTTCTCATACGGGAGGCGAAAAATGAACAGAATATGCGAACTGCGCAAGCAGAATAAACTGACGCAGAAGGCGCTCGCCGAAAAGCTGCAGGTCGACCAGTCCGCGGTTTCCTACTGGGAATGCGGGAGGGCTTTTCCCGATACGCAAAAGCAGATAATGCTCGCGGACCTTTTCGGCGTCAGCATCGACTACGTACTCGGGCGCGACGTGCCGAAGGGCATACCGCCCGGATCGCTTCCGCCGGCGGGCGAACAGCTCGTTTTCGTGCAGCCGCCGGTCGCTCCTCCCCCCGCCCCCGCGGCTCCGTCCAGGACGATAAAGGTGTATTCCTCTCTGAACGCCTATCAGTTCTCGTCCGGTTCGGGCGAGGTCGTGCAGACTCTGGACATACCGGAGGACTGGCAGGGAGAGTATTACGGGATACTCATGCGCGGCGACTCGATGGCCCCGCGCTATCTTGACGGCGACGTCATCATCATACGCAGGCAGACCGTCTGCGAAAACGGGCAGGACGCCTACGTTTTCATCGGTCAGCAGGAGGGCACGCTGAAGAAGGTGTTTCTCGACTTCAACCGCTCCGTTACGCTCAAGCCGATAAACCAGGCGTACCGCACGCTCTACTTCTCCGAGCGCGAGATCGCCGCGCTTCCGCTCGTTATCGCCGGAGTGGCGGTCGAGCTGCGCAGAAAAATAGTCTGATAATATTATAAAGGAGTAATCACCGTGAACAATACCGAAAAAACAATGGATAAGATCGTCGCCCTCTGCAAAAACAGGGGCTTCGTATACCCCGGCTCCGAGATCTACGGCGGCCTGGCGAACGCCTGGGACTACGGCCCGCTCGGCGTCGAGCTGAAAAACAACATAAAGCGCGCGTGGTGGAAGAAGTTCGTCACCGAATCCGAGACCAACGTCGGGCTCGACAGCGCGATACTCATGAACCCGCAGGTCTGGGTCGCCTCCGGCCACGTCGGCGGTTTCTCCGACCCGCTGACCGACTGCAAGAGCTGCAAGGCGCGCCACCGCGCGGACCAGCTCATCGAAGCCGCCGGCGGCAACCCCAACGGAATGAGCTTCGAGGAAATGATGGCTTATATCCGCGATAACGGCATCACCTGCCCCGCCTGCGGCGGCAGGGAGTTCACCGATATCCGCAAGTTCAACCTGATGTTCAAGACCTTCCAGGGCGTCACCGAGGACAGCAAGAGCGAGCTCTACCTCCGTCCCGAGACCGCGCAGGGCATCTTCGTCAACTTCAAGAACATTCAGCGCACGACCCGCCGCAAGATCCCCTTCGGCGTCGGTCAGATAGGCAAATCCTTCCGCAACGAGATAACCCCCGGCAACTTCATCTTCCGCATCCGCGAGTTCGAGCAGATGGAGCTGGAGTTCTTCTGCAAGCCGGGCACCGACCTCGAATGGTTCAACTACTGGGAGGGCTACTGCCGCGACTTCCTCTACTCCCTCGGCATGAAACCGGAGAACCTCAAGCTCCGCCAGCACGAGCAGAAGGAGCTTTCGCACTACTCGAAGGCGACGACCGACTTCGAGTATCTCTTCCCCTTCGGCTGGGGCGAGCTCTGGGGCATCGCGGACCGCACCGACTTCGACCTGCGGCAGCACAGCGAGCATTCCGGCGAGCCGCTCGAATACTTCGACCCGGAAACCAACGAAAAATACATGCCCTACGTCATCGAGCCGTCGCTCGGCGCGGACAGAGTCCTGCTCGCGCTGGTCATCGAGGCGTATGACGAGGAGACCGTCGGCGAAGGCGACGTCCGCGTCGTGCTCCGTCTGCATCCGGCGATCGCGCCCTTCAAGGCGGCGGTGCTCCCGCTTTCCAAGAAGCTGAACGAAAACGCCCTCGCCTTCTACCGCTCGCTGAATAAGGACTACGCCGTCGACTTCGACGACGCCGGCTCCATCGGCAAGCGCTACCGCCGCGAGGACGAGATCGGCACCCCCGTCTGCTTCACCTACGACTTCGAGAGCGAGCAGGACGGCTGCGTCACCGCCCGCGACCGCGACACCATGGAGCAGGTCCGCATCCCGATGAACGAGGCGGCCGCCTATATCGCCGAAAAGATCCGCTTCTGATACGGCGCGAAAACGGACAAGGCGCTCCGCCCTGTCCGTTTGGCATATATATAAGATATACTTATAATATAAACTTGACTTTTTCAGACAATAGTATTATAATGTCCTGACGCTCGCGAGGGCAACGAAAAAAAACATAAAAAACGGGAAAAACGAAATGGGCTTTATAAAAGACTTGATAAAAAACCGCCGTCTGATATGGCAGATGAGCCGCAACGACTTCCGCAACAAGTTCTCGAGCATGTCGCTCGGAACGGTGTGGGGCTTTGCCGTGCCCATCATTTTCATGGCGATATACTACGTGATATTCAACTTCGTGCTGAAAAGCGGCGACATCGTCACGCCGTCCGGACTCAACATCCCCTTCATCATCTGGTTCCTGAGCGGCTTTTCGATGTGGCTTTTCATCAGCGACGCGCTCGTGAACGCGACAAACTCGATACGCACCTACTCCTACCTCGTCAAGAAGACGGTGTTCAACGTCGACATAATCCCGGTCTTCACGCTGCTTTCCAACGGGATAGTGTCGCTCGTCGTTTTCGGCATCGCCGGCGTCATCTGCGCGGTCTACGCGATAGTCATCGGGATACCGCTCTTCCCGAACGTGCTTTTCATCCTCTATATCATACCGGCGGCGTTCATCTTCCTCGCGGCGCTGACGCGGCTTACCTCCGCGCTGGCGACGAAGGTCGCGGACGTCATGGCGGTCATCAACATCTTCATTCAGATAATCTTCTGGTTCTCCGCGATTCTCTGGGACATAAAGATCCTCGACGCGAAGGTGCCGGTGCTCGGGCAGATACTGCGCTTCTCCCCCTTCACCTACCTCGTCTACGGCTTCCGCCAGGCGTTCACGGCGGACTACCTGCCCATCGTCACGGCGAAATACGGACTTTACACCGCGGGCTTCTGGGTCATAACCGCGCTCGTCTTCTTCTACGGCAACTACGTCTTTAACAAAAACAAAAAAGACTTTGCCGACGTGCTTTAAGGGGGTGTCGGCATGGAACCTATCATCAGCGTAAAGAACGTCAGCAAGCGCTATAAGGTCTTCGGGCGCAAGAAGGACGTCATCGTCGAGGCGATGTTCCCGCGCGTCAAGCGGCACACCTACTTCACCGCCGTCGAAAATATCAGCTTCGACGTCTTCCCCGGCGAATCCGTCGGCATCGTCGGCTGCAACGGCGCGGGCAAGTCCACGTTGCTGAAGATGATAACCGGCGTCGTCGCGCCGACCGAGGGAACGATAACGCTCGGCGGGCGCGTCAGCTCCCTGCTGGAGCTCGGCACGGCGTTCAACCCCGAGCTGACCGGACGCGAAAACGTCTATCAGCACGGGCAGATCTTCGGGCTGACCAACGCCGAGATAAAGGCGCGCGAGCAGGAAATAATCGACTTCGCCGACATCGGCGACCACATAGACCAGCCGGTCAAGACCTATTCGAGCGGCATGTTCGCGCGGCTTGCTTTCGCCTGCGCGATAAACGTCGACCCCGATATCCTGATAGTCGACGAGGTGCTTTCCGTCGGCGACATGGCGTTCCAGATGAAGTGCTTCAAGAAGTTCGAGCAGTTCAAGGAGCGCAAAAAGACTATACTTTTCGTTTCGCATAACACAAACGACATACTCACCAACTGCTCCCGCGTGATGATACTCCAAAAGGGCGCCTGCATCTTCGACGGCGACGCCAAAGAGGGCGTGGAGCGCTACAAGAAGCTGATGAGCGGCGTCGAGATGACGCAGAACAAGGCGGAGCCGCAGAAGCCCGGCGAAAAGACCGGCAAGATGGCGGACTCCTTCGAGCAAAACGAAAAGCTGCTCGTCTACGGCGACGGCAAGGCCGACATAATCGACTACGGCGTCTGCGACGACGCGGACAGACCGCTCTCGGTGATGAACAACACCGACCCCGTCCGCATCATGTTCAAGGTGAAGTTCAACGAGGCGGTGGAGGACCCGATCTTCGCGCTCTCGATAAAGTCCTTCAAGGGCGTCGAGGTCGCGGGCGCGAACACCGAGCTTTACAAGGTCGCGACCGGCAGCTTCGCCGCGGGCGAGACCGCCGTCGTCGAGTTCCGCCAGAGCATACCGCTCGCGCCGGACAAGTATTCCCTCTCCTTCGGCTGCGTCAAGCGGCTGGAAAACGGCGAGCTCGAGATACTCGACAGACACTACGACGCGATCTTCGTCGACATCACCTCGGACAGACCCTCCCCCGGCATCCTCGATATCAAAACAGAGTTCAGCATCAGGAGGAACGCGTAAATGGCAACGATCGATTACAGCCGTTATTCCGGCAGCGACAGCTACTCGGACGGCGACATCGAAAACGTCGTCACGGCGCATATCAACGCCGGCGACCCCTCCGCCGCGCTCGAATACGACACGCGGTGGGCGTGCTTCTACCATCTTTCACCGATACGTGAGAATATCCTCAACTGGTACCCCTTCAAGCCCGGCGCCTCGGTCCTCGAGATCGGCGGCGGCTTCGGCGCCGTGACGGGCGCGCTTTGCGACAAATGCGCCTCCGTCACCTCCGTCGAGCTGTCCAAGCGCCGCGCAGAGGGGCTTTTCGCGCGCCATAAGGACCGCGAAAACCTCAAGGTCATCGTCGGCAACCTCAACGATATCGAGTTTGAGGAAAAGTTCGACTATATCACGCTGATAGGCGTGCTCGAATACGCCTGCGCCTTCACCGACGCGCCCGACCCCTTCACCGCGTTCCTGCGTAAGCTGCGCGGACTGCTGAAGCCGGACGGACGCCTGCTTATCGCGATCGAAAACCGCTTCGGGCTGAAATACTGGTGCGGCGCCGAGGAGGACCACACCGGCAACGCGATGGACGGCATCGACGGCTACGAGGGCGTTACGCACGCCCGCACCTTCGGCAAGGCGGAGCTGACGGAGCTGCTCGGCGGCGCCGGCTTCACGAGCGCGAATTATTACTACCCCTACCCCGATTACAAGCTCCCGAACGTCATTTACACCGACCGTTTCCAACCCTCCTCCGAGGCGGCGGGCGCGGTCAGGGAGTTTTATCTGAATAACGAATACTTCACCGCCAACGAGCGCCGGATACTGCCCGATATCGCGGCGAACGGCGTCTTCCCCTTCTTCTCCAACTCCTTCTTCGTCGAGGCGGGGACGGACCTGCCGGATAACGAAACGCTCTACGCGGTGCTCTCCACCGACAGAAAGGCGAAATACTCCGTGGGCACCGTCATCGGCGCCGACGGCAGGGTCGCGAAGTTCCCGACGCGTCCGCAGGCGGCGGAGCATATCGCCGCGCTCGACTCCAACCACGCCTGCCTCAAGGCGCGCGGAGTCGGCGTTATCGCGCAGGAATACGACGGAACGCGCTGCGTTTCGCCTTATATCGACGCGCCGACCGCGGACAAATACGCCGCCGGACTGCTCGCGAAGGGCGACGCCGAGGGCGTCCGCGCCCTCTTCCGCAAGCTCGCCGACGCGATAGAAAAGGCCTCCCCCGCCGCCGAAGCCGCGGACGGCTCGCGCAGGGCGGAAAAGGTCTTCCTCGATATGAACCTCTCCAACTCCTTCCTCATCGACGGCGAATTACGCTTCTTCGATCAGGAATGGGTCGCGGAGAACGCCGACCCGCGCTTCGCGCTTTACCGCGCGCTGACGCACTTCTTCAGCAAGGCGCCGGAAAACCCGCTTTTCGCGGAGCTTCTTGACGAATACGGCTTCGACGCCGAAACGCAGGCGGAGTTCACCCGCGCCGACGCGGACTTCCTGCGCGAGGTCAACGACGCCGGAACGGTCGACTACCTCAACTCGCACACCTACTCTTACGATAAAAAGATCGGCGCGGTGCTGAACGAACTGCGCGCGCGCAACGCCGCGCTCGAGGAATGCGTCAAAAAGCAGGAGGCGGCGCTCGCCGCGTCCGCTCAGGCGCCGAAGGAGTCCTTCTCCGCGCGCTGCAAGCGCAAGCTGCGCAACGGACTGCGCCGCTGCGTCCCGTTCCGCGTAAGAGCGTTCTTCAAGCGCGTTTTCGGCCGCTCGGAGGAGAGCCGCTACGATAAGTGGCTGCGCGTTCACGCGCCCTCGCCCGAGCACGTCGACGGCGACGTGAAGTTCAGCGTCCTCGTCCCGCTTTACAATACCGACAAAAAACTCCTGCGCGAGATGATCGAATCCGTGCTCGCGCAGACCTACCCGAACTTCGAGCTCTGCCTCGCCGACGCGAGCGACGAAAAGCACTCCTACGTCGCCTCCGTCGCGGAGGAATACGCCCGCAAGGACGCGCGCGTCAAGTTCCGCCGGCTCGAAGAGAACAAGGGCATCTCCGGCAACACCAACGAATGCCGCAAGCTCGCGACCGGCGACTACCTCGCCCTGCTCGACCACGACGACCTGCTCGCGCCGCACGCGCTCGCCTCGAACTACAAGGTGATAAAGGCGCAGGCGCCGGACGTCCTTTACAGCGACGAGGACAAGATCGACCCGAACGGCAAGCGCCATCTCCCCTTCTTCAAGCCGGACTATGACCGCGACCTGCTCTATTCGCAGATGTATATCTGCCATTTCCTCGTCTTCAAGGCGGAGCTTTTCGACAAGGTCGGCGGGCTTTCGGACAGGCATTCCGGCGCGCAGGATTACGACCTGATGCTCCGCTTCACCGAGCATACGGAGAATATCGCGCATATCAGCGACATGCTCTATTCCTGGCGCGAAACGCCCTCCTCCACCTCCGTCAACCCCGACTCCAAGCCCTACGCGCACGACGCGGGCAAAACCGCGCTCGACGCGCACTTAAAGCGCCGTTACGGCGAATACGCGCACGCGGAGGACTCGGAATACCTCTTCGTTTACGACGCGCGCTTCGACCTGCTGAAAAACGCCCCCCTCGTCTCGATAATCATCCCGACGAAGAACGGCGCCGACTACGT
>JAFZXI010000001.1 GCA_017616855.1 Clostridia bacterium | reverse complement strand
GCGGTGGCGCACGACGTAAGCGTCGTAAATCGTCTTGACCTCCGCCTCCGAAAGCCCCATGGGAATGACCTTCTGCAGCGTCGCGATGGTCAAGCTCTGTTTCAGAGTGCATATTATGATAAGGTACGCGATGTGAATACGGTAATACTTCTTTTTGCGCGGCTCGGGCATGACGCGGTTGCGCACGTAGTTATTTATCGTCGCCGCGGTGATGAAGCGCTCCTCTTTCAGCTCGGGAGGAAGATAATCGAGATATTCGGTCAGCAGCGCAAGCACCTGCTCCATATACAGCCCGAAATCGGGGATTTTTTCCCAATCGGGAAGCCGGTAATCATTCAGATATTTTTCCCAGCGGCGCAGTTTGCCCGCCACCAGCTCGTTATCGTAGCTCATCTTTTTTACCTCGGATTTCGCTTCGTTTTCACTATTATACTCCGAAATCACGGCACATACAAGAAAAATCTGCATATTTTTTACCGAAATCATCGGATTCCGTTTCACGAATTTTTCATTTTTATGTCGAGCGATAAATATTGACTTAATCGCCCGATTGTGATAAACTAATATTAAAGATTATATGAGTTTGTTTTTTCGACAAGATGCGCGCGGTTTTCACCGCTTGAGCACAAAAATACGAGACCGGGACTGATGTCTTATGCAGAATTACGAAGTTTTCACCGATACCGCTTGCGATATTTCGCCGGAGCTCCTGAAGGAATGGCAGGTCGGGTGCATCGACCTCCGCTTCCGCCGCGACGGCGAAACGACGGAGTTCACGCAGGCGCAGATGTCCACTCCGGACTTCTACGCGGAGATGCGCGCGGGAACGGTTTTCAAGACCTCCGCCGCGAACGAGGACGACTTCGTCAAGGCGTTCTCCCCCGTGCTTGAAAGCGGATGCGACATTCTCTATATCGGATTCTCCCTCGGCCTGAGCAGCACGGTCAACGCCGGGATAAGCGCAGCGGAAAAGCTGCAGGCCGCCTTCCCAGAACGCCGCGTTGAAGTCGTCAGCTCCCTCGCCGCTTCAGCGGGTCAGGGCCTCCTCGTGTGGTACACGGTGAAGAACCGCGACGCAGGCATGACGCTCGACGAAAACGCCGCCGATATACGCGAAAAGGTGCCGCACATGTGCCACTGGTTCACGGTCGAAGACCTGAAATACCTCAAGCGCGGCGGGCGCGTGAGCGCCGCCTCCGCCCTGCTCGGCACCGCGCTGAACATAAAGCCGGTGCTCCACGTCGACGACGACGGACACCTTATCCCCATCCACAAGGTCATCGGCAGGCGTATGTCGCTGAACACGATGCTCGCGCGAATGAAGGAACTGCACAGCGAAGAAACACCCGTCTACTTCATCTCCCACGGCGACTGCATCGACGACGCGCGCATGCTCGAGGAAAAGGTTACCGAAGAGTTCGGCGTCACCGCGGCGCTGATAACCGACATCGGCCCCGTCATCGGAGCGCACTCCGGCCCCGGCACGCTGGCGCTGTTTTTCCTCGGCGTAAATAAATGAGTTTTTGAAAAAACGACCGCCTTCCAATCGGAAGGCGGTTTTTTCGTATTCTTTTAACTGTGCGGTCAATTCAAATCGAGACTGCGGCCCTTCGCCTTGAGTCTGCCTATCGCGCGGGAAAGGCGGGCTTCCGCCTCCTTGTACTCCTGCGCGGTCAGCTTGCGGAGCAGCTCCTCGCGCGCCGCCTCGGCGCTGCGGAGGGCGCGCGTCTCGTCGATTTCTTCGGGGCGCTCGACGGTAGTCGCGAGCACGAGCACGTCGTTGTTTTCTATCTTCAATATGCCCTCGGAGGCGAAAACCGTTTCGGTCGAGCCGTCCGGAAGCGAATACCGCATGACTCCTGGCACGATAGCCGCGACCGCGGGAACGTGGTCGGCGAGCACGCCGTATTGCCCGTCGGAAAGCTGCACGCGGAGCGAAACGCACTCTCCCTCAAAGAACGGGCGGTCCGCCGCGAGAACACGCAGGTGGAATCTCTTCATCGTCCGCTCTCCTTCAGACGCTCGGTTTTCTCGATTACTTCCTTCGCGGTGCCGACGTTATAGAACGCCTCCTCCGGACAGTCGTCGAGCTCGCCCGAAATCAGCATATCGAAGCTGCTCAGGGTTTCGGAAAGCGGGATATACACGCCCTTCAGACCGGTAAACTTCTCGGCGACGAACATCGGCTGCGCGAGGAAACGCTGCGCCTTGCGCGCGCGGGCGACGATCTTGCGGTCGGCCTCGCCGAGTTCCTCGACGCCGAGGATCGTTATGATGTCCTGCAGCTCGCGGTATTTCTCAAGCAGCTCCTGCACCTGCCGCGCGATACGGTAGTGCTCCTGCCCGACGATGTTCGGATCGAGTATGCGCGAGCTCGATTCGAGCGGATCGACGGCAGGATAGATGCCCTGCTCGGCGGTCTTGCGGTTGAGGACCGTCGTCGCGTCGAGATGCGAAAAGGTCGTCGCGGGCGCGGGGTCGGTCAGGTCGTCGGCGGGAACGTAGACCGCCTGCACCGACGTGACGGAGCCGCGCTTCGTTGACGTTATGCGCTCTTGCAGCGCGCCCATCTCACCCGCGAGCGTCGGCTGATAGCCGACCGCGGAGGGCATTCTGCCGAGCAGCGTCGAAACCTCGCTGCCCGCCTGCACGAAGCGGAAAATATTATCGATGAAAAGCAATATGTCTTTATCCTCGCGGTCGCGAAAGTATTCCGCCATCGTGAGTCCGGAAAGCGCGACGCGCATACGCACGCCGGGCGCTTCGTTCATCTGACCGAAGACCAGCGCGGTCTTGTCGATAACGCCGCTTTTGTTCATTTCGCGCCAGAGGTCGTTGCCCTCGCGGGAGCGCTCGCCGACTCCGGCGAACACGGAGTAGCCGCCGTGCTCGACCGCGACGTTATGGATAAGCTCCTGGATAAGCACCGTTTTGCCGACGCCGGCGCCGCCGAAAAGTCCGATCTTGCCGCCCTTGGGGTACGGCTCGAGCAGGTCGATGACCTTTATTCCCGTTTCGAGTATCTCCTCCGCGGGCTGCTGCTCGTCGAACGCGGGCGGCTTGCGGTGGATGCTCCAGCGCTCGGTATCCTCAGGAAGCGGGTCGCCGCCGTCTATCGGTTCGCCGCAGACGTTCAGCATCCTGCCGAGGACCTCCTTGCCGACGGGAACGCGTATGCCGTCCCCCGTCGCGGTGACCTCGAGCCCGCGGTAAAGTCCTTCGCCGCCGGAAAAGAGGATGCAGCGCACTTCGCCGTTGCCGATATGGTGGGCGACTTCCATCACGCGCTTAACGCCGGAGACTTCGACGGTCAGCGCTTCTTTTATTCTCGGGAGCGCGCCGTCGAAAGCGACGTCGACGACAGATCCGGCTATCTTCGTTATTCTGCCTTTCATGATTGCGGCGGCTCCTTTCTTCTGTTTCTGTATCCCGCGGAGATCTCCGTGACCTCGGCGGTTATCGCGCTCTGGCGCGCGTGGTTATACTGCAGTCTCAGCTCGTCGAGCAGTTCGGAGGCGTTGCGGTTGGCGACGTCCATCGCCGCCATCCTCATGCTCTGCTCGGAGCAGTAGCTGTCGACCATCGCGCTGAAGATATAGCCCGTCAAGTATCCGGCGACGGCGGTCTCCAGCACGTTGCTTATCGACGGCAGGTATTCGAACTCGACCTCGTCTTCGGCGCCGTCGATGAAGCTCTTTCGCTCGAAGGGAAGTATGCGCGCTTCTTTGACGTGCGTGCTCAGACCGTTTTCGTAGTCGGTGTAAAGGACGCGCAATTCGTCAATCTCGCCGCTGTCGTAACGCGCGAGAAGGTCGTGCGCCATCCGGCGCGCGCGGTGGAAGTTCGGCGACGCGGCGGGAAAGTCGAAATCCTCGGCGAAGGGCAGATTCCTGCCGCGGAAATACTGCCTGCCGTACTCGCCGACGATGAATATTTTCGTGCTGTCCGCGTCGCACTTTTCCGGCACGGAACGGGCGAGCGCCTCTTTTATCACGTCGCGGCTGTAGGTGCCGGAGAGCCCTTTATCCGACGTTATCACGAGGAAGCCGACGGTCGTTTCGTCGTCGCGCTTGCCGAACGAGGGGTAAAAGTACTGGCTCTTTTCGGTCGCGTCCGCGCGGAAGACACGCTGCGTCTGGGTGCGGAGGTTATCGAAGAACGGACGCGTTTTTTCAAGCTCCTCCTTCGCGTGGCGGAGCTTGACCGAAGCAATCATATACATCGCGTTCGTTATTTTTCGCATCTCGGTTATGCCGCGAATGCGCAGTTTGAGTTCTTTTACAGTCGCCATAATCAGCTAACGTGCGCGGCGGCGGCAATTATCGCCGCCTTGTCGTCATCGGTCAGTTCGCCGCCCTCGATACGCGAGCAAAGCGCGGCGTGTTCGCTCTCGCAGATCCCGACGAGCTTATCGAGAAGTCCGCGCAGCTCCTGCGGCTCCGCTTCGGGAAAACTGTCGGCAAGCGCCGCGACGAGCGTTATCACCTGCGCGTGGAGACTCATCGGCGTGTTGCGCGGCTGGCGCAGCATATACATCAGTCCTTCGCCGTATTTCAGGCGGCGGCGCGTCGCGTCGTCGAGGTCGCCGGAGAACTGCATGAACGCCTCCATCTCGCGATACTGCGCGAGGTCGAGTCGAAGCGTGCCGACGGCTTTTTTCATCGCCTTCGTCTGCGCGTCGCCGCCGACACGGGACACCGAAAGTCCGATGTTGACCGCGGGGCGCTGACCGGCGTGGAACATTTCTCCCTCAAGGAAGATCTGTCCGTCGGTTATCGAGATGATATTAGTAGGGATATAGGCGGCGACGTCGCCCGCCTGCGTTTCGACTATCGGGAGCGCGGTTATGCTTCCGCCGCCTCTTGCGTCGCTCAGGTGCGCGGAGCGCTCGAGCAATCTGGAATGGAGATAGAAAACGTCGCCGGGGTACGCCTCCCTGCCGGGGGTGCGCCCGAGCAGTAAGCTCAGCGCGCGGTACGCGACCGCGTGTTTGGAGAGGTCGTCGTAGACGACGAGCACGTCTTTGCCCTCCGCGGCGAAGAACTCAGCGAGGGTGCAGCCCGCGTAAGGCGCGAGGTACTGCAGCGGCGCCGGATCCGCCGCCGTCGCGCTGACGACGACGGTGTATTCCATCGCGCCGGTGCGGCGGAGGGTATTCACTATCGAGGCGACGGAACTCGCCTTCTGCCCTATCGCGACGTAGACGCAGATTACGTTTTTGTCTTTTTGATTAATTATCGTATCGACCGCGATCGAGGTTTTGCCGGTCTGGCGGTCGCCTATTATCAGTTCGCGCTGCCCCCTGCCTATCGGGAGCATCGAATCTATGGCGAGGATACCTGTCTCAAGCGGCTTGTTGACGGGCTGGCGGTCAATGATCGCGGGCGCCGCCTGCTCTACGGGACGGTATTCCTCCGCCTCTATCGCGATGCCGCCGTCAATAGGAGCGCCGAGCGCATCTACGACTCTGCCGAGGAAACCGTAGCCGCAGGGAACGCCGGCCACCCTGCCGGTGCGGCGCACCTCGCTGCCCTCGTAAACGCCCTCGTCGTCGCCGAACATCATGCAGCCGAGACGTCCTTCGGTCAGGTCGTGTACCATTCCGCGGCTGCCGTCGGAAAATATCACGATCTCGCCGTAAAACGCCTCGTCAAGCCCGCTGACCGACGCGATGCCGTCGCCGACGCTGATGATCTTGCCGATCTGGTCGGCAACGACACGCGGGCGCCATTTTTCGAGACTCTCTTTAATCAGCGGTATAACGTCAAAGCCGCCTTCGCTTTCGCCGGCGGCATAGATTTCCTCTTTAAGCTGCGCGAGGCGTGCTTCCGTCGTCCAGTTGTAAACGTCGGCTCCGACGACGAGTTTGAAGCCGTTTCTCACTTCGGGGTCGCAGCGCCATTCGAGCGACGTGCCCGCGCCGTATTTGCGTCTCAGGAACGCGCCGAAGCGAGCCCGCCTTACGTCATCGGGCTCTTTTTCGGAATACAGGACGGCGGTAACCCTTTTATCGCTCATCTGCCGTCGCCCTCCCCGACGTTGTCAAGGAAGCTGTCGAACGCCTCTTCGGCGCTGCCGAGGACCGCTTTTTCGGCCGCGGCGGCGGCTATACCGGTCGCCTCGCGGCTGGCGCGGCGCAGGAGTTCCGTCTTCTCCGCCTCCGCCTCGGCGCGCGCGACTTTGCGTATGCCCTCCGCGTCCGCTTCCGCTTTCTTCAGCGCGGCGGCGGCGGCGGATTCGGCTTTCGCCGCGGCGTCCGCCTTCATGGCGTCAATCTCCGCCTCGGCGTTCCTCAACTTCTCCTCATACTGTTCCTTCGCCGTCTCCGCGTCGCGAAGCTTGCGCTCCGCTTCAGCTTCCTTTTCCGCGTAGCGCGAAGCGCGGCTGTCCATAAACTTCTTTACGGGTTTGTAAAGAATGAAATACAGACCGCCGAACAGTATGACGAAGTTCAGCATGTGCAGCAGTATCTGCTGCAGGTCGATATTCAGGGGAAGATTCATTTCAGATCACCCTTACATTACGAAGATTATCAGTATCGCGACTATCAGCGCGTAGATTATCGCCGTTTCGATAAAAACGAGGCCGAGCATCATCGTGGAGCGGATGTCGCCGCCCGCTTCGGGCTGACGCGCGGTGCCTTCAACCGACTTTTTGATTGCGATCGCCATGCAGACAGCGCCGATACCCGCGCCTATGATGATTATCGCGGCGGCGGCTATCGCCTTTACCGCTGAACCGTCCGACGGCGCGGCGGCCGCGATGACTTCGCCCGCTTCGGCGCCGTCCTCGGCGAATGCCGGAAGCGACGCGCAGGCAACGACTGCGCAAAGCGTGAGAATGAGGGCAAATACTCTTATCAGCTTTTTCATTTCATGTTTCTCCTTTATGTTCAGATGGTTATTTTGTTAGGTTTCCGCGCAGCTCACGCGGAGGTTTTCTTTTTCTTCTCGTGCTTTTCTGTGGATTCGCCGTAGAAGTGGGCGGTCAGCATCGTCAGCACGTACGCCTGGATCACCGCGTGCAGCAGCGTGAACAGCACGCCTACGATGACGGGAATCACGAAGCTCAGCGAGAAGTAGTAATACACCAGCTCGGTGACGATCGCTCCGCTGAGCAGCGCTCCGAAGAGTCGGAAGCTCATGGATATCGGCAGCGATATGTCCTTCAGCGCCCTTCCGGCGCCGCGCGGACCTGCGGCGAACAAGCCTCCGAAAAGGATTATCGAATAGGACGTTACGCCCATCGCTATCGCGCCGTTGATATCCGCGAGCGGAGCCGGCAGCGATACCGACGCTCCGGCGGTCGAGACCGCCTGGAAGCCGAGCAGTTCAAAGAGCGTGCCGAAGAAGATGTACGCGCCGGCGGTGAAGATATACGCGCTTAAGAATCGCGTCTTGCGCGTGCCGTTCTCGCGGGCAAGCCCGTCGAAGAGCCCTACTCCCTGCTCGAGCGCCAGCTGGAGCTTGCCGGGGCGGTCCTTGAACTTCGGCACCGCGAAGATGCGGAGCAGCAGCGCCGCCAACAGCAGGATACCCGTTACGCAGAACGCCGAGATCATCGCCGGATTGACCGAGAGCCCGAAGAGGTTTATCCTCGCCGCTTCGTGCAGGACCGTGTCGCGCATCGCTTCCTGCACCGACTCGGTCTTCTCCGCGCCGTTCGTCAGGAATATTCCGACGAGCAGCGCCGCGATCAGTCCGAAAAAGACCGCAAGGGAAATATTCCGTTGTTTTTTGCTCATTTCGCTTTCATCATCTCTTTTCGGCCGGACACGCGTAAGTCCATGCAATAATATCGTTTGAAAAAATCATTCCGTTTCTGCGCTGCAAACCGAGCGACGGCCCGTTATCGCGAAAAATCTGCGCGTAAGGCAGACAGCCCTGCGCGAGACGGCGGTTGACCATGAAACGCGACATCTGCTTCGAGAGGCCGCGGCCGCGGTATTCCTCAAAGACGTGGAGCATGCCGAGCGAGCCGTCGTCGTGGACGCCCGCGTAGGCGGCAAGTTTTCCGTCAAGGTATCCGCAGAAGAAGTTTTCGCTTTCAAAGTCCTTGCGCAGCTCCTCGGGCGGAGTCAGCGTGTAGGTCGCCGCGACGGCGTCAAAATCCTTCTCCGACGGACGGCGTATTTCAAGCGGTCCGCCGTCGTCGAGCGGAGCGCCCTCGTAGTATACCTGGAAGCAGGGCTTGGAAGCCCACATGCCCTTCGATTTCGCGTATTCGTAAAGGTGCATACCGCGCACGATGAGCCAGAACTCCTCCTCGGGTATCCCGTCGAGCAGGCGTTCGCCTTCGGAATCGTCCTCAGCTCCGAGCAGGTACCGCGGAACGTTGTTATAGCGCACGAATATCGCGGTCTCGCTGTCGTATATCACTTTCGCGCTGCCGCTGCGGAGCGCTTCTTCGATGTCGGCGTACAGCGCGCGGTCTTTTTTCATCATCGCTTCGCTTTTCACAGGGCAACCTCCGGTTTTTTCTCTTTATCAAAGCCGTGCACCCAGTCGGAAAGCAGGTAGTAAAGCACGAATATTATCGAGCTTATCGTCCAGGTTATCGGATAGGCGAGGTAGATAAGCCATATCTCGCCGAAAAAGTGCATCGTGAAGAAGATATACGCCACGCGGAACACGCACCAGACCGACAGCATGACCGTCATCGGCACGAACGCCTTTCCGGCTCCGCGGCAGACCGACGCTATCGAATGCGACAGCGCGAGCAGGCAGAAGAAGAGCGATTCCACACGCGCCTGCTTTATGCCGAAAGCAAGCACCTCCGGCGCTTTGTCAAACGCTCCGATGAGCGAAGGCGCGAAGAAGAAGCATATCGCGCCGACGATTTCCGCGAGCGCCATCGCGCTCACGATTCCGAAGCGCGCGCCCTTCTTCGCTCTCGCGTGTTCGCCCGCGCCGAGGTTCTGGCCGACGAAGGTCGTTATTGCGAAGCAGCAGCTGTTTATCGGCAGGAAGGCGAAGCCCTCTATCTTCGCGTAGGCGCCGAAGGCCGCGGTTGCCGCCTTGCCGAAGGTGTTTATCTGCGACTGGACGATGACGTTCGCGAAGCCGATAACGGAGTTCTGTATACCGGACGGGACGCCGTATTTGAGTATCTTTTTCAGCGATTCCCTGTGTATTCTTATGCTGCGGATGCGGATCTTCACCGGTCCGTCCACTCGCGTCAGGCGCGTGAAGCAGAGCAAGGCGCTGAGCGTCTGAGAGATGACCGTGGCGACCGCGGCAGCCCATACTCCCCAGCCGAAAACGCCGACGAAAAGCACGTCGAGCCCGAGGTTCAGCATCGAGGAGAATATCAGGTAATACAGCGGGTGTCTGCTGTCGCCGACCGCGGCCATCGTGCCGCGGCAGACGTTATACATCACCATGCCTATCGAGCCGGTGAAGAAGTAGCGGAAGTATTCCGTCGCCTTCGGCATTATCGCCTCGTCGACGTTCATCCAGCGCAGGAAGGTCGGGGTGAAGAGCAGTCCTATCACCGTAAGCACCGCGCCGCTGATAAGTCCTATAGCGACGTTCGTGTGCGCCGCGCGTGAAACGCCTTCGCGGTCGCCCGCGCCGTAGCAGCGCGAGATGAGCACGCCCGCGCCCATAAACATTCCCTCGAAGAAGCTGATCATCATGAATATCAGCGTCCCCGACGAGCCGACGGCGGCGAGGGCTTCGGTGCCGAGAAACCGCCCTACTATCAGGGTATCGGCGGTGTTGTAAAGCTGCTGGAAAACCTGGCTGATGAATACCGGAAGAGCGAACCGCAAAATAAGGGAATACACGTTTCCCTTCGTCATGTCAAGCTCGCCGGAGCCCGCGTTGCCGCGTATTCTCGTCTGTTCGTTCAAGCTCATTCCGTCTCTTTTTCGCCCGATAAAAAATAATATCTGATTATAACACTTTTGATTATAGCACTTTTAAAGAATAATGCAACAATTATTTCGTCGGACAAAAAAACCGCCGGGTATTCCCCGACGGTCAGAGCGTTTTCACTTTTCCGCTTCGCGTTCGTCTATGTATCGCTGGGTTATCGCCGCGGCGCGCGCCACAAGCACGGCGCAGGGGCGCTCCGCGTAGAACTGCGGCGTGCGCGGCGCG